>CAIYZV010000156.1 GCA_903930765.1 uncultured Pirellula sp.
CCGCCGGGGCATGCTCATCACCGAACCGATGCTCATCACCGAACCGATTGGCCAAAGAGACCGCGGACGCGGATGCAACCGCGTCCACCCCAACACATAGTATCCGCGTGACTCTCGCCACCATCGCTCGCGAAAGAACCTTTTCGAGTCTGTCCGAGAACGCCTCATCGGCTAAATGAGCATGGGTATCTATCCATCCTGTGTTTCGATCCAAACTTGATACTCCCCCATCAAAAATCCAACTCCAGTCCCGAATACCACATCGCAATTAACGCGCAAAGGGTGGCTCGTCGTTGGAGATCATTGAAGTATATTGAACGCCAAACGGGGTGACATCTCACCTAGGCATTACGGAATGCTGAAAAAGAACCGCGTGAGATGGTAGAAGATCGGAGCCGAAAAACAAAGAGAATCGATCCGATCCAAGACGCCAGCGTGCCCCATCACCAACGTGCCATAGTCGCGGACACCACGATCTCGCTTGATGGCACTCATGGTCAACCCACCTGCAAAACCCAATCCGGCAACGACGATGGCCATGCACGCAGCTTGCCACGGCGTGAACGGCGTCACCCAATAGAGGATCGCCCCGAAAATTCCGCTCGACAGCGAACCGCCGAGCAATCCATCCCACGTTCGTGTGCTGCTGATGTCTTTCGCGATGATCCGATTGTTGCGAATCCGCCCCCATAGCCACTGCAGCACATCCGATAGCTGGGAGATCAACACGAAAAAGAACAGCAATCCAGCCCGCGATCCGTCCCACGGTGTTCCATCCGATCGGATTAAGTTCAAATCCAAAAGAGCTGGAGCAAAACTTAAGCAATAGACGCAGATGAGAAGTCCAGCCTGAATCTGCGCTGAACGCTCCAGAAACCGCTTGTGATCCCCGGCGATCGCAATTCGGGCGGGAATAAAAAGAGACGCGTAGACCGGAATCATCACACTGTAAATCGAATAAAAGTCGATTTTCGATCCGCGAAATTCGAGGCCCGATTGAGCGAAACCGATCAACACATATTGCAACGGAGTGAATACCACCAAACTCCAAAACAACGCGCGATGGTCGCCGCGTCGCGTTGGCGTCATGGTGATAAATTCCCGAAACGCCCAAAACGACACCAATCCAAAAAGAACAATCGTACCGAAGCGATGCAAAAACATCCCGGAGATCAAAATCGCAAACATCAGCCACCACGCCCAAAGGCGCTGAACGAATCGCTGCACCAGCGCAGGGTTGATCGATGGGTTGGATTGACGTGTCAAGTGCCTCGCGACCAGCGATGCCCCTGCCAGAACTCCTAACACAACGCTGGCAAGCACAATCGTGGGCAAATCCAAGCCGGCCTTGCTCGACGCCGTCGCTGCCACACTCTGAACCGCCACTGCAGAAGCTTTGACCGTTTCTGTGGTTGCTTCGGTCAAGCCTTCGTTGGAAAGCTTTTCTGCCACTTGCTCCACCTGGGCCAGGATGCCGCGTGGGAACCAGGAATCGGCTATTCGTTGGAAAAAATCGTGCATCGATGGAAACCAAGGGTACGAATGGCTAGCGACTTGCCCTGCCAGTAATCGAAGGAAACCCTATATTACCAGGAAATAACATCCTGCCGAGGTCCAGCGAGAATTGTTCCATTTCCAGGAATACGCCTTTTCACGAGCATTTGCAAGAAAACATGACGCATCGTATCCGAATCGGGACTCGCCAAAGCCCACTCGCCTTGTGGCAAGCCAACTACATCGCCGACGCTTTAACGCGGCATGGGTATGAAGTAGAGTTGGTGAAAATTACAACAACGGGTGACGTTACCACGACCCCGTTGGGCCAATCAGGCGGCGTTGGTCTGTTCACCAAAGAGATCCAACGGGCGCTCCTCGATGGCCGCTGCGACGTCGCCGTCCATAGCCTCAAGGACTTGCCTACCGAACCCATCGAGGGGTTAACCTTGGCAGCAGTCCCGCCGCGAGAAGACCCCTCCGATTGCTTGATCGCCTCCTCATCTGCAAAACTCAATGATCTTCCTTCAGGATCCCGCATTGGCACCGGATCTCCACGTCGACGCGCGCAACTGCTGCACCTCAGACCCGACCTAAATATTCTCGACATTCGCGGGAATGTAGAAACGCGTTTGGCGAAACTCGCCCAAGGCTCCTACGACGCCATCATCCTCGCCTTTGCTGGCCTCCATCGCCTCAACTTCGAAGACAACATCACTGAAAAGCTATCGCTCGAGCAGATGCTACCGGCCGTCGGACAAGCCGCCCTCGGATTGGAGACACGTTCGCAGGACCCTATCGCCATCGAAGCCGTACGTAACTTGAATGATCCCGTGACCCTCGCCTGTGTACGAGCTGAACGCGGGCTATTGCGTGCGCTCCGAGCCGGTTGCCTCGCTCCAGTCGCTGCCCATGCCACCGAGCGCGAGGGGCAACTGCGGATGAGGGCCCAGGTCTACTCAGCCGACGGCGTCACCATGATCGCGAGCGATGTATCCACCCCGATCGATTTGACAACCATTTTCGAATCGACCATACCAGAATCGCTGGCTGCTCTCGCGATGAACGAGTTATCCGACCAAGGCGCCGAGGAATTGATTGCGGCAACGCGAAAACCCACTCCGAGTCTAGACAGCAACTCGTAAATCCGTCGAGTCCAAACTAATTCGAAAACCATGAATGCCATCCAGAGACTGTTCAAAGCAATCTTACCAGCGTCATGGAGCGATAGCATGGAACGCGAGTCACGTTCCTGGATCGCGCGTTGCCCTTGCGGACACGCTCGATCCGTGTGGGAACTGGGCGGAATTCGGTGGAAGGCGAAGGGAACCCCTAGGCGACTGATGCGTTGCCCCGCGTGCGGAAATAGCTCCTGGCACTTGATTTCCTACGAGTCCGACCGAACCAACTAGGCGTTTATTTGTTCGTGTGCTAGACGCGAACGCGATCCGTTTCCCCGCCACAGACCGCTCGCGCACTTGAGCACGAAAACACTCGGTCCTTCGTTCGATGCAATCATGCAATCGGCCCCACTTGCTACCACGCGTGGCTCGGGTTTAATCCGCAAAGCGAATCCCATCGGAGCCCTAAGCGTGAGCGCCGGGTGGAGGTGCGCTAACGATCGCCACCAACGACGTTTCGATCATGACTAGCAACAGGGTTGGTAAGCACAATATTTTTCCCTCGGGCACGCGAACTCGCTACACTGAGTTTCCAAGCCTGCTCCGGATACTTGACCCACTGGAATCAAAGCCAAGGTTCGCCAAATGAAAATTGCGATCGTCGATGGGGACTTGCTCGATCAAGACGTGGAAGTCATCGTCAATGCTTGGAACAGGAATATCATTCCTTGGTGGCTGCTAATTCCTCAAGGTGTCTCCGGGGCCATCAAGCGACGCGGTGGAACTCAGCCCTTTCGCGAGCTAGGTCGACTTGGCGCGATCCCTCTCGGACAAGCCGTAGAAACCTCCGCTGGAAAACTCCCCTTCAAGTCGATCATCCATGTCGCTGGGATCAACATGCTTTGGCGCTCTTCGGAACGCTCGATACGCGACTCCGTAAAAAACGCAATCGCAATCGCCCGATCTCGAGGATACGGCTCGATCGCATTGCCTTTGATCGGTGCGGGCTCCGGTGGAGGGCGTGCCGACAAAGTTCAATCGATGATCGAATCGGAATTAAACCAATGCCAGTTCGATGGCGAGGTTCGTGTTGTTCGGTATTGCGCGACACCGAAGCCGCGCACGTAGCCACATGCTCATCGCATTCGCAAAAAAGACTTCGACGAAGATACTCAACCGAACCCCCAAACCGATTTTACTTTTTGGAGGTTTCTTCGTTGATGACAGTCACGGGAGCGATGGCCTCTAAATCAGCTTTGATTTTTTCTGCCTCACCCACCACCACAATCACTAACCCGTCACGATGGATCAGCTTCTCAGAAACATCTTTCACCTGCTCTGCGGATGTCTTGGTAACCTCGCCCAGGAACAACTTTTGGTAGTTGGATGGTAGGCTCTCGGTTTCCAAGAGCCACAAATCACCGATGGTCGCTTCCGGCGTTTCCCGATCGCCCGCGAACGATCCAGTAACAAATGTCTTTGTATCTTCCAATTCGGTCTCGGTTGGATTGCCTTCCTGCATCGTTTGGACGACGTCCAGGATGGTTCGAATCGTGTCGACCGTACTTACAGTCTTTGAGAAGGTGCTAATTTGAAATTCACCCGCGAATCGCCGTGCCGACACCCCGCCCCGTGCCCCATAGGTCAACCCCTTATCGACTCGAACTGCCTTGTTTAGCCGGCTGTTGAACGAACCTCCGAGAATGCTAGACATCACCATCGCTTGACTATAGCTAGGATCGGTACGTCCAATGCTAACGTGCCCGACTCGGATCTGGCTCTGCTCGGATCCAGGACGATCATACAGCAGGATTTGCGTCTTAGGATTTTCGTGCAATACAGGGAGCGCAGGAAGGCTTAGCTCACCATCCACTTTCCAATCACCCAAATACTTTTCGACGAGCTCGAAACCTGCCTCGGAGGTTATGTCACCTGCCAAGTACAGGGTGCAATTATTCGGTCGCACATTGGCAGCAAACCAATCCTTCATGTCATCGATTTTTATGGCCCGTACATCGGACACTTCGCCTGTGACCGTCCTCGCATACGGGTGCTCGCCGTAAATACTTCGACGAAACTCACGATCGGCGAGATACTCAGGTGTCTTGGTCGAAATCGTCAGCCCCAGAAGGGTTTGGGATGACAAGATGCTGTACTCTTCCTTAGGGAATGTAGGATTGAGAGCCATATCAGCGAGCAACTCGATCGCAAGCGGAACCTTGTCCGAAAGCGCCGATCCGGTGATCGAAGAGCTATCCATACCTGCTGCCCCCGCGACGCTAATTGCGTTGCTTTCAAGCACCTCCGCCATTTGTTTCGCCGTCTTATTTTTGGTCCCTTGTGAAACCATGCTCATCGTCATCGCCGCCACTCCAGGCTTCTGCTCGGTCCACGCACCACTGCGGATCCCCAACACCATGGAAACCATGGGTACTTCATGATTGCTAATCACGGCTATGTTGAGTCCATTGGCCAATCTCTTCTTAGCGACAACCGGTTCGGGGACTGTATCGATCGGCCCAGAAACCGGAGGTTTCTCTGGAAAATCAGCAGGCCGCAAGGCACCAGCCTTCGGTCCCAAACGATCGACGATGCGATTGGTCGTCGGCTCACTCGGTGCAGGCCCCTCCTCGCTGGAGGCTGTTTTCTTGGAGCCACCAAAGAGGGACTTCAGCATGCCTCCGGTGCTTGGCTCGATCCTAATGTCGCGGCGGTTGTTGGGAACGAGGTACTTCTTCGCCACGCGTTGAACATCTTCAATGGTAACCGCTTCGATTTCTTGAAGACGCTGGTTAATACGATCGGTATCACCAAGTAGCACTGCAAAGTTACCCAAACGCGACGCCTTGTTCGCAACCGTCGTCGCCCCCGATACTTCGTTGCGACGCAGTTGATTCTTCATCTTATCGAGTTCCGACTGGGTGATCGGCTCGTTGACGATCTGCTCGATATGCTTGTCGATCGTCTTCATCAGCAGCGATTTATCCCCAACCAGAGGCAGCAACACACCTCCGGCACCCGCTATGCCACTATCTTCGAATGAAAACGAACCACCGATAGCGATCTGGGCGATCTTTTGCTCCTTGACAATATCAACATAGATACGGCTTGATTCGCCACCCCCGAGCACGCCCATGAGAACTTCGAGGGCAACGGAGTCTGGGTGGTCCGAGCCAACGGTGAAATAGGCACAACCGATGAGTGGCAATGGACCTTTGTCTTCGGCAATCTCGATCGGTGGTCGAGGTTTATCCATCGGAAATGGCTTGCACTCCGGTTGCTCCGGATCGGGGCATCGTGGGATCCATCCAAAATACTTCGTCGCGAGCTTCCGCACATCGTCATGCTTGACCGCACCCACCACAACCAACGTTGCATTGTTGGGGACGTAATACTTATTCCAAAACGCAGCTAGTTCCTCGATCGGCGCTTTTCGAAGGTGAGAAATCTGCCCACCTGGAGTCCACGCATAAGGACGATCGCCATACATTGCAGCTAGCACTTTCTCGGGCGCCCGGCCGTAGGGGCGGTTGTGCCCCATGCGCAGTTCCTCTTCGACTACCTTGCGCTCCGTGTAGAAGCCCTTCTCATCGATTTTCAAAAACGCCATCCGTTCCGCCTCGAGCCAGAGCACCAACTCGAGTTGATTGCTCGGAACCTCGTTCACATAGACCGTCTGATCGAAGGACGTGTAGGCGTTGCAATTACCACCCACCTTTCGAATATTGTCGAAGTGCCCCGTCTCGTTGAGCCGATCGGTTCCGCGGAACATCATATGCTCGAACATATGCGCAAAGCCTTGGCGATCTAACTCCTCGTTTTTCGATCCGACATGGTACCAAACCTGGACCGCAACGATGGGACACGTAAAATCCTCGAGTGAAATCACTTTCAAGCCATTCTCTAACACCACCTCCTGGTATTCAAAGGAACGCTCCTGGCCACGAACGAAAAGGCAATGAATCGCAACGAGGAACAGAACAAGGATCGGGTACGGACGCATACGTAGGTTTCCAAGGCAATGATTAGGAGGACGAGACCGCGACGAGTGAATCACAATTGAACCCTATTGTAGCGGTCCAAAACAGTGAGCAGCAGACGTTTATACGATTCTGGACTTCCTGGGATTTATTCATCCAAGCGAAAATTTGGCAAAATTGTTCGTCCATACCATCGGTACGTCTCCATTTGCCCGCGAACGAACCCAGCGGTAATTCCTCGAACAGGATCTGCCAATTCGATATCGATTATCTTTTGGAGGGAACAAGGAATCGACTGCGATCCGGAAACGTCGGTGTTCACGGGATAGATGTACTCAACGTCGTTGACTTGAGCCCGTTCAAATTCGATCGCAAACGCAGTACTGATATGACCAGTTGCAGAACGCTCGTACCCTATGTTCGGTACCTCCGCCGGTTTGTACCAGTTCAAACGCCCGTCGGCTGCAGATACTAAAGGAGCCTTTGAAAAAGCGTTTAACGCTCTCCGCCATGGATCGATCGGCAAAACGCCGATTCCTATCAGAACCAGCAAAATAACCATCGCCGCTGCCACTTGGACATATGTCCCCCAATTTCTCGTCCCCAACCGCGAGTGCACGAGAAATCGTTTGCGTGGACCGAACACCAGTTCTTGCCCAATCCAGCACCAACCCAGGATGAGCATCCCAAAACCAAACCTCGGATTCGGGGCGGAATACAGCAGGTAGAGCGTCCCGAGCAGCCCAACGCAGGGGATCACAAGGGCGTGATCGCAACGCAATCGACCTCTCGACCGCAAGCCGATCAGCACGAGCGCAGCGGCGTTGCCAAACGCTGCAGCCATGAACAAAATCCCTTTACCTGAGCGGATCCAAGCCAGGAACCACTCCGATTCGATCTTGTTTTCTGGCCTTGGCCCCCCCCAACGTGCCCAACTACGAATCTCTTGACTTACCTCGTGCGCCATGCCGGGCCCAACTCCCCATGCAACATCGCGCTGGAGGGCGGGTATGGGGAACACTAGATTTCCAGTTTGACGCCATGATGTGCCGATCAACGCTGCGAGTGCCAACACACCGACACCTACCGTCACGACGAAGACATTTTTCCGATCTTCCCGGCATCGAAGGATCGCATCGATGCACACCAGCAGTGCAACCGGCGCTGCAGAAAGTTTAACGAGAGGTAATAGAATTGCCGCGGTAAGAACAGCAACATTCCAACCCCGCTCCCCATCGATCCGATTGAGGATGGCGCCAGCAATAGATACCGTTGCTACATTTACCAGAAAATCGGGGGCCGCTGACGCTGGATCCAAGAATAGGAGATGCATCGACAACACCATCGAAAATCCGCAGCACCAAAAAACATCCTGCCTTGTCGCTCGACCGGACACGATATTGCCGATCGCCGCTACGATCTGCAACAGAGTCAGAAGCAAAGCGATGGAATTTACCAACGTAGCTGATCGGTGCGGGAACAAACTTTCAAAGGGTGCGGCTAAAGTAAACGCTGAGCTGATAAAACCAAGCCGGTAATGAAGCAGCGCTACACCTTGTACGGATCCGTACTTCGAGTACCACTGTGTCGATTGATGGTGATACAGCAAAGTATCATAGTTGCATGGTGATTGAGAACCATAAATCCCAACACCTATCAGCACCAAAAACGCCCCCTTCCAACCGACCCTTTCTAGGATTTGACGCAACGACTGGAAAAGCCGATTCCTAATCCTTGTGGAGTTCAGCAGGGAAAGCCCCACGCCTCCCATCATGACCATCCACGTCCAGATGTTGATCGGGGCGATCAAGCTAATTCCTAGAAGCAAGCCTCCTTGCAGTAGCAATCCCGCCCATACGACGTCGAATGCATCCGATGCACTATTCCCCAGGAACCATCCCAAAACGGATTCCAGCACCGCGAAGATCGCAATCGAGCCGATCAGAGTGATCAGTATCGCAAGGCTCAAAACTAACATCGGTACTTTCGGGAGGTGTTAACCACTTGGAAATTTGCGTGCATGATCCCCGGATTCCAACTTTCGAATCCGATAGTTCGTGTCCTCGAGGATCGAGCGAGTCGAGTTCATTAGATCCGCAAGAATACCGGTCAAGATCATTTGGAAACCGGCGATTAGAAGCACTGCTGCTAGAATCAAGGATTGGACATGCGAGTCACTCTCGGCAGCAACGAAGAAAAAGAAATAGAGAAATCGCAAGCCCAACAGGGCCCCTAGGCTGAGTGATACCAAACCGGCGAATGTAAATATCACCAGCGCTCGATAGGAAGCATACACGCGTACCATGATTCCGATCGATCGACTTATGAACGTCCAGATGCTGGAGAACAATCTCGATTCGCGCAGTTTTTCATTGGTGCGGATTGGCACCACCTTGGTTACGATCTTTCGACGACCAGCCTGAATAACATGATCGACGGTATGGTCGAACGATGTCGAATTCACCAGGCTTAAGGCCGCTTCTCGACTGTAGGCACGAAACCCGCTAGCAACATCGGGAACCTCAATACCTGCGAGGAAACTGACCACCCGACTACCCAGTGCCTGGAGGTTGCGCTTCAACCATGAAAAGTGAGCAACCTTGGAGCATTGCCGGTCACCGATGACGATATCCGCCCGGTGTGCAAGAATGGGTGCGATCAATTTGGGAATGTCTGCGCCGCAATACTGATTGTCACCATCGGTATTGACGATGATGTCTGCACCCGCGTTCAAGCAATAGTCGAACCCTGCGGCAAACGCGTAACCTAATCCTCGATTCCCTGTGAACGAGACTATATGCTCGACCCCAGCGGATCGCGCAATGTCCACGGTCCGGTCGGTGCATCCATCATCGATCACAAGTATTTCTACCTGATCGATCCCTGCAATTTCCCTCGGGATATCCTGCAACGTAGCGGGTAAGGTTGCTTCCTCATTAAGACAGGGGATTTGGATCAATAATTTCATCAACAAAAACCACGCTTTGAGGTCTATGAAGCCGTTTCTTTCAGGCTAATTAGGGCGGGATGCTAGTCAATTTGCAAAGCGGTCTTTCGTAGTTCTGAGCTACGATTCGATGGTACAATCGACGAAATCGATCCATAAGTACCATCCGGCCCCAAGACTAAAAACTTCCCGCCTTTGCCTTTGTCAGGGCCCGTCCGACCGGAATCGGTCAGTGGTCGTTGCCAAAAATTAGTCATCCCCGTTGCCGTTGGCCCAGACGGAACCTCCATGACCAGCGGGCCTGTTTCCTTCAGGTTTGGGAAGGCAATGACGTATGGTCCTAACGGGTTTGCCAGTCCGACCCAACGTTACCACAGTTATTCGGCACGCATTCTTAAGGCAGTCAATATTGACCCCAATAAATTCCAATGGGGCTCAAGCTACAGGTAATGGATCACGCTCGAATTGGGTTGCCTCCCAATACACAAAACCTCGGCTGAGATGGTATCATCTAAACGGTCGCCGCAACCAAGCGAGTCCACCATCCTCCCAGCCCTATTTATACAGGCTACCCCCGATGATTCTGAGACCTATCCTCATTGCTCTCACGTTCGCTATTTGCTTAACGGGTTGCAATAACTCAAAACCAACTGCGACGACGAGCAACACTGCAAACACTCCATCGAACCCGAGTCCAATGCCTGTTTCGGGTGGTAAAGGAACGATCGGTTACTCGGCGTTGACTCTCACCAATCCATTTTTTACCGTGATCGCTGACACCATGAAGGCTGAAGCGAAGAAACAAGGATACGAAATCATCGTCTTGTCCGCCGATCGCGATGTGAAGAAACAAGCGGACCACGTGCACGACTTCATCGTCAAAGGCGTATCCGCAATCGTCCTGAATCCATGCGATTCCCAGTCCATCGGTCCAGCCATCGCCGAGGCCAACGCAGCAGGTATCCCAGTATTCACCAATGACATCAAATACGCAGGGGATCAGGCCAAAGTGGTCTGCCACATCGCGACCGACAACTTCCAAGGTGGCAAACTTGCGGGGGATGCGTTGGTCAAACTTCTCAGCGGCACCGGCGGTAAAGTCGCGATACTCCACTTCCCACAAGCCGAATCGTGCCAAATGCGGGTGAAGGGATTCCTCGAGGTCGTCAATGCTCACAATGAAAAAGCAACCGGAGACAAAATCGACGTCGTGACCACACTCGACGGTGGCGGGGTCCGCGATGAAGGATTTAAAGCTGCCAAGGATGCGATCGAAGCTCATCCCGACCTAGCGGCGATTTTTGCCATCAACGACCCATCTGCTCTCGGAGCACGAGCCGCATTGGAAGCTGTGAACAAAGAAGCACAAGTGAAAATCATCGGGTTCGATGGTCAGATCACCGGCAAACAAGCCATCCGCGATGGAAAGATCCTTTGCGATCCGATCCAGTTTCCTGATCGGATTGGCAGCATGACCATCGAGCAGATCATCAAGTACTTCGGTGGCGATCAAGTCCCCCAGGAACTGTTGATTCCATCCGAACTTTACTACAAATCCGACGCGGAAAAGGATCCCGAACTCAAGTAGCCATCTGATACGCCCGCAATTGGATTGGCACGGTTTTTTGTTGACCTCATTCCTGTCCCGACATCGTTAGTTGCTCGTGCCATCCACGACACGTTCGAAGGAGACGCTCTACCGAAATGCACGTCCATGATCTGGCACTGCCAACCAAGCCCAATTCTCGCGAATCCGGAATCATGTGCCGTCGATGGGTTGGAGACGACCCACCCCGTTTCGTGGTAGGTATTGTTCATGGACTAGGTGAGCATGCTCAACGCTACGAGCACGTTGCAAAGCATTTTGTTGACCAAGGTGCCACGGTGATCGCGATCGATCAACGCGGGCATGGGCGGACAGGAGGTAGGCTTCCCCATTTCGATACTCTGGTGGAGGATGTCGGACGCCTGGAAGAGTATCTTGTCACGTCGTATCCTGGGGTCCCGATATTTCTTTATGGCCAAAGCCTAGGTGGTAGCGTCGTTGTGAACTACATCCTACGGAAAAAGAATCAATTGGCAGGAGCCATTGCCACCAGCCCCCTCTTTCGTACGACGTTCCCACCACCTGCGTGGAAGCTGACGGTCGCGAAACTCCTCGGTAAGGCTTGGCCAACCCTCACCCTATCAACGGATATCAACCCTAGTGAGCTCTCACACGATCCTGCCGCTGCCGAAGCCTACCAAAAAGACCCATTGGTCCATCAGCGAGTCTCCGCGGCGCTTGGACTATCCATGCTCGAAGCTGGTGAATGGGCGATCGACAACGCCTCTCAATTAGTCACCCCACTCCTTTTAATGCACGGCACGGGAGATCGCATCACATCGTGCCCGGCAAGCCGTGAGTTTGCGTCCCGATCCAACGACAAATGCCGATGGATGGAATGGCCCGACCTTTATCACGACATGCATTGGGAACCAGAACGCATTCAACTTTTCGAATGCATGCAGCGATTTATCGACGAACGAATGTTGCAACCTGTGTATTGAAAAAGAACGGTACGCATCGCTATCCTCCGTGATTGCCATCATGAACCGTCTCATGACGCTGCCGATGTCGCCCTAAACAAGAAAAGAAGTATTCAGCAGCCTACCCATCCATCGCAATTCGTATCATCGACTGCAGCAACGTGGGCTTGATCAAATCTCAAATCTTTCAGAGGAATCTGAATTTATGTCAAGGTCGTATCGATGGTTGCTCATTGTCACGTTTCTGATCTCCGCAGCACCTGTACATGGGGATGAAAAGAACCGCCGAGAAAAGGCAGTCCGAGATGATAAGAAAGCTCTCGGCAGCGATGCTCGTTGGCTCTACAACGACCTAGAAACCGGATTCGATGCGGCAAAGAAACTCAACAAGCCATTGCTCGTCGTCCTTCGTTGCGTCCCGTGCAAAGCATGCACTGGCATCGATGAAAGCGTTTTACGAGCGAAAGAGTTACAACCACTGCTTGACGGTTTTGTTTGCGTGCGTCTCATCAACGCCAATGCAATCGATCTATCTAGGTTTCAATTCGATTATGACCTCTCGTTCTCCACATTGGTTTTCCATCCCGAGGGCAAGCTAATCGGCCGTTACGGCTCGTGGCAGCATCAAATTGACGAAATAGAAACTTCTACCGCCAGCTTCCAAGCGATGCTTCGAAAGTCAAAACTCTTGTTCGATGACTGGGGAGCAGCCAAAGACCAACTTACCCTCAAACAAGGTGGCCCTACTCCATTCCAACTGCCGATCGAGATCCCTGGTCTAGCTGGCAAGTATGAAAGGGAACTCAATTGGGAAGGAAACGTGGTTCAAAGCTGCGTCCATTGCCACCAAATCGGCGATGCCTATCGTGCCTGGTACCGAAAAAAGGGTGAAGCGATTCCGCAGGACTTGATTTATCCTATGCCGGACCCCAAAGCCATCGGTATCATTGTGGATCAAAAGACGGGAACAACGGTTAAATCGTTACAACCCGATGGCTCGGCCGCGGAAGCAGGCATTCTGAAAGACGATGAAATCGTCGCGATCGATGGCGCACCTATCACATCACTTGCCGATATCGCTTGGGCACTCCATCGCTCCAAAGACGTCGATACCAAATCGATCTCGGTCCAGAGAAGAGGTACTTCTACCGAATTAACCCTGGAGCTTCCTGCCGGTTGGCGAACTCAGAGCGACATCTCTTCCCGAGTCGGCACATGGCAGATGCGAGCCATGGCACTGGGGGGAATGGTCCTGAAAACATTAGACGCCACCAAACGCCAATCGCTCGGCCTCCAATCCCAAGAACTAGGCTTGATCGTTCATGGACTTGGTGAATATGGCGAGCACGCAGCTGCCAAAAAAGCTGGCTTTCAGAAGGGGGACGTGATACTCGCCATTGAGGGGATTCACGGTCCCATCGATGAAAGCCGGCTGATTGGAACGCTGCTTTCCAGCCACCTATCGCCAACTCAATTAAATGCCACGGTGTTGCGTGATGGGCAACGTCTTGAATTGCGATGGCCCATTCAGTGACAGTCCGTCTGACGGAACATCCCTGATTACCTCATGGAATCACGAACTTAGTGCGTTTCGCTACCAGAGCAATTACCTCGACGATTGCGGATAGTCTCGCTTCTCATGCCTAAATTGGGTCCTCAAGGCGATCCGACGATTCCTTGAATAGAAAACACAACACGTGGGTTCTTGGGATCGTTGGTAGAATATTCTGCCTCCTGCAAAAACGGTCCATCTTCTAGTCTTGAGGTCATCCGAACCTGAAGCTTCCGCTGTTCCCCGGGTTGAACAATGCAAACACCTTCCAACGATTCCGCGCCGCAATCACAACCCGAAATCACTTTGTTGATCACTAAGCGTTTCGCCCCTACGTTGGCGATGGTAAAAGGAACATTCAACTCCATGCCTGGGCTAACATTGCCGACGTCTTGTGCTTGGAGATGGCTCAGTAGGCACGCAGCATTCGGGGTTGGCGACAGTGATCCCAAACCATCGAATTTCCAATAGACTAGGCGTTCGCCTACAACGATGCACGCTACTGATAACACTCCCCAGCCGAAAATCGACTTCCTCATCTATACACTCGCAGTCACACGATTCCCGCCCAGAATGATTCGACACAACTCTCTAGGTCGATCCTATTCGACAAGAGTTATCCCCGATTTTCCGATTTGCTCGCCACCGGACCTCAAGCCTCCAAACGCCAATGATTCATCCACATGAAGAGCCGTATCCCAAACCCGTATTTTCTGACCGACCATCTTCCCGAAGAATTCAAAATTCACCGGTGCCGATTTCTCATCGAGGTAGATGTGCGCTTGGGTGGAATAGATACTCGCATGCAGTTGACCATAATACGGAAGGTAGAAGTAAGTACCATAACCCATCGGGTAGATTTGAAGATTTACAGGAATCTTGGTCGTGTTCACCAAATTCCCCAGCCGTAAATCGATTTGCCCCAATACATAAATGTAGGTTGGCCCCGTTACAAACACGGTGGAGCCACCTGCGACGGTCATCGTGGAAAAGTAATATGTACCTGGGGCTAACGTGATCGAATCATTCACGCCCGTCAACGTGAACTGACCATTCGTCAGAACGGTGGCCCCCTTACTGCTCAGCTTGATCTTGCTGTTCAAATTGTTGGTAGCCGCATCCCCTGGATCAATTGCGGGAAACTGTATCAGCTCCTCGAAACTCTCGAACTTGCCGGTAACTTGGCTAGCACTTGCGTTCGGCGTTTTGGCATACTTCCACCAACGGGCGTCACCATTGACTTGTGAGTTATTGTTCAACGTCAGATGCCCATTGGTACAAACATCGCCGTTCTTACCCGCAGTTGATGGTGAGTAAGCTCCCTTAGAGGAATCGTAGCTGTCCGTGTAAGAAGCCCGACCGACTTGTCTATCGTTCAAATAGATCTTCTCAAGAGCCATGATGCCCCCGCAGGTTCCGCCCTTATTGACCGCAACTGCAGTCGCTTTCATCCCAACAGTGCTGACACCTAAGACGGGGGCGAAAAATAGCCCAACAGAGTTCCCATGGTTCGCATCACGCCGACAGGTGACTCTGACCGCGTTGGCAACCGTCGTTGATGATTCGGGCAAGGCTGAAAACTTAGCAGTTACGTCATCCCAGACGCCAATCTCTACGTCTTGACCGGCGATCATTTTAATGGCTTGCTTTGACGAACTGTTCTTGCCCGCCCAAGCACACGCGGCATTGATCGCAGACGCCCTGTTCTTCGAGAGGGCCCTCGCGCCTGCCAACGCTCCTGCGTCAGCGGCACTTTGCAATTCGCAGTCTGTTGTCGACATGATTCCCAGATCGACGGCAAACGCAACGAAGGCGATCAACATTACCAAACAGATCGCTGAAAGTACGGTGATAGCTCCGCGACGGTCTTTCATGCGACTTGGCTTCAAGTTGTATTGGTTCATCTATTCGTGCTCAAAGAAACAATTTGCTTTCAAGTCCATCGTAGAGAAGAGGTTTGCATAAACCCCCATACCCGCTTTCGAATAAGGAACTCTCACCGACACCTCGATTTCGTCACCCTTATTGGCGCTACTCAAATCCTTCGCTTTGTCTCCAGCTACGGCTACGGTCACGATGATATCTTGTTCCTTCAAACCGCACATTTTGCTCAATTGCGTTTTCACACGAGATGCAATCACGCTAGACGATGCGCCACTCATCGAAGCTGATCTAGCACCACGGCGACTGACGGTCGAAAGCATATGATTGACGCGTGTCGCCTGTCCAATCTCTACAATCCCAGCCAGCAACATCAGGAACAATGGACAAACGACTGCAAACTCGACCGCTGCAGCACCTCGTCTTCGAATGCGCTTGACTGACCATCTTGTTGGTAGTTGTACTCGTTCCATTTCCACGCCGAAGTCTCGCATAAAACAGGAGGGATCTGAATTCTATTTTTCTATGGATCTAATGTAGGGTACGGGAGCGAATATGGCACAATCTCCTCGTTGTAGATCGGGATCAAGCGTTGCGATTAACCTAATCTAGAACGATTATCGCGATCTTTTATGGCTCCTGGGCAAGATCAGTTGGGGACACCAGCTCTCCATTGCGGCCCAAATGGGCTCGACAGTCTCTGTTTTGATCCTGTGCGATATCCGATGGCTTTGAGTGTACCCTTTCACTGCGACTATCCGCCTTGTTAAAAAACTAGGTTATGGTTTTCCTTAGAACAGCGAATCGCGCAGAAATGCGAAGTTTTCCCGACTTCCCAGTAAAACCTTTCGATTCAGCAATGCAGGCAGATACGTCCCCGATGGAAGGAATGCCCATAGAATCCGCAAAACCGGTACCTACGGTATCACGACGGTCTTCGGCCTGCATTCTCTCGTGTGCGGGTGTTAGCCTAAAAGCCCGATGAAAAACGCTCGACACGATAGCCGTGGACCGCAAAATTACCAGGTTTCTCCAGGTAAAACGAAACTTACCGAAAGGCTCGCACCGTTCCGCTTTTAGTTTCCAAACGACTGCTAGGTTTACAGCGAGTGCAAAGAAATCAAAAGAATACGAGCATTCAACGCTTGAACCTCACAACTAAGGATCAACCGTGTACTAAAGCACCGGAGTTAATCGATGCAACTACCACCAAAACTCGGTTCGTAGGTATTGATACGCCTTTAGCTGAATCACTCGACCCAACGTACTCCATCCCTTAGATACACGAGCAAAACCACTCATCCCTGACTTGAGCTTTCCGTCTACTCCCTCGATGCGACAATGAAGAACCAGCGTCGGTTTGGTGTTTGACTTCTGTGGAACCAAGGGGTCTACGGGCTTTTGCGTGGTTGGCGCGATACGTACGATCTCTCCATGGAACGTTTCTAATGGTAATGCTCTGGCCTTAAAAGTAACCTGCTGGCCTGGAGTAACTGTCAGTGAATCATCCTCCGGCAAATTGACTTCTATACGATCCAAGCCTTGCCTCTGAATCTGGCATAACAAGGACCCCTTCGCTCCAAACCCTCCCGTTTTTTCCCTCAAACGGGACGAGGAAACATGGCCGGAAACGGGGGCAATTACCTTCATGCTTTCAATCTGAATTGTTAGAAAGTCCAGCTCCTCTGCAAGCCTTTCTTTCCTTGCCTCTTCAGCGGCGATATCCTCGGGGCGCGAACCTAGTTTAAGCAATCGAAGTTTCGCCTCCGCATCAGCAAGTTCTTGTTCTCGGCGGGCCATTTCGGCCATCGCAACTCGTACACCTTCGGTCGCCGCAACCGATCGTTGCGATTCCACTTCGGCTACTCTCTGCCGAAGCACATTCATCTTCGTCCTTTCACGTTCCAATTGCGATTCAGCGAGTGCGCCCTGCCTCGCAAGCCGTTCCGAAAGTCCGATCGCCTTTTCGGCATGCTGCAACTCAGTCCTCGCTTGACCGATACGATGTTCAAGGGCTTCCAATTGATGTTTCAAGGCTTCCTTGGTCGTCTCTACTTCGACGCGTCCCAATTCGCACCAGCTTGTTAATCGCCGAACCCGGGATTCTTGTTCCAGGATCTCCTCGGGCCGGGAACCAGCTTTCAACCGTTGCAGATTGGCTATCGATTCTTTGAGTTCGGCTTCTTTCGCTTCGATTTGACTCACCAAATCAGGAGATCGCAACTGCACCAACACGTCTCCTTGGTTGACAAATGCACCATCGTCGACGACGACGTCTTGGATGAAACTAGGAACGGGGAATGGCACATCAACAGACTCGCTCGGGCGAACTTCGAACTCACCAACGGAATAATAAGGAACAGGTACGAGGAACAGAAGAAGGGCACCGACGCCCAGTGCCCCGAGCCACGCAAGTGTCCGAGTAGTACGAGACTTCAACATCTCGATGAACTCAGTCCCAATGAAGCCTCGAAAAACCCGTCGAACTGCGTAAGTCATGAGAACTGCTCCAAAACAAAAACCCAGAACGCCATACCGGAGGCTCACGTAGCCCATCAAATTCAAAAGTAAAAAGCTCAAAAAGGAAACTGCGAAACTCCAACTCATCAATCCGTAGAGAAGAAGGGTCACACCCCGCTCCTGCTTCTCGGGCCGCGCCGCACCCCAAAAAAACCAAACCAGATGACGCATCCAATACTCGCGACCTTGCGCATAGAGATTTGATATCTTTAAGTAATCCCCAAGCAGGTAGTACCCGTCAAAACGGAGCAAAGGATTGAAATTGATCAAACCGCGCGCACCGCATGTCGACATGACGATGAACGCGAGATGATGAAACAAGGTTCCGGGAAGTGATATCCTCCACAAAAAGACACAAATTGCCCACATGCACAGGTCCATGTATCCACCTGCTGCCGTGATCAACATCCTCTTCCAACGTTCTTTAATCGTCCACGCATCGGAGACATTGACATACATGCACGGGATCATCATCATAATGAGCACGCCTGCCTCGCGCACTTCTCCGCCAAATCGTTTGCACGTCGCGCCATGGGCGGTTTCGTGAAGCGCTGTCACGAAAAAAGATATAGCCCCCACCAAAAGCAACGTCTCCCACCGCAATGCGTATCCGACCGATACAGCAAAGGCATCCCTTTGGCTTGCCAAAACATAAAGTGCACACAGCATCATCATCAGTGACGCCAGCAAAAAGCCTTTGGTCCAAATCCATGGTGCCGTGTTGACAATGCGAGCCAGGAGTTTGTCTGGATCGAGCAACGGCAATCGGTAGTAGAGTAGACTTCCTTTCCCCCAACGACTCAGCGGGCCATCTTGCTCTATCTCGAAATCATCTTCCGCGTATTCATTCGATGAGAGTCGATCGACTGACGAGGGGTTGGTAACCGTGAACCCTGATGTTGGTTCCATCAATCTACGACGAACCAAAGTTTCCAAAAAAGGATCCAAATCCGCTCGCTCGAGATCCTCGCCAAATCGCGATGAGTAACGCGACCTCAACTCCGGGTAAGTAATTCCCTCGGCTAAATTACGAAGCAAAAAATGTTCCGATTCACCGGCTTGGAAATAAGCCTGCGTATTCGAATCTTTGACGACATACTCACCGCCGCCAAGCTCCACAAGTAGAACGGAAGGCTTTAACGTAGGCAGCAGCTCAGATTCCGCCTCCGGAGCGATTGACTCAGCGATCGATTTCAGCGCAAGATTAGGGTTACCCACTACCTCACTCCATCGCAACGCCAACTTCGGGCGATCGAAGGGTTACCTTTTTGCTTTCAGCTTCTGTTAAGACAACCACATAAAACGGTACGTTACGCTGTAATGCCTTGGCAGCGCGGTGATGCCCATCGATGAGAACAGTCCCGTGCAGCAACTCCCCTGATGTATCCGGGTACCAGTAGTGCGCTATGATACCTGGGTAGGTCAGGTCCACGTGGTCGAGGTGCGGTTCGTGGATGACAGACCACTCCAGCGCGTACTTAACATCTTCTATGTCAAGTGCGAGCGGTTCGCGTCCATCGGACACAATCGAGCGTGCGAGGTCGACGTCAAATTTATACATCCCTTTGAGCATGGTGTATGTCTCAGGGCCTGTTCCGCATTGCGGACAATCGTCTGGGGCACTTTGTTCATCACACGGCGCTGCGGTGCCTGATTCCACGACCATGTCTCCCATCTAAGTGTCTCAAGTGCTGCTTGACGGGTAGGCAAGTGACAATCCTACGCCGTCCAACCCTACGCTCACCTCCAGCTTAATTCCACGCCCGAAAAGCCTGCGTGCAACACCGGTAAGATCTCGCCAGAGTCCCACAGTTTCGTGCAGATGTATCAAATATCTTGCTTTTTCTGGTTGTTACGGCCGGCCTTGCCAGAATTACCATATTGGAGCGATTCTCGGGTGACCAAACAAAAAAACCACGGCGTGTAGCGAGTACACATCGTGGCTCTTCACTCATATTGAGGAACTTCAAGATACCTGGATTTCACCAGAGATTACTTGCACTTTCCACCCTTGCCGGAACGTCCTTTGTGGGAATGCCCCTTACCCGATCGTCCCTTGCCCGAGTGCCCCTTGTTCGACTTACCCTTCCCTGAGTGCCCCTTACCCGAGTGCCCCTTGCCGCTACCGCCGCAATAGCAACCGCAGGCAACCGCGCATGGAACAATTCGCTCTTCGAGACGGGTCAAACTGAACTTTGCCATTAATAATCTTTCCTATGAATTCATTGATTGAAAACAAAACCGCCTCGCAAGTTAAAGGCGACCACTTGGTTTTAGATTAATTGCCCAAATGCTGTGTTCAATGGAAGACTCCCCATAAACAACGAGTTTCCCGATAAGACAATCCAAGCTGACTTTACGGATTATTGCGGTTATTACTCAACAAGAGCCAACAATTCATCGGTACCCCAAAATCCCGCTTCCTTAGCGTGAAGGAACGGATTCCAACGTGACGAATCTGACCAAGAATCCGATTGTCAGGATTATTCAGCCCAGAAAAGGATTGCATGATGGCGTTCCGGCGTGAACCATCCACCCAAAAACTGCCTGCGAAACGCTGGCAAAGCTGGGTTCGGCTGCAATCGCTCGGCGTACTTGTTCTCCTAGCAGGCAATGCGAACGCGCAGGGTCGTATACTAGCGGTACGTCCCACCCATCCAGTCGCTGATTCGGAAGGGTTCTCATCCACCTCTTCGAGCTCAAACTTGCCGACTGAAGGTTCCTCGCTGCCAATACAAGTCCGCGTCACGGGCTTTCGCCCCGCCCCCCCGAATCGCGAGAGTTCCCAGCCGTTACCTAGAGAGCCGGCGAAACCAGCAACCATCCGAGTGACTGGCTTTCGAACGAGATCACCGCAAGTTGCCTCGTTAGCCCACGAAAGCGGGGGAAGCTTACCTCTTATTTACGCGGAGTCCCCCCCTGTCGAAAGCTCACCCGCGAGCGAGCGTACAAAAACCAAGCCGCACTTTCCACTGAAGCATATTCGCATCTTCGCTCCAACAGACTTGCTAGCCGAATCATCAGTCGAGGCGTTTCCGACCGCGAGAGAAGTCACTCAACTCCAGCAAGAACAAAACTCAATTACGGTTTCGACGCCAACTCTCGAAAGCGGCATTAGCGATGCAAACACCGGCGATAGTTTTCCTTCCCAAGAACTACCTGAGTTGGACTCAATTCCCCCCCCATTCGGTTACCGAATGGACGCACTAAAACTCCAGAATGTGTCGTTGGTCGATGCAATCCAAAGCTCCATTACGAATAAAAAGGTAATCCATTCGCTCGGAGCGCAGGTGACCGTCGAGTCGACCACCCAACTGGACCCTTTGATTGCCGCTCAACAAATAACTATCGCGCAATCACGATTCGATCCAACCTTATCATCGCTCGTAGGCTCCAACAAATACAATCTTCCCCCATCATCGTTTACCCAAGATGGTATTCCAGTTGCTACTAAGCGTGATGAAATCGACTTCATCACGCGACTCTCGAAGGAATGGGCAACCGGTGCAACCACGAGCGTGGGCTACGAACCATCTGTTGCCTATTTATTCTTCCCTGCTGGAAATCCCAATGGGTTCAATCCAAACAACGAAGCGGGCCTCGTCTTTCAGGGTGTTCAACCCATCCTCCGTGGTGCAGGCCGTCGAAATAACCTAGCTACGATTCGGATTGCTGAGAATCGGGAAGATCAAACTCGGCTCAATGTCGAGTCAAAACTCCAAACGCAGCTTGTAACCATCGAGAAGCATTACTGGGACTTGCATGCCGCGAATGTTCGTCGCGCTGCGCTTATTGAAGCGATTGAGCTCTCCCAGCGAATGCTCGAAATCGAAAAATTCCGCTACCAAGCGAAAAGAGTCATTTATGCCGATGTCGCTCGGGTCGGCGTGAAGCTTGAGAATCTGGTCCAGCAAAAATTGGATTCGGAACAAAAAATCCAAAAACTGAGCCTTCAATTAGCACAAATGTCTGGGTTTGCGTTCGAACCCGCCTCCATGCTCGTACCCCAAGATGCCCCGGAATTCCGTATTCAATCCTTTCAGTTGGAATCCGAAGTCTCGGTAGCTATGCAGCGCAACCCAGATTTGCTTCTGCGCCGGCATGAGATTGAAATTCTGGCCAATCAACGTCAAGTCGCCCGTAACCAATTACGGCCTCAACTCGACTTCCGATCCACGTTACGATCAGGCGGACTCAACGAGGATCTCGGCGTCGCACTTGCAGATATGTCACGGTTCGAATTTATCGACTTATCGTTCGGACTCGTCTACTCACGGCAGATGGGTAACCGGAACGCAACTGCAAAGTTTCGACAAACGGAACTTGAATCCGCGAGATCTTCGGAATTACTCGCTGCGGTCGAGCAAAGCGTCGCCTTCAATTTAGCGGAATCCATCAACTCCGTGCATCTATCCTTCGCTGCATTTGAAAGTGCACTACGCCAACTCACCGAAGCTAAAGAGTGGGTAAATCTTTCGAAGATCCGGTACGAGAACCCGCCTGAGGAACTTGGCCAAGAAGGATTGCTGGTTGCACTCGTCGATTACCAATCTGCATTGCAAGCCCGCGTCGACGCAGTTGCAGCAACAGCAACCGCCCTAGCTATCTACAATACCAACCTCGCAATCGTGGATCAGCAAAAGGGGACGCTGTTAGATCGTTGGGGAATCCATCTTGCGTGCAACGTCCCAGAAGCAAATTAGCGGTCAGGATTGTACTCTGATCCGAATGGAATCCATCTTCGCAATTGACTCCGAAAGAGTCTTTTAAAGACTGGCCTAATAGCTTCGCCGGGTCCACACACACAGACTAGGACACGAGCCATTGCGTCAGGGCGATTTGCGGCAGAGAGCATAAATGGCCGGTGCAGCAAACCAACACACGAACCGATTTGTAGCAAAAGGTAGAAGTTTCGCAGCACGCCCAGAAGAGTACTTGAATTTTAGGTATTGCCTAGTCAACCAATGCCGCTCATCAAAATAGCTTGCGAGCATTCGATCGAGCTCTCTCCGGCTGAAGCCGGCATGGGCACCGAGTTCGTTGCGAAATCGACCGGTTAATCTATCTTTCCAATCACGGAGGTTGTCCGCAAGTTTGTTCGCAAAGGTCGCGTCCCAAGTCGACTGCTGATGGGCTCCGATGGAACTCACCAATCGATGGCGATTCGGGGTCCCAACAAACAGCCACCCGCCCGGCGCGAGCACTCGATACAACTCGGCCAAACTACCGACAGGATCGTCGACATGCTCGATGACGTGGTGATAAAAAATTGCGTCAAAGGCCGAGTCTTGGAACGGAAGTTGGCTTACGCTGGCGACACCAAATCGCACCGCTGATTTGAGCTTTAGCTCGGGTGACACAAAATCTTCGATGTCTACCGCATCGACAACCCCGTTGAGGTCCTGCTGAATCGCGACCGCTTCATGGCCAGCACCACATCCCGCGACCAAGACGCGCGGTGGCAGTTGGTTATCGTTAGAGCGGGCCTTAAACTCTCGGCAAAAGAACCCCGCCCCGGCATGACTCTCCAACGATGCCAACACAGGAACCGGCTGGATCTGTGTTGCATCAATAGGAACAGACGATGGGACCTGAAGCACAGGAATCGACGCCACCTGTGGACAATTAATGGTCGGTGTGGAACTCATGACTCGATTGATCCAACGAACGTACCAAGTGGCGTGATAGAAATAAGAGGGCAATCTATCGTAGGACGAGATTGATGGCGCACGACAATCACTTGCCTACAGACTTCAGAAAGGACACGCTCGCTACGGGGCGAGACTCGGTTTACGACATGTTTGCGGGTTATTCCGCTCTGCGCGACGACGCTTTACTTTTCGTTGGGATAACTTTTTCCATCTGCGATACGACATCAGTGTCTCGAACAAGAAGTGCTCGAGGATCGTTCATTATTTTTTTCGGGTTGCGACAGTCCGGAATCGCGACTCGTGAGCGATTACCGGCGGGTCCCCATGAATGCCAGAAGAGCATGTACTTAGCATCTGGACAACTTTCTAAAACGGCCTCCAGGCACGCATGCGTGTCCATGCTTCCATCGTGCTTCCGTCCCCCGATCTCACACAAAGCCATGGGTTTCTCGAACTTGCGCAACCGCGAATACCCCCCGCGTGCATCGATGTGCGCTCGATCCAATTGGTCCGTATAGAGGTCGATACCAATCACATCGACATAGTCGTCACCAGGATAATACCAATCGGTAGGTCGAATCGACGAATCCACCATCGCCGCGGGCGAGTAGACCCAGAGCAGATTGTCCAAACCATGGGTTTTCGTCAGTTCACGATGGATATACTTCCAAAGAAACCGATACTCCTTGGGAGACGTCCATCGATTGCTGTCCGGATCATGAGAACACCACCAAAACCAACCGCCATTGGGTTCATGAATCGGCCTCCATAGAACCACCACCCCCGCGCGTTGCAATTCCTGCAATCCCTCCGCTACTGTTTCGAGTTGACGAGCAAAGTTATCGTTCTCCTCCGTACCAGGCTCACAAAGCCTGTACACATCGATCGGGGTGATATCATTTGGGTCCGGTATCCCGGTCAATGGATTCCCTGGATCAAAGTTGATCGTTATCAATCCCCCGCGTTGCCAATGCGCTATAAGCAACCTATTCGCAGCCCGGATGCTTTCCCGGTCCATTTCCCCCCAACCGTAATCAATCCCAATAACAGAAGGGTAACTTCCATCCCGATTGAGACTCGATACCGCTTTCAAGGAATCTCGAAGCGCTACCGTACCGTCACTGGTGCAACCAATGTTCTGGCCCAGCAGAATCTCACTCCTTTCACTGCCAGTAGCGCACAGCCTCTTAAGCACCTCGCCTCTGGGGCTACCGCGATATTGGACTGGGACGACCAAATTCCGATTACTGGACTCGGACGAGGAATCCATCTCGGCTGAGCAACCGAACATAATAGCCGCAGCAAACAAAACAATGAGAGCTACGGCCTTATTTGCTGACTGAATGGATAGCATGAGATGCACCCCCGAAACATAACGGAAGAAGCGAAATCCTCAATCGACTCGGCTCGA
>CAIYZV010000157.1 GCA_903930765.1 uncultured Pirellula sp.
AATCGGTCCACCGGCCTTTAGTAAAGCGTTGCCGCTAACAACCACTCTCGCAGCATCGGTGTCAGTGATCGAATTCGCTGCCACCATTTGGCCGTTGCCGCCGATGGTCATCGTGCCATCGACACCAATCGAACCACCTGCGGTGATCGAGTAATTATTTGCGATCGAATGATCACTCAACGTAACATCGTTGATGTCCGTAACTGTTGCGTTGTTCGCAGCGATCAACAAGCGATTCGAATCCCAATTTCCTCCTTGACCTAGACTGACGTCACCTGGCGTGGAGACGGTCGTGATGCCAGCGACACGCCATGAAGCATTCGCCGTATCGGCTAAGGTGATGGCGATGCCAGCTTGCAGCGACGCATCTCCGCCTACATCTACATTTGCAGCATCCGTGTCGTTGATCGATCCACTGGCAACTAATTGACTGTCTCCGAGTACATTCATAACACCATCGATTACGACCGATCCACCTGACGACAACGCATAAGGCCCAGTGATGACGTGATCGCCAAGTGTCGTATCATCGACTTCATTTACCGTCGCAGTATGTGCAAAAACCGTCAATCGGCTCGAATCCCACGCACCGCCTTGCCCGATGGATACACTTCCAAGCGTCTCAATGCGAGCGTTACCATCGATCAACCAACTTTGATTCAGCATGCTTGCCAAGCGAATCTCAATACCGGTTCTCAAGTCGAGTGATCCTGCGTGAACTCCATAGGGGTTAACGCCTTCGGTAATCGTTTCATTGGGCCCCGCCTCAATGCGCATCAATTTCGATACGTCGATATCGCCATCGACGACCACAGACCCCGCTGCTCTAAGCGAGAAAGTCCCTTGGATTGAAACATCCTTCAAATGAACATCATCCGCTTCTACTATCGTTGCATCCAATGCGGCAATTTCCAGGAAAGACGAGTCCCACTGCCCAACGCCGCCTACGTCAATCCAACTACCTGCATTCAATCGACTGGTCCCCAAAACTTGCCAAGCAGAACCGCTCGAACTTGCCAATTCAAGAAAGTCTTTGGCTGACCACGATGCATCGCCACCAATAAACCCAAGTGCACCTGCATCTTCGCGAATGAAGCCATCCGAAATAAGCGAATAATTGCCAATAACATTGTGGTCTAACAGCACGACATCACTGCTTGCTCGCACCGATGCTGACGAGGCCGTCACGCCAAGCAATGCCGAGTCCCATTGACCGGAGTCCCCTAAGCTCAAACCGTCTCCTGCCGTAAATCTTGCAGGACCGTATACATGCCATCGGCTTCCAGCATGCGTTGCAAGTTGCAGATCATCTCCCGCATGGGCATTCATCGATCCATGAATCTCAACATCAGCCTCTGAACTTTCATAGACGCTCCCGGACGGACCAGTCTGCAAGTTCAAATCGCCCGATATCTGTATGTGCCCACCAAACCCGATTCCATTCCCCGCTTGGAAAGACACGTCTCCCGCCGCGCTCCAATATGCCTCCACTGCAATCGAATTCACATTTGCGACATCAACTGCAAGGTTCCCACTCAGTAACGGCAGCAGGGCCGCTCCGCGAAAATCCCCTCCCCAGTAAAAATCTCCCTGGTTTCCCCAACCCCTTACCCGGACACTTTGCAAGTCAGCCAGGGCGCCTGATGTTTCTCCTGCGTCTTCTATAAAGTCGTCATTGGCATCTACATAAAACCTGACACCATCACCTAGCAAATTTGCAGTTTGCACACCGGATGCAGTAATACCGATATCCAGCACTCCAGCATTGAACAGCGCATCTACTGCCAAGACGCGACGCTTTTCCAAACGCCTCAGTTCAAATTTTGGGTACCGCGGTCGACGGTGAGAACGCTCTCCCATCGACGAGAACTCCACTCGCTCCGATAGAAAAAGCCAACGCCTTACCGAATAGAACAAGGAATCTGTACTCTGGAGCCAACGACGCACCCTCCCGCAAAGCACTCGCCACGCAGTTGGGTCTTTCGAGATAGGCTTTTTTTGCCTCATTCAATGAGTTCCCAGTTCGGCTCGTCTTCCACGTCAATTGCCCCAATTCCCATCCGATTTCACGTGTTTTGAGGCAGTGGCCCTATTCTAATTGGGCCAGCTTACCGCCGCGCGATATTCAGGCATCCGTGCCTAAAACGAAGTCGGATTAGACCGATAATAGCGGTTTAGAGGTATTGTACGGAGTAGAGTTCCCCGTCGAGGAGGTTTCATGACGGCGTTCAGTCTCGAAGCCGGCACTACTGAAGTACGGCTACGAGCCCCCACTGCAAAACTACTAGCCCCTCTGCAAAACTACTAGACAGTCCGCTCGACGAAAAAAGAGGTAATTCCTGCCTCTTTCAGCCCACGTCCCCCCCGGGCCTAGAGGTCCAGCAGACGCTTAATTTAGAGCCCGTGTTTCCGCGCAAACTGAATGAAATACATCCAATCCGAAGGCGTTAAATCATGCTCCCCTTCCCGAAGATGGTAACCGACAGCCTCACCAATAGATTGGTTGACCGCGGGAAGTTGGTTCGGAAGACCTCCGTTTAAGCCGAACAAGGCATAGGCTGGATTTGCTTGGTGTCCAGACAAAAGCTCTCCCAGCGGATCGGCCCACAGATCCTTGCTGGCGCTCGCGATATACACCGGTCGCGGTGCAATAGCGGCTACCAATTGATGCTGATCGAATGGCATCTTCTCCTCTTGGTCGTTGTAACGTCGAAAATTTCGGTTGAACCAATGCGGAAACGACGTGTTGATCCGAGCCACCGACTCGCCGAAACACCGCTTGCTCAATGCAGCTCCACCACAACCGGAATTGTTGGAAATAACGATCTTAAATCGTTCGTCGTTGGCCCCGGCCCACAGCGCGGTTTTCCCAAGTCGAGAATGCCCCAGCACCATCATCCCCTCAGGATGAATCCCCTCTGTCTTTGTCAGTACGTCGGCAATACGTGACAATCCCCAAGCCCAGGCAGAAATCGATCCCCATCGTTCTGGTGTCTTCTCAGTGCATCGATATTCAGGAAACAAAGCGTGCACTCCATTCTCAAATCCATCATCGAAATCGGGATCAATATCGCCGTAATGAGCTGTTGCGACCCCGTACCCAGCGCCCACGATCTCTCGTATCGGCCATCGCTCTCCTTGGCTCGCCCGACTCGCCTCTGTCGCACGGTTGTTCACCACTCCTGGATTACGAGCATCACACCAACTCGATGTTAACCGTACCTTCGGATCATCAGTGGTGGATTGGTTTCCTCGAAAGTTCAGGCCCACAAAACAATTCACCAGCTGGGTCGACTCTTTCGGAGTCCAAAGCAACAAATCGATCCTGACAACCTTGCCGTTCTGACTCAACGTGACCGCAAACTGCCGTCGTCGGATCCCCGGTTCCTCCTTTCCCTGATGGATAGCTGGACCATCGTCCAACTTCTCGACGTCGATACCAACACTCTCCTTCGGCATCGAGCCATATTCATTATCCGCAAGCAAGGATAGCAGGTAATTGCGATGTTCCGGCCACTGATCGGCAGAAGCGATTACTTTGCCATCCTTACCTACCAGTACGCTGGGCAACTCGTACCGCGGTACCATTGTCTCATCGTAATTCGGGGGCCGAATGGTGGTTTGAGCGAAAGAAACCGAGTGGACTGTTGAGATCGCTATGAATACCTCCGTGGCAAATATCAACGCAGCAAATATCGACGTGGCGAACCCCCACGAGGAAAACGCGGTGGACGCACAAAAAGCCTGACGTGTCCGCACTAGATTTCCAAGGCCTGAAAACATGTAGTTACCTCCTCCAACTTCGATAAAACAGGAAACCAAGTTGACTTTGGGATGGCAAGGAGACAACACTCCCGCGACCTATCCCTCTCGATTTTTTTTGCCTTTCAAGGGTACCAACTCGATCACGCGAGATCCCGGCATCGTCGGTTTCGCTTCGCACCCTGCACATCCTCCGCCATCGCCCGATTGCCCATCAGAAAACGATCGGGCGAATCGCGTCAATCTTCGAAGCGCAACCAACAAACATGCAACAATGATGACGGCAACAACGATCCATTGCATAGGAATACCAGCATTCGACATTCATACCGAAATCAAACCGAATGGATCGTGTCCATCGTTTGACAACACTTGATTGTAGCTAGTACACCCCGGTTTCGACTCCCATGGAACCAGAGAAACAGCCATGAGTTCTCAAAAACAAGAACTACCCCGTTTCCTTCGTTCCACCGCAGGCATGTATTTCCGCCGCAGGTAACCTCGGCAACGCAACGACGCGTACACCTTTCCCGGGGATTTGCGTACACTATGTCTCCAAGGGATGCGGCTAACCATCGGAGATGGCTAACCGTCAAGGCTGTGTGTTTCAACGGTATTCGCCGCGGCTAGGATCCGGGAGCACCGTCACCTTTCGGCTCCTAAACGACCAAGGAATGGATCGGAAACGCTCAGCGAGCGATTGCTTCTGGCACGCGCAGGAAACTGTTTTCGCAACAAGGAACTATGAGAATGTGTCGATTTACCCTAGGGATTCGCATAGGGGCAGTTTTGTGCTTGGCCATTTTTGGCACATGGATGGATTCCTCGCAAGCCTTTTCACAGCAGGCCTTGGGATGGAAATTCACCTCCGGAACGACATGGATTGTGACCACAACCCAAGAGATCAGCACGAGCATCAACAACCGTACCAAGACTGTGTCCCAGTCTCTTTCCATGGATTGGAACATCGTTTCTGTAGACGACGATGGAACGGCGATCATCGATCAATTGGTCAAAGACCTCCAAGTCCAAATCGATGGAGTCGTTGTATTCGACAGCAAGAAGCCATCAAGGTCCGATGCCGAGGAAAAAATCGCCGGTCGATTTCAGTCCATTATCGGCCAAAAGATCACTGCGAAGCACACACCGCGCGGAGAGATTTTCTACCTGCATGCTCCTGAAAGCACCCCGGATCTCCTTCGTGCTCAAGCACCCGAATCGCTCTTGCTCTTTCCTGACAAACCGATCAGTGTTGGGAGCAGTTGGATCACCGAAGCGACGAGAACGATCGATTTGATTGGAAAGCTCCACACGACCAACACGTGGCAGTATGTCGGACTTGAGCCCGATGAACGCAAGAAACTCCACCGCTTTCGCGTCACACCAACGTTTCAAATCGACGATGAGTCTCAGCGGGAGTTAACCCGTCAAGAAGGTTCCGGAAATGTTTGGTTCAACTCCGACAAAGGACGCATCGAAACATCTGAAATTGTCCAATCGGTCGACTGGAAGAGGGCAGAAGGGGATCTGCAAATCGTGCAAAAGTACATGACAAAGACAACATCTCAGTTCCAAGACGCGACGCGATGACTTGAAGCCTCGCCGTGAAGCCTCGCTGTGAAGCCTCGCCGCCACAAAAAGGACTGACGGTTCATCGTTGAGTTATGCCTGGAACGGAAATTCTCGCACTGCCAAAGTCACATAATCTGCGAAATCAATCCGCTGGAAATCATCAAAGACCAATCGCTCCGAATAGAACCGTTCGATCCAATCCTTGATCTTTTGGCTCGATCTTTCGTCCCATCGGTACTTCGCCAGTGATGGCATTGCACGGCTGGTCAGCCATCCTATCGGCCAATCCATCCTAAGCCTCAAGCAAGCAGGTCCACCTCCATTGGCCATACTCTCACTGAGATGAACATAGCTCACTCCAGCGATCGGGTTTCGCGCATCAGCAACCCATGTACCAATCAATTCACGCACTGCAGCTGATTGCTCGCACTGAGCTGGACAAACCAAGTGCATACCACCATGAGGCAACGAAAGGATTTGGCTGTTAAAAAGGTACGTACGAACGGCTTCGTGGAGTGGGATGGTTTCAGCATCAACCCGGATGAGATGAAGTGGCTCTCCGAAAAGCGTTTCGTATTTGGTACGAATTTCACGAACCAAGCATTCTCCATTCACAAAGGCATCCGCGTGATACAGAAAGAGATTTCTGCTGGAGGTTGCGATAACATCATTATGAAAGACACCTTCGTCGATAGCTTTGGGGCTCTGTTCTGCGAATATCGTTTGCTCTGTCGGCAATCGCAGGAACTTACTGATCGTGTGGGATGCCAAGCTGGACTGACGTGCTCGAAAAGAAAGCCCGCCCGAATTGGCCGTGCCGGACCCGTGAACAAAGACATGCAACCCTATCGACGACTGCCCCGCGTTCGGGGCGGCAAATCTCATATGATTCGCGGCTCCCTCATCGCGTAAAGGATCGACCGCGGGAATCGGCAGACAGACTTGAACATTCTCACCACCGCGCAACAAATCCGAAAACTGCTGGTAACGCTCCACGGCTTCCATCCCTCGGTGGAGGCTGCTCGAGAGGTTCGCGAGCACCAGCCTCGAGACTCCGTCCACCGAATCTGTTCCCGGGCAAAACGTTCCCGCATTAGCAGTCCACATGTACGATGAACTGTAAGCGGCCGAAAGTAGCGTTGGCAATTCATCCGCGCATCGTTTGAGTGCATCGGCCTGCTTGGATCGATCGAACCGCTGCTTGGAATCGATCCAGCCGCAACGGACGAGAAAATCCCAATTCGGCCGTACGAGCGGTGGCAAAAAGAATTGGGGGACGCCGAGGGATGCCACATGATCCATCTTTGCGGCGCCTTCGAGCGCTGCAGCTCTCGGGTGCGATTGCTTCGATTGATTGGCTAAACTAGCCACGTTCCCGACTCCCAACCCACCAAAATGATGAGTTGGTCCAATGATTCCATCGATTTGAACTTCGATTAGTTCTGGTGATTTCTGCAATGATCCTACAACGGGTTGTTGGTTGCTGTACGAGTTCATTGCAGAACAACTCCTTGCTCAAACGCCCCCTAAACCGGGAACGACGAACTAAAAAAAGCCGACTCTATCATGCATCCGCCACGTCGACATAGACCTTAAGCGCGCTGTTATCTTCAACGAGCAATCGCATCATCTCTTGATACTGATCGAGGCCTTTGACAGGATTCGTAAGAATCTTTTGAAGGACTCCTGGGAACATAACTTCACCTAAGGCGAGATCGCGAATCCCCATTTCAAAATGCTCACGGTTCGCGTTAACACTCCCCAAAAGCAATTTGTTGCCCAGCACCCACTCGATATTGATCTTGTCGGAAGGAACCGTCGTTGTGTTTTTCCCGCCCGTGATGCTGGTCCAGACCAAGGCGCCGTTATGACCGAGCGACTGCATGGCATTGAAGGCGATCTGCGAGGATCCTGTCGCGTCAACGATCAAGTCAGCCTTGCCTACTTTGGCTGTCAGTTGCTCCAGCGATACCTCGGAGGTCGGAACATACGTTGCTTCCATTCCTTCGACAATGGAACTCTTGAGATGTGGGCCTTTGGCTCGGGCGAGTGTAAAAACTTCGAGACCTTTCAAACGCAACACCAGCGTCGACAGCAGGCCGATTTGTCCAGCGCCGAGTACGAATGCTCGCTTAGGGCTCCATACCTTCATACGACGCTGAGCTTCAAACGCTTGATAGATGGCTTTGGCTGCGCAGCTCATCGGTTCCATCAGCACGTGAAGATGCTTCAGGCCTTTCGGAACGCGAACGATGTAATCTTCATGGTCCACAAAGTACTCGGTGAGGTAGCCATGTAGCAAGTTGATGCCTCGCTCGTAGTAGGTTTCCTCACTGGTCATATCGTAGGTTCCGATCTTGTCATAAATCGAACCACCCGGTCGACGCACGGTGGCAGTCACGTAATCGCCGACACGAATGTTGCGAACATTCGGTCCAACTTGCTGAACAATCCCAAAGGATTCGTGACCGAGGACCAAGTAGTCATCGCCCGGCGGAGGATTACCGTAAAGCGCATCGTTGATCTCCCGATCCGTCGCATCGACACCCACCTTGAGCACCTTCACCAAGATGCCTTTTCCATCCGGAATCTTTTGAATATCAGGCATTGGAATGTCGCGCTGATGAACACTGTTGGGGGTACCGGGACGTACTGCGATCGCTTTCATGAGAACTCGAATACCGATATGAAGTTTTGACTGAGAATTTAGCTGGGAGCATCCTGGGGTAGCCTCACGGGCCGCACCAAATCACAAGCTCTGAAGTCCCGCCGAGAAGCGGGCCTCCCATGAGATTGGCCCGCTAACCAGCCGAACGACCGAGCCGGCTAACCAGCCGAACGACCGAGTCAGTATAGCCATCTTTCAAATTCCGTCCCATGCCATCTCGCATCCCCTATCCCGGTTTGCGTTCGACTCCGATTCACTTCGCGATACAATTTGGCTCCCCGGCCTAGGCTCAAGAATCGATATCCTACCGTCTCTTCAGGTCCTACCGTCTCTCCAGATCCTACCGTCCCTCCTGTGATTCCATCGAAGGCAATTCCCGATGACCAATTCCACTCGCCGTGTTGTCCTAGCAATGAGCGGAGGCGTTGACTCCAGCGTGGCCGCCCACCTGCTGCTGCAACAAGGCTACGAGGTCGTGGGGGTCTTCATGAGGCACGGTGAACAATCGAGTCAAGCTTGTGAATTGGGCGACGGGCGTCCCAATCCACTGCTACCGATACTCGAGGGCCGACTGGACCATAAGCAAGGCTGCTGCAGCGCGAGCGATGCAGCGGATGCGAGGCGTGTTGCCGATAAGATGTCGATTCCCTTTTATGCCTTGGATCTCGAATCCGACTTTCGACGAATCGTTGACTACTTCGTCGATGAGTACCACCTCGGGCGAACACCCAATCCCTGCGTGCAATGCAATAATTGGATTAAGTTTGGACGGTTGTTTGAATACGCAGACGCAGTCGGAGCCCATTTCGTCGCGACTGGGCACTACGCGCGCATGGTTACCAAGCCTTCGTCGGCCCATCCTGTAGTTTCTGATTTGGCCCCCCAACGCGAAGAAGCTCACAACAGGGAAGCAACGAACTACGAGTTGCATCGCGGGCTCGACGACGACAAGGATCAGGCTTATGTTCTCACTGGAATCGCCAGATCGCTTCTGCCCAGGATGTTGCTTCCGGTTGGTGGCTATCACAAATCCGAAATCCGCAGAATCGCGACTGAGATCGGTCTGAAGGTTGCCGACAAAAAAGACAGTCAAGAAATCTGTTTTGTGACGACTGGACAACATGCTCAATTTGTTCGACAAAAAAGCCACACAGATACATCCGGTGACATCGTCACCAGCGACGGACGTGTGGTGGGACACCATCCCGGAATCGAAGGCTTTACGATCGGTCAGCGAAAAGGAATCGGAGTCGCGATGGGAAGCCCCTATTTCGTCACATCTATCGATCCGAGCGCCAATCGCGTCGTCATCGGCCCCCATGAAGAACTGGGGCGAACTTGGCTGGAAGCGGATGGTGACAACTGGCTGACCGATTTCCCCCTCGATTCGCCTTGCCCCGCCGAGGTCCAAATTCGTTACAACTCATCTCCAGAACCAGCGACCGTGACACGATGGGACGATCGCCGGTTCCGTGTCGATTTTTCGTCACCTGTCTTCGGCGTCTCCCCGGGACAACTCGCGGCGGTCTTCTCAGAAACCCGTGCTCTGGGCTGCGGATGGATTCGGACAACCGGGCGGCAATAAGATCGCTTCGTCAGGCAAAAGACAAGGGATACCGTCTGTCATCGGGTAAAACCAGCCAAGATCCTCCGAAACTAGACCTTGCGTCGGAACGGCGGAAATTGTACGACCCAATTTCGTGCAGAGATCACCTCGTTCCAACTGCTCTTTCAAAAAGAGCAACACACTTGGGGATGCTAGCATTAACTTGGTTTTTGAATTCGGGCAACGGACTAAGCCCATGAGCCACTCGGGCAAATCTGCATTCCACACCATCGCTAGGCGACTCCTCTCAGGTTTCGTTGTTTGCTTGATGCACATCGAGCTTTCATCGGAGCACGCATTGTCGTTTCAGTCCGGTTCCATCTCGTCGAGCGTTGCAGCACCGTCAAGTTTCGGAGCACCGTCAAGTTTCACAGGCGCGAACGCGAATGCAGCGGGTTCACCTGACCAATTTCAGGGCTCCGCACCGGTCATGACGTTCCTAGACATGTACACCGGACAACCCTGGGGTCGCTATGTTGTATCCGAATCAGTGACCGTTCCAAAGTACGAATATCGCGAGGTAAAAGAACGGGTTTATGTGCCGACCTGGATTCAAGAGCCCAAATCCACAACCTTGACTCAATACGACCCAATCGTCTCGTACCAACTCAGGCCTCGATCGGTACCGAGCATGAATCCGTTCTACCCCCCGCAACAGATCGTTGAATACGTTCCCATCGTCCAGTACCAACCGCGGAACGTCCAGACGACACAGATGACGCAGTACCAAAAGTACGAAGAGCGTGATGTCAGCAGGATGGTCCCCGTTCTCGTGAACGCGACAGAACAGAGGTCTCGTTTCGTCGATCGACCATTGAACGAAAACCCAAATGCACCGATCGCGTCTAGCAACTTGGTTCAATACTCCGCAAACGTGGCACAAGCCAACCGGACGTCCGCCCGCTACCCAACACGATCCATCGACTATCCAAGCCAACCTGTCTACGGCGCACCAGTGTACGGCAATAACCCATCGGCCCTCGCTTGGTCAACGCCCAAAACAATGATCCCTCCCCCCCCAACGACAGTTCCCGTTTCCTACGCTTCATCGACGACTCCGGTGGCCGGCCAGTACAACGTCGCCGCCGGTTACCCAAACCCCGCGATGGCACCAACAACGGCACCGTATCAAGTGAACTCAGCTCCTATCGTTCCAATCCCACAAACCACTACGGCGTTGCCGCCAGCCTACGCAGGCGCAGGCAGCCCCTTACCCACCTACACCGCAGCACCCGCAGGCATACCTCCCACCAGCATCGCCTACGGACAACCCCAATATGGGGCTCCGCAATATGGGGCTCCGCAATATGGGGCAACTCCCTATGGGGCCGTTGGCCCGACCATGAATGGCTATCCGCCTCCACCCTACTACGCGAATGCCTATAACCCCAGCTCGTATTATCCCTCGTGGCTCACCTCTCAAGGAAGTCTCTTCAGCACCAATTGGTTCGCACAGAATGGTGGCACGGCCTCAATGACCACAACAGGCGGCTTTCCCTACACGGGATATCCTCCCGGCGCCTACCCACAACCAAGCGGCGCGGTCCCTGGCTACAACAGCCCGACGAACTACACAGCCCCCCAACTCGCATCGAACAACTTGGGGTATTCCTCCAATTCGCCAAACTACTGGGGACGTACAACACCACCGATCTCATCGCCAGCGGGAACCCCTGGTGTCGCTCCCGCCTACCCCCCGACCACACCCTACCCATCCGCTGGCTATCCACCAGCCGGAGCTTATCCACCAGCCGGAGCTTACCCACC
>CAIYZV010000158.1 GCA_903930765.1 uncultured Pirellula sp.
CCACCGGGATAAACCCGGTGTAAGGCGATGCGCGCGGTGTAGCGAAGCATGTAGCTGTCAGTTGTTGCTCCCACCGGGATAAACCCGATGGAAAGCGATGCGCGGTCTTGCGGATTACAGCTCGGCCTAAAGCCTGCTCCTGGCCTCCGCCGGCCTTGTGCCGGTGGAGCCGCGACTGACAGCTACCCATAGCGCCCCCTCCCTATTCTCCGCTTGGGGCTTTGCCCCAAGCGAAAGGCTCGCATTGAGCGCAGCGAAGCTTGTAGCTGTCAGTTGCTGCCCCCACCGGGATGAACCCGGTGGAAGGCGATGCGCGCGGTGTAGCGAAGCTTGTAGCTGTCAGTTGCTGCCTCCACCGGGATGAACCCGGTGGAAGGCGATGCGCGGTCTTGTGGATTGCATTTCTGCCTAAGACCTTAAAGCTTATACCTTACGGCTCTCCTGGCCTCCGCCGGCCTTGTGCCGGTGGAGCCACCCGGTGGAACGCGTCAGAGGTGGCATCCGTTCTCCGCTTCTCCAGTTCTCGCCATTCCATGAGAAACGCTCATTCATCGCTCAATGGTTTCGTCACTACCGTAAAACCATGTTCAGCGTCTTCGATGCGAAACCATTCGATCATCGATGGCGGGACCGTAGCCACGGGGCCGGACCATGTTTTCGAGAGATCCAGTCCCATATGATGGCCGCTGGCAAACCATCGCAGGTTGCGTATCGCTGTCCGAGCCAAACATTCATCGCCAACTTCTTGGCATTTAAGCCTGAAATACTTTTCATTGGTCCCTACCGCCGACTGGCCCATTTGCAGCACGCGATCCCCTGGCACGATATCGCGCCATGAAAAATGGGGAAGCCGCGACGCCCGTTCCGCGATGGCGACAATCCGTTCCGGGGTCAACGACTCGAGCAAGTCAAAATGCTCGGTCACGAAATACGTTTTTTGAAATTCGCTAATCAAATAATCCGTGGTCGCCAAACGGAGCAGATCGGACTCGCGCGATGGATCGATCAAGATCCGGGTGGGAAGGACCGAGTCGATGCTGTAGATGGTCTCGCCCGGCGACGACAGGATCCCCGCGCCAAACGCGCGGATCTCTTCGTCTTGCATGACCAATCCGAACTCGACCGTAAACCAATAGATCCGCTCTGCGTAGAGCAACAGCTCGTCCGCTCTGCGCGCTACCCGTCCGCGCTGAGCCTCGCTGGTGCACTTGGCCAACTCCTCGTCCCGTCGTTCGTAGATCATGTTTCGTGCGATGCCATGGTTGCGCATGACGTGGGCAACCACGGGAATGGTAAAGGTCGAAACATGGCCAGCCACGTCGTGCCCGATATCCGGTTCCTGCAGGTAGTCTTGTTCCAACGCCCTCATGAACGTCGTCACCGGAAAGAAACGGTGGCTATGGCACGTGAAGAAAAGCTCCGCCGGGATGATCATGTTGACCGTGGCCAGCTGCCAACCGGTCTGTTGATAAATCCTGGCATTGAGCGAGTAAAAATCGGGGATCACGGTGCCACCGATCGCAAAGGTATCTTCTCCGTCCAAGTACTCGCGGCAGGCATACCGGTGCTTGGTCTTTTGCTGCTCCGCCACCAAGCAAGCCCAGCTTAGGTGTTGTTCCGATGAGTACGCTTCGTAGTCTTGGGAGTTTTTGAACGGGCCGAGTTCCACGCTATCGCCCGAAAGCGAACCCATCGCAAACCGCTCTCCGGAACGTGCCGCTTGAAGATAAGGCTCCCCGAATTTAGGATCGATCGGGTAAGGAACGTCGGTTCTGGACAAGCATGCACGCAATGCTTCGACACGATCGGCCAGCGATAATGGCTCGATCGACTCGATCGCCACACCATGGCGTTTTGCAATCTGAACCAGTCGTTCCTCGGTAATCATGAATCGCTCCCGACCTCGTCGTTGTTATCAGAACACACTACGCGACTCTCTCAACCATGACGGCCACCGCTTCGCCGCCACCCAAACACAAGGTAGCGACACCGATAGCCTCCTGCCTGTGAACGAGCGAATGCATGAGGGTAACCAGGACTCGCGCACCACTGCAACCGATCGGATGCCCGAGCGCGATCGCTCCTCCGTGGACATTGAGTTTCTCGGGAGGAATCTTCAGTTCGCGCATGCAGTGGACGGTCTGCGACGCGAATGCTTCGTTGATTTCAAAAAGATCCACCTGCTCAACCGTCCTGTTGGTCTTTTCAAGCAATCGCCGGACAGCTCCGATGGGTGCTGAAAAGAGATCTTGAGGGGCCTGAGAATGAATGGCTGCACCGACCAGTCGAAAGAGATCTTTACCGTGGAAGCGGTCTCGCACGGCATCGCCGAACACGATCATGCTCGCCGCACCATCACTCAGCGAGGAAGCATTCCCGGCGGTGACGGTGCCATTCTCTTGGAAGGCGCTTTTCAGCTTGGCCAACCGATCGATCGATGCATCCGCTCTCGGACTTCCATCTCGATCGATGATTGTTCCTTTGGCATCGACGACCGGTGCGATTTCTTTTTGGAAAAAGCCATTATTCATCGCCTCGATGGCACGTTGATGACTTTGGAGCGACCACGCATCCTGAGCGGCGCGGTCGACGGCGTGCATGGTAGCGACCCGTTCCGCGTAAACACCCATCAAGGATGGGCCATGGGGACAGCGCAAGCCATCGTGTTCAATGGCATCGAGCAAGGGTTGTTGGCCGTACTTCCATCCTGCACGCCCGCCTCGGAGCAGATGAGGCGCATTGCTCATGCTTTCCATTCCTCCAGCAACCAAGCAGCGAGCGTCCCCACTTCGAATCGCACGCGAAGCCAACATCACGCTGAAAAGCCCAGATCCGCAGACTTTATTCACCGAAGAACAAGGAGTGGAAGGCAGCAACCCGGCATGCAACGCAGCCTGTTTCGAGGGAGCTTGTCCAAGCCCGCTGCTGAGCACGTTCCCGAGCACGACTTCGTCGATCTCATCGGGTTGGACGCCAGACCTTTCCATGGACGCTCGGATCGCGACCCCCGCCAGTTCCGGTGCCGAGAACGGCGTCAATTCGCCCAGGAAACGTCCGATGGGAGTCCTCGCAGCTCCGGTGATCCACACGTTGCTCATGATTCTCTCTCCTGCTCCGATGAGTAGACTTGCCATAGCTATGGAATTGAACATCTTTGGAATTGAACACCGTTGGAATTATAGGGCATCCATGCGACTCGCGTTCTACCCGATTCACAATACTGGCAATACTGGCAATACTGGATCGAAGTGGATCGGCCCGGCCGTTCAACCCGTGGGCTCTCACTGCCTCCCACAGAACTATTTGGAAAGCAGAGCGAGTTGCTAATAAGAACTCTACAGCTGGGCAGGAACTGCACGAGAGCGCGTCGGCTTCGAATTTTTCGAACACACGATTAGCGAACAACCCCTGCTGCCACGGTGCCATTTCCGAGGTTCGCTACAGTCCTGGCCACGTCCGACCTGGAGATCAACGCGATATCGCCGGGAATGCTGTATTTCAATTGCGCGGTGGCATTGGCCCAACGGAGTGCCCGTTCGATGTCTTGATCGTCCAGCCAAGCATCTAGAAAACCCGCCGAAAAAGCATCC
>CAIYZV010000159.1 GCA_903930765.1 uncultured Pirellula sp.
AACCTTCAGAACCGAAGGCCTGCTGCCATGGTGAGTTGCATGTCTGCGATGATTTTTTTCGGTGCCTACATGGTGTCTCAGAGAATCTGGCTTACGACTCTACCCGATCGAGATCCCGATGGTGTTATGGTCTACCCGGTTACTGCGTGCAACTTTATCAACGCAAAGCAGCTTAAGGGTAATATGCTTACCCCGTTTGTTGCGGGTGGTTATGTTTCCTGGAGGTCGCACCCGGCCATTCGTGTCAGCCTCGATGGGCGCTATGAAGTGGCGTATCGCGACGACGTGCTGCCAAAGCACGACCGGTTTTTTCTAGGCAAAGAGGGATGGTCGGAGTTGCTGGAGGAGTATCCTGTGGACATGATTCTGGTGCAAAACAGCGCGCCAGTACTTGAGAAACTCCGAGGCAAATCCCATGGGCGAATGTGGACTGCGATCCATACCGATTCAGCCTTTACACTGTTCGCGAAGAGGGAGTACCTAAGCCAATATCGCGAACTTCTTTCGGGGAGCGATCCAGAGTCAGCCGCCGCTCGCGTGGAATAGATTCAACGCTTGAACGTGGGCGGCCACATCGTGGACCCGGAGTATCTGAACTCGGTGAGAGGCGAGAGCCAATGAAACACCGACAGTGCCGAACGTGCGGTCGATGTCCTTGCTCCCGAGCAGTTTCGCAATAAAACCTTTTCGCGAGTGGCCGATCAAGATCGGACGACGCAGGTAATGAAAAACGGAGGCAGAACGAACCAGTTCCAGGTTGTGCTCGTGGGTTTTTCCGAAGCCGACACCTGGGTCTAAGCAAATGCGTTCGGCAGAGATGCCGTGCTCTATCAGTTCCCGATCACGTCGTCGCAGATACTCCAAGATCTCGAGAACACAATGGTCGTACGTGGGATTATCCTGCATGGTCTGCGGTGTACCTTGACGGTGCATCGCGCACACACCTGCACCTGTCGTCACAGCCACGGAGAGCATTTCTGGATCGGCTTCGAGTCCCGACACATCGTTGATGATTTGAGCGCCGAGTCCCATCGCAGCGCGCGCAACGGAAGCTTTCGTTGTATCGATTGAGACAGGTGCCGACAATCGACCCTGTAGCTTTTCCAACACAGGGACGACTCGCCGCAATTCCTCGTCGTCGTCGATGCCTTGGCTGTACGGACGGGTGCTTTCCCCTCCGATGTCCAAAATGGCTGCGCCCGCATCCTCCATCTCCAAGGCACGGTCGATTGCGTTCTGGACGGTGTAAAACCGTCCACCATCCGAGAAGCTATCCGGGGTCACGTTTAGGATACCCATCACCAATGGTATCGGTCCCAGGTCTAATCGATCGCGAGACAGTTGCCAAGCAGTCGCTCGCGCAGAGAGCCAATCGCCTGTAGCGGGGGCCAACGAAGTGTGCGACGGATCTGGCAACGGTGGGGTGGGCATCAAACGTAATTTGGTGTTGGCGGACGGTAATTCTCAAGTTGTATCGTGTTAAACCACCCGATCGTCTTGGTCAATCCATCTCGCAGTTGGGTCTTTGGCTCCCAACTCAAATGTTTCTTCGCGAGCGCAATGTCAGGTTGACGGCGTGTTGGATCGTCCGATGGAAGTGGTCGTTTCTCAATCGACGACTTGCTACCTGTTAACTCGATGACTTGTTGAGCCAACTGCGCAATGGTGAACTCGACGGGGTTTCCAATATTCACGGGACCGATGAAATTGTCGGTGTTATTCATCATTCGGACAATCCCCTCGACGAGATCATCTCGGTAGCAGAACGACCGTGTTTGCTCCCCTTCGCCAAAAATCGTGATCGGCTGGCCGGTGATGGCTTGCCGGATAAAATTCGAGACCACTCGGCCGTCGTAGGGGTGCATCCGTGGGCCGTAGGTGTTGAAGATGCGGACGATTCGTATGTCGACCCGGTTTTTCCGGTGGTAATCCATGAACAGAGTTTCTGCGACACGTTTTCCTTCGTCGTAGCACGATCGGATACCGATCGGGTTCACATTGCCCCAATAGCTTTCCGGTTGGGGGTGGACATGTGGATCTCCGTAGATTTCGCTGGTGCTCGCTAGCAAGATTCTGGCGCCGCATCGCTTGGCCATTCCGAGCATGTTGATCGAACCCAAAACCGACGTTTTGATCGTTTTGATCGGATTGAATTGATAATGCCCAGGAGCTGCTGGGCATGCCATGTGGTAGATCTGGTCAACTTCCAAAAAAATCGGAAGGGTCACATCGTGGCGGATCAAATCAAAATTGGGTTTTCCGATGAGGTGGGTAACGTTGGTCTTTTGCGCCGTGAAGAAATTATCGAGGCAGATCACGTCGTGCCCTTCGTCGACCAGTCGCTCGCAGATGTGCGATCCGAGAAATCCTGCCCCGCCGGTTACCAGGATACGTTGAGTCTTTTGAGCTGGCATAGGATGGACTAGGCATAACGAGGTTCGATACAGACGATGCAATTCGGCCCTCGAGTATTACCGATACGCAGCGAGGCATCTCAGCAATCCATCCACCGTTTTCAAATATTTCAGAGGGACCCTATCGATCAGCGAGTTTGTTCGGGTTGTATCGATTGGCATCGCTGGCAGTTACTACAGCAAACCTGGAAGCACGCCTTGGCTGTCACCCAGCTTTTCGAGCGAAACATCCATTCGATCGAGCATGGAGAGCCAGAGATTGCTGATAGGTGTTTCTTTCGGATAGGTGAGATGCCGACCCGTCTGGAGTGTCCCGCACCCACCACCAGCAATCAGGACTGGAAGATCGTCGTGATTGTGTGCATTGCCGTCATGGATCCCACTGCCATAGGCGATCATCGCGTGGTCCAAAAGGGTTCCATCTCCCTCGGGGATTTTGCTGAGGCGATCGAGAAAATACGCCAGTTGACGTGTGTGGAAAAGGTTGATTTGCCTCAATTTAGCTTGTTTGGTTGCGTCCCCTCCATGATGCGAAAGGTCGTGATGGCCCTCGGGGACATCGATGAATGGATACGCTTTATTGCTGCCTTCGTTGGCCAACACAAAAGTGATCACGCGAGTTACGTCAGCTTGATAGGCCAACACCATCAAGTCGTACATCAGCCGTATATGCTCTTCATAGACGGCGGGGATTCCGGATGGGGTAGGGTAGTCGGGTGTTTTGATGGGTGGGAGTTTTTCCGAACGTTCGATCCGTTGCTCGATATCCCGAATAGAGGCGAAGTATTCATCGAGTTTACGTCGATCGTTGATCGCAAGACGACTCTCCATCGACTTGGAATCGTCCCGGACAAAATCGAGAATACTCTTTCGATTCGCATCTCTTCGCAGTTTGGAGGGGTCGTTGCTGGAGGCGAACAGACGTTCAAAAACAACCTTGGGATTCACTTCCTTGGGAAGTGGTTGTGTGGCGGATCGCCAGGACATGGTGGACGAGTAGACACAGCTGTATCCTGAGTCGCAGTTGCCCGCCATTGCACCATGCTCGGTTCCAATCTCCAGCGACGGCAGGCGTGTCTGATCCCCGACCCTGGCCGCTGCGACTTGGTCGACACTTACGCCATTTCGAATGTCGATACCATCGGTCTTGAGCGGTCTCGCACCGGTAAGGAATGCCGAGAGAGCCCTGGCGTGATCTCCACCGCCGTCCGCGTAAGCTCTCGCGCCATCTGCGGTCAATCCGGAAAGGAGCAGCAGTTGCTTCTTGTGATCCTTGAGCGGTTCTAGGATCGGCGTCAGTTCGAAATCGGCACCTTCCGTTTTTGGTGTCCAATCCGCCATGTTTTTGCCGTTGGGAACATAAAGGAAGGCTGCTCGATTCGGCGCTGTCGAGCGCGATGGATCGTCCGATGCCCATGCGTGCATGGGGCCCATGGCCTCCAACCAGGGTAGTGCCAACGAAACTCCTAATCCTCGAAGCACGGTGCGCCGTTCCACCGGAGTACTCTTTACATTGAGATTTCGTTTCATGGTTTCGTCTGTTGCCCTAGAAGGAGTGACTACTTGCTCGGCAGGATACTATAAATGTTTGCAAGGATACGTGTCGGCGGTTTCATGGGTCGGCGGTTTCATGGCTGCATCCGTCGCCTCTGTTGGAACGCATCGCTTTTCACGATTTCGGCAACGAGAGACCTCATTCTATAACCTTCGTTCGGAAGCGATTCGACAATTTTTTCAACCGTTGGCCGATCGTAGTACTCGACACCGCGCCCGATGGCGTAGGTCAGCATTTTTTCCGTAAGGCACCGAACGAAATCATCCTTTTTGGCAGCGATGATCGATTTTAGGTCGCTTGGTCCAGCGAAGCGGGTGCCGTCGGCAAATTCTCCTGAAGCATCGATCTCGAAGGGCCCGTCTTTCATGCGGTATGCACCGATCGCATCGAAGTTCTCCAAGGCGAATCCAATCGGATCCATTTTCGCATGGCAATTCGCGCAGGCCGGGTTCTGGCGATGGACTTCCATTCGTTTTCTCAGTGACGCCGCCGAAACATCTTCGGCTTGATTGGGAAGTTCCGGTACGTTCGGAGGTGGGGGCGGTGGCGGCGCACCCAAGATCTGCTCAAGGATCCATCGCCCGCGTTTCACTGGCGAAGTCCGCGTTGGATTCGAGGTTACCGTGAGAATACTCGCTTGGGTTAGCAACCCTCCCCGGCTGCGGTCTTGCAAGGCAACACGCTGGAAACTTTCCCCCTGAATCGGCTTGCCATCGGGTTTCATCGGCGGTTGACCGATCCAGTTGCCAGCAGTGTCCGCAATCCCATAGTGCTTGGCCAAGGGTTCGTTGAGAAACGTGAACTCCGCATCGATCAGGTCGAGAATGCTTCGGTTTTCACGGAGGATTGCATCCGCAAAGAGTTCGGTTTCTTGAAGCATGGAGCGTCGCAGCGTCGGACTAAAAGTCGGGAACAGTTTATTGTCGGGCGCGAGCGAATCCAATCGCTGGATTTGCAGCCATTGCGTCACGAAGTTTTGGACGAGCGATCGGGCCCGAGGATCCTCGAGCATTCTGGAGACTTGCGTGTCGAGTTCTCCAGCGAGCTTCCCGGATTCGGCAAGATCCAGAAGTGTATCGTCCGGCATGGAACTCCAAAGAAAGTAGGACAAACGCGATGCCAAATGGAACGCCGGCAAGGCTTCTATTTCTAATGGAACGCTATCGGTTGGTCCCTGTTCTTCCAATTCCACGCGAAAAAGGAATTTCGGAGAACAGAGGATCGCTTGCATCGCCAGTTGGATAGCAGCCTCCCACTTGTCTCCCTGGTCGATTCGCGATTGGACAAATTGGCATGTTCGGAGGAGTTCTTCAGACTCGATTTTTCGCCGATAGGCTCGCCGCATAAAACGACTCAGAACTTCTTCGGTCTGTTCCGCTTGAGATTTTCCAACAGCGGACTGGAGCAATTTCCGCTGGCTTTTGGGTCGAGTGTCCAGCGGCCCATCGAGTGCCAAAAACTCCACGAAGGCCCTATTGCTTTGTTGAGCATCCGCAGGCTTCATTTGTCCGACGAGAACGCGCTCGCGACTCGATACGGCGGGTAGCATGACCTCGATGACTTCGGCTTGGTCCGGGCTCGTCCCTTTCACTTGCACCACCTTCAAGATCTTTGCTGGGCGCAGAACATTTCCAGAGATCGCGTCTAGTTCCGCATCCGTGGACGGATCCACCAACCCTTTCCCATGAAGCAGGATGGCTATCTTTACGGGTTGGCCGTCGCTTGATTGGCCATAGGCTTTCGTTCGAAAGACATAATCCCCCTCCGAATCCCATTGGTAGAGGGTGTGGATGGGGCCTTGTTCAAGCCCATCCTTCCCAGCGGTATCGAGTCGCCGATAGGAATTTTCCATCAGTTTGCTCGCGACATCGGCAGATGCTGGTTCGGTGTATTGAGATCCCAGATGCCGTTTAGTGACAGGTGGAGCATCCGGTGTGATGGCTCGATTCATGATGCTATCCGCCGCATCCAAGTAGCGTTCCATCAGCACGGGTGGGAGGCTTAGAACATCACCGATATTGTCGAAACCGTACCCGATATCATCCGATGGAAAGTCCGCGGTCGGATCAAAATCGACTCCGATGAGGTCGCGAATGGTGTTTCGATACTCCACCCGATTGAGTCGTCGCATGGTCACGCGACCAGGGTCGGGTTTCGCATTTTTGTCGGCGTGATCGAAGATCGTACGAACCAATTCGAGAAAAGCTTCCGTCTCGGCGGTTGATGGTCGCGGATTGTCGTCCGGTGGCATGCTGCCCGACTGAAGTTGCTTGGTCACATTCGTCCAGATCTTCCGCTGCTTGATCAACGATTCGGCATCGGTAAAAACCGTGAGTGCAATTTCGGCCTCGGGCTTCTCTGCACCGTGGCACTTGGAACAGTACTTTTCAAGGAACGGGACACCAACCGGGCGGAAATCCGGGGGCTCGTTCGCTGGAATCGCTTTGGTGGTACCTGCAAGGATAGCCACTGCCGAGGCAATCGAGACGCAAAGCGAACGGACGCTGGAATGATTCAACCGATCCATCGATAGGCTTACATCGCGAGAGTAATCGAATTGGCCGGCGGGAGGTGGGCCAGTGGCGGGAGGGTGTGCAACACCCTTATTGTACTCGAAAAAGAAAACCTTGCATTGAGCTCGTCAAAGCCTACGTTTTTAAAGCGTCGGCTAACGGTTTCGCCGAAAACCAGCATGGCGGATTTGCAGATCGTTATCCTTTTATGCTGCCGAATCCAGTGGTGGGATATCCTTAGGCTTTTGCCGATTCCCCTCGAGACCTGCATTCTTCGAATCAATATTCTTTGACTCAACAGCATCTTTTTCGGGAACTGCGTCGCTTGTAATTTCCGAAGAAGTAGGTTGCCGGAACAAGTCGAGGAATCGATCTTCGTACTGGGAGAATACGCGCAATCGGTCCAGTTCCCGCTTGAGTTCGTAGGCTTTGGAACGATCGGAGGACGCGGCATCGAACAAGGATTCGATCTTGAGTTCGTCGTCTTCCGATATTCCATCCCTTGCACTGGCGATACCTTCAAAGTCCGTTCCGTCGGACTCGGCATTTTCGTCGTCGTTGATTTCTGGTGTTTGTTGTCGCATGGAGCCTTCGAGCCTTCGCAGCCATTTGCTTAATTGTTCACCCATGGCGGATGACTGCTCTTCGAGTTCCTTGAAGTCTAACTTCAGTCCGATGAATTGCGCGAACACACGAAGGACACTTAATGAAGCTTTGGGAGAGGGAAACTGCGAAAATACGCTCGGCATTTCACCGAGGATGCAAGCCCCACGAAGTTGAGCATCGGCGGCGGCACCGAGCAGAACACCGTTGAGTCCACCAATGCTTCCTTCCTTGAGGACCTCGGTTTCTAGCTGGATGAAATTGTCGAGCGTCGCCGCATCGGTGGCCGCCACGAAGACACGCGAATCGTGTTCAGGACGCATGGAGGTCGCCATCGCTGCAAAGGTTGTAATTTCACTGACTCCTAGTTCTCTCGCATGCGCTGCAATTTGACCGCAGAAGTGGTACTTGCCCTGGGCCGGTTGAGCTTCGCCAATGAAAACCACTCCATCTCGTTGGCCATTGGGATCGCGGTAAATGAAGTAGCGATTTCTCGGCATAACGGCAGTTTGGATAATTCCGTCGACAACTTCGACGCGTTCGACATCAAACAGGCCTTCTGCCCGAACCTCCGCGTGCAAATGCATCTCGAGTTTGGATATTAAATAAAACCCAGCGCTGACCGCGACATTCCCCATTCCCGGCCAGACCGCGACAAACCATGGGTTGTTCAAGTGAAGTTCGTTGGTCATGTTCCGCCATCCTCCAGTGAGATTCCATCCTGCCGAATTGGTTCCTGTCTCGGTGTTCGATCCGTAAAGAGCAAACGACGTACCGTAAAGAAGTCGCACCTTAAAGAAGTTGTCATGCGGAGGATCGCAATCTCTTCAAGAAAGCACAGAAGGCCCTCATTTGTCTGGCCTTTAGGACCGTCTATTCTGACGCTAGGTTGGGCTCACGGAGGAAAAGCTACCGTAAAAAACTAGCAAGTGACCATTGAATCCGTTATCTTGGAGCGGCGGTTCTGCCGCACCTATTCCATGTCGTACCTCTCACGGCGGTCGATCGCTGCCGGAGAGCCTCCCCTAAAACGCACGGAACGCTCGTCTTGCTTAGGACAAGACGGGTCCCGCCTTAGGAATCGATCCAATATGAATTACATGGCCTCAAGCTTCGCGAATCGGGGCGGTGGTGTTGCCATCTGGGGGCAAGACCTGTGCTCGTTAGACTTGGTTGTGGATCGTTTTTTGGAGTGGTTGTCGTTGCGGGATTTGTCGCAGTCAGTCCAACTCCATTTGGGAACAACGAACAATCGACCTTGGGTGCAGTTTGAGTTGGTCCAAGAACGGTTCAACGAATGGACTCCCGAGTGGGATACGGTTGGATTAGCGGATAGGCTTTCAAAGGAGGCGTTGTCCAAGGGCGATCCGCTCGAGCGTGAGATCTTGGTCGCGATGCTGGCGAGCCCCATCATTTTCGAGTTTCCATCGCTTGAGGAATTTGAATCGGCGGTAATGGTTCGCAAGAACATCGTTCACGCAGCCAGCAAAACATTCCTGTCGTTCGATGCCTATGGTGCAGAGCGACCAGAGGACCATTGGGAATACGATGAAGCCCGAGGTTTTGTTGTCCGGTCAGGTAAATCGGTGATCGACGCCCTTCGGTTGGCAACCCAACCAGGCGAGACCGGAACGGTGTATTCGTTTTCTTGTTATCGGGCTACGGAGTATGTCATCGCCCTCGGATTGGCGGAAGAGGTTCGTCGCTGCAATCAAACGCTTTTTGAGCAACTGCAGCAACAAGCCGAA
>CAIYZV010000160.1 GCA_903930765.1 uncultured Pirellula sp.
GCCAGGAGCCAAAAACGATTAAGACAATCGTCCACCATCAAGCTTGTCCCCTTCGCCCAAGCCCGATCACAGCCAGGATCTTTCGCAAGATCCACTACTCTCCTTTGCATTACTCTTCGCGTCTTCGCGCCTTCGCGTGAGATCGATCAGGAGTTGCTGCCCCTCATCGATTTCCTCGCGAGGAATCAGCCAACTGTTGCTGTCGCCGGAAGGTGGTGATATCCACCGTCGCGATGGCAGCTTGTTTAGTGAACATCACCTAGCCGCATAACTCGACTGCCTTGCCCCAAATAAACGGGAGTGGAGTCACCGGAAGTCCTTGCAGGTGAGGCATCAATCCTCTGCAGGACTGCCGTCTTCGCACATTTTGACGATCTTCGGGTCGAATCGTGCGAGCACATCGACCAGATCCATTTGAGCGGCCATCACGCGGTGGATGTCTTTATAGACACCGGGTGCTTCATCGGCCCCTGCGGAGATGACACGCACACCTTTATTGCTCAAGTCATTTCGGACCGCTTTCCAGGTGTACTTGTCCTTTGCCGCTCGGCGGCTCATGCAGCGTCCTGCACCATGGGAAGCCGATGCCAAGCTTGCCGCGTTGCCTTTGCCTCGGACGACGAACCCTGGTGTCGCCATGGAACCTGGGATCACCCCCAAGACTCCAGGTCCAGCCGGGGTCGCACCCTTGCGATGCACGATCACCTCGCGTCCACCATGGGTCTCCTTCCATGCGAAGTTATGGTGGTTTTCCACGCCAGAGATCACCCGAGCACCGAGTAACTTGGACACCAAGCGATGGATTACATCGTGATTGGCGGCCGCGTAATCCCCCATCAAGTTCATTGCCGCCCAGTACTCTTGACCAGCTTCGCTGTCCATTTCCAACCAAGCCAAGTACCCGAAGCTATCCTGATACTTTTTCGGAAGGCGTGAGCGCGCGATGCTACTGTATACCGAGCAGACTGCAGCACCCGTTCCGCGGCTACCGCTGTGGCTGAGGAGCGCCGTATAGACACCCGCGTCGAGCCCCAATTCGGAGCATCGGTGACTGAGGGTCAGCGTACCAAACTCTACAAAATGATTTCCGGAACCGCTGGTACCAAGCTGCTTTCGAGCGATATCTTTCTTTTCGCGCGTGGTACGGGTCACACTCCAATCCTCATCCATCACCGGATGGTCTTGAGGCGTCGCATGCTCCGAACCGATCCCGAATCGGGTACCGCGTTGCAACGCATCCTCAAACCGAGACTCTTGGTTCTTTAAGTTTTCAGGAGCGACATCGAGGACCGATAGTTTCATACGGCAAGCGATATCAACACCGACCGCGTAGGGTACGACCGCATTGTCGAGTGCGAGCACACCACCGATCGGTAGACCATAGCCCACGTGCGCATCTGGCATCAATGCCGCACTGATCGCCATCGGCAATCGGCAGGCTTGTTCCATCTGAACGTGCGCTCCCGGGTCGATATCTTCACCCCACGTTGGGTAATCGATCGGCGTTTCAGACCGATCCCCGAATCCATCATCAGCAATACTAGCTGCCACTTCCTTTGCCAAATCCCCCCAATGCGGATCGGCCAAGAAAGGAACCGGATCCGCAACGATCGACTTGATCTCAGCCTTAATGTCTTTACCCCGGATCCCTTGATCGCTGACCATTTTTTGAATTGCGACGATTGCTGCAGGAATGCATTCGCTGGGCAATCCTAGTTTTTCTAATTGGCGTGCGTTCATGTTCTCTTCCAGTTGGCGACCGATTCGCCAGGCAAGCATTCGATCTGAATCTTTTTCGATAATGGTTTTGTCCAGGAACAAGTCACAGTCGGGGGTCGACCGGTTCACTTTCTAAGGCCAACACGCCAAAAACGCATTCATGGACTTTGCGTAAGGGTTCGCCCCGAACAAATCGGTCCAGGCCTTCTAATCCCAGGGCAAATTCTCGGATCGCCAAGGAACGTTTCCGTCCCAAGCCACGGCTCCTGAGCCGAGACAGGTTTTCCGGCGCATCGTAATCCGGACCATAAATAATACGAAGGTATTCCTTGCCACGGCATTTGACGGCAGGTTGAACAATCCCATTTTTGTTCCGAACGACCCATTCCAGTGGTTTGATGACCATCCCTTCTCCGCCACTATCGGTCAGCGTCTCCCACCATTGGGACCCCTGAGCGACACTTGCTGCGTCTTCGGTATCCACGATTAGACACGGAGTCGCCAGGAGCAATTGGGAATTCTGGTGGCAAATCCGGGCAATGGTTTCCATATGCCAACGATGATCCCGATCGGTGTGGACGCGTCCTTCGGTGGCCAGCAAATGGAAGGGGGCGATTTTGTAGTCGGCGATCGAATCAATGCGCCAGCAGTAGTGCCGGTAGGCTTGAACATAATCCCGAACGGCATGAGTACGGTACGCGAACCGATCCCGCATGGAGACGAGGGACGCAGCCCCATCGCTCCCTTCAACTCGCCCTAGTCGCTCGATGGCTTGGTCGATCGAATGCATCGCGCGGTCTAGCGACAATTCACCCACGGCGCCCACCGCTGCGTATTGAGTCCGCAACAACTCCTGGGCCTTGGCCGACCAAGGCATGATCTCGCAGTCCAAACAGACCCAAGTTGTGTTGCACTCCTCCCAAAACCCAGCGTTAGTGAGGGCATCGCGAAGTTGCTCGAGCAACTTCAATTCGACCTCGGAATCTGGAAAGAATCTGCGGCCGGTTCGCGTGTAAATCATTCCAAGCTCACCGGAGGTCACACCAAACCGTTTCGATGCGGATTCAGGGTCTCGGCAAACGACGACCACGCCCCGCGATCCCATATGCTTCTTTTGACAGATGACATGCTTCACTCCTTCCTCGCGAAAGTACCCAAAACCTTCCGCGGGATGCTCCAAGAGTCCAGGCTCATTCGAGGTGGCGCAAGGGGACATGGTCGGTGGTAAATAGACCAACCATTTCGGGTTGGCCGCGAAACGGCTCATGACCTCAAGGGCCGCGGTTCCATTCTCTTCGCGAATCGTGATATTCCTGGACAACTGAGTCGTGATGATTCGCTTGCCAGTAACATCCTCCAAATCGAGGACATCATCGAGCAAATGCTGAGCAGTCCGGCCTTGCATGTTTTCCTTGAGGAATGGCCGCGACGGCTCGCAGTAGGTTGAGTTTGCCGGTACCGAGACGAGTTCGCGTTCTGGGAAGCGCAGTGCCGTTAGGCGGCCACCGAACACGCAACCTGTGTCGATATTGATTGTTCGATTCACCCATTCCGGATCTGGGACAGGAGTGTGACCGTAGACGACGTGGGCACTCCCTCGGTAATCGGCGGCCCAGTTGCAACGGACGGGCAATCCGAACTCATCGGTTTCTCCGGTCGTTTCACCGAACAGTGCGAACGCTCTCACCGCGGCGGAACCTCGCCCGTGAAATTCTTCCTTCAAGCCAGCATGTGCGACGACGATCTTTCCATCGTCGAGGACATAGTGACTGACCATTCCATCAAGAAATCCGCACAACTCACGGCAAAACGAACCTTTTATTCCAGCATCCAGCCCATCTATCTCAGCGAGTGTCTGTGCCAAACCGTGAGCGATTTTGACATCGCTTCCTGTGAGCTTGCGCAGCAACTTCATGTCATGGTTTCCCGGCACGCATAGCGCAGAACCATGAGCAACCATCGTTGCCACTAGGCGCAAGGTATCTACGACGCGCGGGCCGCGATCGACCAGATCCCCAACAAAGACCGCCTTGCGTCCCTCAGGATGGGCAAATACGGTTGGGGCAAGCAATACCGAATCCAGTTGTCCTGTCATGGGCTGGACCGCGTAGCCCAATTGGCACAGCAGAGTCTCTAATTCATCGCAACATCCGTGAACATCTCCGATAAAATCGAAGGGTCCATGCTCGGATTTTTTGTTGCACCATAGAGGCACACGTTCCACCATCGCGCCGTCGACGAGTTCCTCGGAACTCAACACAAAGACATCGCGAAACCCTTCTCGTCTCAAATCCCTCAAGGAGCGTCGCATTTGCGATCGCTGTTGACGAACGACGTGCGGACCAAAGTTACGATCCTCTCGGCTTTGGTTACGCTGTTGGCATACAGACTCCGGTAGATCGAGCACGATTGCAATCGGTAAGCAATGCTGGGCTCTCGCCAATTGCACCAATGGCCTCCGCGATTCCGGTTGGACATTCGTTGCATCGATAACCGTCAACCGACCTCGCGACAAACGCTTGGAGGCGAGGAAATGCAAAACCTCAAATGCGTCCGGCGTTGCCGCTTGGTTATTTTCATCATCGGAAACCAATCCGCGGCAATAGTCCGAGGAAAGGACCTCCGTCGGCAGGAAATGCTTGCGAGCAAAACTGCTTTTCCCGGAACCGCTCGGTCCGATCAGCACAACGAGCGATAATTCTGGAACGCTAATCCTCATGAAGCGCCTCGCACGGAATCGATAGATGTCAAACGGATACGTACCAAAAGGTCGTTCAATTCCTGCGTGCAACTCGGCTGCTCTGGCAATTGGCAATCGGCATGCGATTGTTCCAATACACTAACCAATCGAGCGAACTCCTTGGAATGAAACTCCATGTCCGCGTGATCGAGAACCTCTTTTTCCTTCCCTGTCGTTTTTCTCGCGATCAAATCAGGAATATAGGGGAGTCGATACTCCTCGTTGAGCGCGGACAAGTTCGCTTCGATCTTACCGGTTTTCATCAAATGGATCCCCGTCAAAAGAACCCGATAGACATAAAGTAGCGGTTTGACTCGGGGCGGATCTTCCTTTTGAAATAGTCGCCACTGGGTATCTGCAAATCCCAGGTAATGGAACGCGTGATGGCGGGTGATGCATCCAGCGGCCAAGGCCATGAGCTCTTCGTGCTCGGGGGATGATTGAACCACCCATGGTGATAGCAACTGTTCCAGCACGTAGCCGTTCCGCTTGAGCATCAATTTGAAAAACTTTTCAGCGTCATGCGTCACCAGATCGATTTCCATACCATCGAAAACCCCCGATTTTTCCACGGTCTCATCTCGCTGTCCCAAGCCGACGACTTGGTTGAGCGGCAGAATGTGAACTCCGCGCAGGTCAAAATCCGAGTCGGGGGAGGGGAACCCATAGAGGTGGGCACCGCTGATCGTCGCGAAAAGCAACGGATAAGGATGCCGTTCGACTTGCTTGAGCAAGCATGGATGGGAAGTCAGGGAATGGTTCATGGCGGTCCAGGTTCTAATGCAGCGCGGCGTGCGCGAATCAAAAACGCGTCCGCGCGATGATGGTCGGGGCGTTCGGGAAGTCGGGTATGGGCAAATGCGGTACTGAAGTCTCGATGAAGGCTCAGTCGCAAGGCCTCGATCTCTTGCCAATCCAATTCACCGCGTTTGATCGCGAGCAAGGTATCGCGATGCGATCCAACGTCCACCGGGACATAAGCATGCTTGAGAACATCGATGCCCGAAATCAGCAATCGGATCAAATGCATCGCATGTTTCCATTTTACGGAGCCTTTGTTCCTGATATCGGACTCCATCTTTTTGAATTGCGATGCAACGTATCCGTTGTAGGTTTGAAAGACGAGCTTTGAGAGAAACATCTCGCGAGAATCTATCAACTCTTGTGCGAGTGGAGTTATTTTCTCAACCAGCGGGGAATAGAGACACTCGAGCACATTCGGGTTCGCCTTGAGAGCCAATACAATAAACTTCTGAAGTTCCCAGTAGGCTTCTTGGGTCTCGTGGCATTCGATTTGTTCTGGCACACCGGATAGAGACCAATGCGCATCTGCTGATGGCAGGAAAAAGCCGCGGCGATCGATATCGGATGCGTCATCTGCAAGCCCATAGGCTTGGGAGCCGATGATGCACTGAAACAGGACGCGATCGTACCATTCGCTGGTATCGAGCAATGCCACGGAGTCCTCGATGCTTCCCGCTTGATATTTCGCCAACATCGTGATTTCGTACGGCAGCAACGATTCCTCGATCCCGTCGAGGAATTGGACACGGTACGAATGGCTCCAATCCACCGGTGACTCAATCACCGTACCTACGGCACCTCGTGGATGAACCACCCCACCTTCATGGTTACGCACGTCGCGCAGCACAACGATGTGGGTTCCTTCAGCGATGATCAATTTGCGGTACGGATCCGATCGATCAGACAATTTCGAAAACTCCCATCTGCGTCGGGGAGCCTCGATCCGTATCAACAGGCCCTACTGGAAGCAATCGGACGCGATAGCCGTAGCGATTGCAGATCGATTCCGACCACGTGCCAAACTGAGAGCGATTCCATTCGAACCGATGGTCTGCGTGGCGAAACGCGCCCGATGGAAGCGATTCCCACACCGAGTTGTATTCTTGATTGGGAGTTGTCACGACCACGGTTTTAGGGCGTGCAAACTCAAAGATGACCCGCTCGAGCGCGACCAGCCGATCCGGATCCAGGTGCTCGATGACTTCCACCACGATCGCAGCATCGTAACCGTTCAACCGTTTATCCCGATAGATTAGTGAACCGTGGATCAATTCAATGCGGCTTCGTTGGCGTTCCGTCAACCTTTCTAATCGCAACCTTCGGCTAGCGATTTCCAAGGAACGGATGGAAACATCCATGCCGACAATTTTTTCGAGCTGCTTCTCCTCGAGGAGTTGCTTGAGCAATTTCCCTTCGCCGCATCCTAGATCCAAAACCGACTTTGCTTCCGATTCGCGGATGGCACCGAGGACTGCATCGTAGCGCTGCTGATTTAAACTCCGAGCGATGGCATTTTTGGCGTTCTCGCTGTCCGCACGATCGCTTTCGGGATCGATTGCCCCATGGATCGGTTTCCCGTTCCTTGTGGCGTCGCTGCTGGCTGCGATAGTTTCACCGCCAATCGATGCACTGCCAATCGAGTCACTGCCAATCGATGCACGGCCTATGGATTCGGGGTCTAACGATTCGGTGTCTTGTGAGTCCGAATCCATATCCAACTCGCTACGAACTTCTTCGTCGGAGAGTCGAGCGAGCGCATCTCGGACCAATCCTGGGCGATGTCGCAAGTACCTTCGGGTGATTTCGATTTTCTCAGGATGGGTTTCCAACCATCCGGCACCCTTGGCGAGAAGCTTTTCGATTTCATCGGGGCCTACGAAGTAATGCTTCACGTTGTCGAAGACAGGAATGAGCACGTAGAGATGGGCGAGAAGTTCCGCGATGGTTTTCTTACCGCGCAAAACAACGCGGTAATAAGGGCTTTGCCCCCACTCGGGAAATTCCGAGTCGAGCAGCCTTCCTTCGGCGGTCACCGAGTATCCCAGCGGTTCGAACAATCGTGGAACCATCGCAATATCCCCGCGCACGGCGAGCGTATCGAGTGTCGCCGTTAGTTGGAACGATTCCGCGACCAGTTCAGGAATGTCTCGACATCGTCCTGCCAACGCAGACCCGAAGACTTGGGACAGCGCGACACTCATGAACGACGAGGCCGTGAACGGTCGATCATTGACATATTGCTCGAGAAGAAAACTGCTGTCTTTGTTTTTACCGCGCACCATAGCGATCGGGTCTACCTCTAAGAGCAAGCAAGCCACGCAGCGGTCCTGTTCTACCACTGGGTAAAAAACATGAGCGGTACCAAAGCTCATCTCGAACGATTGAACGCGGTCGGGGTGTTTGTGGAGAAGATAACTGAGCTGGGGGGCTTTTTCCGAGGTGACATCGATGGTTAAGAGCATGATCGAGGGATTCTTTCCTATCGATTTCCTTTGGTCAGGCAACACTGCCGACGGTGAGTCTCACGCTGCGGGGCTGGTAACTCTACACCGACGCTAGCCACATCCAGCGCATCGCACACACAGCTGATTTTCAACGAGCCACTTCAGCGGAGCCTATTCTAGACAATGCCCAGTCCTATCGGTTCGGGCAATAACGCACCGTATCGAAGAAAACTGTGTTGAAAGAATGCGCACGTGAGCGTTCGCGTGGCTGCAGCAAGCCAAGGTTGCAGCGAGCCTATGCTTCGGGGTTCCATTCGGGAAACTTTTCAAGCTGCGTTTTGAGGGCGGCCCGAGCTCGGTTCAAGCGGGAGCGGACGGTACCGATCGAGATATTGAGGGCGTCAGCTATTTCCTCGTAGGCGAGATCCTCCATTTCTCGCAGGACCAAGATCGAGCGATGGTCTTCTGAGAGCAGAGCCAACGCCTTGTGGACCAGTTGGATGTCTTCGTTCCTAGACATCCGAGTATCGGGAGTATCCCCCTGAAATGCGGGTTCCGCTCCGGTATTCTCCCGAGACTCTTCAAGCGAGAGATGTCCGCGGTTGCGTCGGCGGCGGGCGAGTGCGTAGTTGAAGGCGATACGGTAGAGCCACGTGAAGAAGCGGCTGTTTTGCTGGAACGTATCCAGTTTGAGGTAGGCTTGGATGAACGATTCCTGGACGACATCTTCGGCTTCGTCGGCGTTCCCTACGATGCTGATCATGGCCGTATAGAGTCGGTCTTGGTAACGATAGACCAAAGTCTCAAAGGCTGAGCTTTCCCCGGCGAGCGCGGACTGAATCAGTGCTTCTTCGTCGTTCACGCTCAAAAGGGTCTTTGCTCTTTGGTACTACGAAACGGAATCATCCTTCATAGTGCCTGCCGGAGGTTATGCACCCGACAGTTTTAGTATGGAGGGAACGAGTTTTATACAATACGAGACCATCCCTGGCGCGTCCTATCCTCAGCAAAAAATCGAATGCGAACCCCGCCAGCTGCCTTCGAGGCCGCGCACCCGTCTTATTCGCATCTTTTTATTCTTCTTACCTTTTTATTCTTGGTTATTCGTACCTGAGGGCGTCGATCGGATCGAGCCGGCTCGCCCGCCACGCTGGGTAAAAGCCGAATCCGATCCCCACGCATGCGGAAAAAATCAGGCTGACGACGGCAGCGAGTTGATTGATAATGATCGGCCAATCCCGCCCCGAGGAAAGGGCATTGATCGCCGAGGTCAACGCGACCGAACCGACAATTCCCAAGGTGACACCGATCGCACCCCCCACCATCGACAGCACCATGGCTTCCACCAAAAACTGCATCAAAATATCTCGCGGTCTGGCGCCGACAGCCATTCGAATACCGATTTCGCGGGTACGCTCGGTGACAGAAACCAGCATGATGTTCATGATCCCCACCCCGCCGACGACGAGTGATATCCCGGCGATCGAGGCGAGCATGGCGGTCAACGTTCCCGTCACAATTCCAAATGCACTGGCGATTTCCGTGGTGTTGGCCACTTCAAAATCGGGCTGCTGGCCCATCGCAATCCGGTGGCGATCCATCATGAGGGAACGGATCTCTTGTTCGGCAACCCCCATCAACTCCGTCGACTTTGCGGACGCCAACGCCACATCCACGTTGTTGAAGTTACTCCCCTGCAATCGCTTGCGAACCGTCGTGAACGGCATCAAGACCACGTCGTCTTGATCGTCACCCACGATGTTGGCCCCTTTGCTCGCCAACAAACCGACAATCTCAAAAGGAATGTTCTTGATCCGGATCGTTTGCCCGATAGGGTTCGCCGTCTGAAACAGTTTTTTAGAAACGGTCGCCCCGATCACGCAAACCTTGTTCGAGTTGTTGATATCGCCATCCATGAAAAAACTACCGTTGTCGATTTGCCAATTGCGAACCAATAGATAGTCCGCACCGACCCCCACCAACTCGCGAGGTCGCCAATTGTTATTCCCGCTGATCACTTGCCCGGCAGCCCCAACGATCGGACTCGCAGCTAGGATGCTGGGACATTCTTTCGAGACCGCAGCAATGTCTGCGGCCGTCAACGATGGAATCTGACTCCTCGCCCCGCGAGCTTGCCGACTCCCAGGCGAAATGACAATGACGTTGGTTCCCAAGTTCCTGAACTCCCCTTGGACCAATTCGCTCGCCGATGTCCCAATCGAAACCATCGCCGTGACAGCAGCGATCCCGATGACCACTCCGAGAATGGTGAGCCCCGCTCGCATCTTGTTCTTGCTCAAGGCCGCGATCGCTATGCGAAACGTATTTAAAATCGACACACAAAACTCCGGGGGCAATACTTCAACACTCAGATCTCGGCAACTTGGATCGTCCCGACGAATACAACCTACGTCAGCGCCAAGAGTTCCGTTCAGTCTAACCCGATTCCTGGCCCGACGCGAAACCCTTCCAAAAACCCAATAGTAGCCCTGCTGATTAAGCAATCGCAATATTAGCTAGCCTGCGACTCTAAGGCATCTCGTTTCCCTTTAAAGCCGGTCAAAAGTAAATTTAGTTGCCCGAAATGACTTTTGCCATGCTTGAACTAGGATTGATTTGACGATACTTTACTCCCTCCAATCTGTGAGCGCTCACTCTCCACGAATTAGCAGGATTGATTCGATGAAATTCCCAGTCTTACCCTACCAAGCTGGCATAAAGTTTTCCCTCGGTTGGGTCTTCGCATTGTTCCTTTTCGGAATGGTTTTTACCGGGCTAAGTTTTGGCCAAGAAGGTGGAGCCGCCGCTGCAACCGTTCACGGCGAAGCAGATTTGGTTCTTCCGGACCTCGGCAACTCTAGCTTCTTAGGGCTTTCCGGTCGCGTGCTGCTCTTCTTTGGGCTCGCGATTTGCATCGCAGGCTTGGCCTTTGGTATTCGGATCTACAGCGAGTTGAAAAACATGGACGTGCATTCGAGCATGCTCGAAGTGTCCGAGTTGATCTATGAAACATGCAAAACCTATCTGATCACCCAAGGAAAATTCTTGGCAGGATTGTGGGCGATCATCGCCGTTGTGATCGTCATGTACTTTGGATGGCTGGAAGGGAAACCAGCGGCAACCGTTGGGACGATCGTTCTGTTCAGTGTCATCGGGATCCTGGGAAGTTACTTCGTTGCGTGGTTCGGTATTCGCGTGAATACTTTTGCGAACTCGCGAACCGCACATGCGAGTTTGCTTGGCAAGCCCTACCCCGTGTACGCGATTCCTCTCAAGGCAGGGATGAGTATCGGCATGATGCTCATCAGCGTCGAACTCCTGATGATGCTTTGCATCCTTCTCTTTTTACCACGAGAAATCGCTGGTGCTTGCTTCATCGGCTTTGCGATCGGTGAAAGTCTCGGGGCTGCAGCACTCCGAATTGCCGGCGGTATCTTTACCAAGATCGCCGACATCGGCTCGGACTTGATGAAGATTGAGTTCAAGATCAAAGAAGACGATGCGCGGAATCCCGGCGTTATCGCTGACTGCACCGGTGACAATGCAGGGGACTCCGTGGGCCCGAGCGCTGACGGATTTGAAACCTACGGTGTGACCGGTGTTGCCCTGATCACCTTCATTCTGCTCGCGATCAATGAAAAATCGGCTGGTGCGAACTTTGAACAGGTCCAAGTTCAATTGCTGGTCTGGCTGTTCGTCATGCGTGCCATGATGATTGTGGCCTCGGTCGCCGCGTACTACTTGAACGAGCGTTGGACCGAATCCCAATACGCCAATGCAGAAAAGATGGACTTCGAACATCCCTTGACTCGATTGGTCTGGATCACCAGCTTGATCTCCATCGCTCTCACCTATGTGGTTTCCTGGCTGCTCATTCCATCGCTCGGTGAGAACAGCAGTTTGTGGTGGCAACTGTCAACCATCATCTCCTGCGGCACGTTGGCGGGAGCAATTATCCCGGAATTGGTCAAAGTTTTCACGTCGACCTCGTCCGCTCACGTCAAGGAAGTGGTCACCTCGAGCCGCGAAGGGGGCGCCTCACTCAACATCCTTTCCGGGCTGGTCGCCGGTAACTTCTCCTGCTTGTGGCTCGGACTCAGCATCGCTAGTCTGATGGCTGTCGCCTACTGGATCTCTACGATCGGTGGAAACGCAGGACTCGGCGGATTGATGGTTGCCGAGGAAGTGTTCGCCTTTGGCCTCGTTGCGTTCGGGTTCCTCGGGATGGGACCGGTCACCATCGCCGTCGACTCCTACGGTCCTGTGACCGACAATGCACAGAGCGTGTACGAATTATCCTTGATCGAGCAAATCCCTAATATCAAGGACGAGCTGAAGTCTAAATTCAACATCGATGCGAACTTTGAATCGGCAAAGCATCTGCTTGAGGAAAACGACGGCGCTGGGAACACGTTCAAAGCGACCGCGAAGCCGGTTCTTATCGGTACCGCTGTTGTCGGTGCAACCACGATGATCTTCTCGATCATCATGTCGCTCACCAACGGCCTGGAAAAAGACATCGAAAAACTGTCTCTACTCCACGCCCCGTTCGTCCTGGGGCTGATCTCGGGCGGCGCGATCATCTACTGGTTCACCGGGGCTTCCATCCAAGCGGTCACTACGGGTGCCTATCGAGCGGTTGAGTTCATCAAGAACAACATCAAGCTCGACGGCACCACCAAAGCTAGCGTCGAAGATAGCAAGAAGGTCGTTGAAATCTGCACGCAATACGCGCAGAAAGGTATGTTCAACATCTTCATGTCGGTCTTCTTCGTGACGCTCGGCTTCGCTTTTATCGAACCGTACTTCTTCATCGGTTACCTCTTCTCGATCGCGATCTTCGGTCTCTACCAAGCGATCTTCATGGCCAACGCCGGTGGTGCTTGGGACAATGCAAAGAAGATTGTCGAAGTCGAACTGAAGATGAAGGGGACTCCACTCCACGATGCGACGGTAGTCGGCGATACCGTGGGGGACCCTTTCAAGGACACGTCGAGCGTGGCCCTCAACCCAGTCATCAAGTTCACGACTCTTTTCGGATTGCTCGCGGTCGCTCTCGCGGTTCGGATCCAATCGACCCAAGGAACCCAAGTCACCACGGCATGGGCAGTATTGTTCTGTGCAGTCGCGGCCTTCTTCCTGTGGAACTCGTTCTACGGCATGCGAATCCGTCGCAGTGAGCAATAGCCGAACAAAGGCATACGGCGAAATCTCAGATCTTTAAACGCACGACCCCCGGAATTTTTTCCGGGGGTCGTGTCGTATTATGACTGGGAATGAACCATGATTTCGTGAGCAGCAAGCTGCTAGCCGGTGGTTTGGTGATAGCGCCGATTGTGATTGCTGTTTTCGCTGGCTGCACGTTCCTAAAGACACCGACGGCTAGCGCCAAAGTCGCTCACGATGACGGACCAACTACACCTGCGGAACCCGTACTGGTTTTCAACATCGATTGGTCTTCGGCCAATTTGCTGAGATCGTTCCAGAACGTAACGTATTTGTTCCGATCCTTGATGTAGTCTTCATCAAAAACCGCTCGTCGTAATTCCTCACGCTGCTCGATGAACTTGGAAAAATCGCGAGGATCTTCCGGCCGAAAAACGGGACTTGGCCGATCGTAGACAATGGTTGCGCCTTGGTCGCCTTCGGTATGGAACCGACTCATACCAATAACACGATCCGCAACGTAGATCGCTTCGTTCAACTCGTGCGTCACCATCAAGATCGTGTAATTGGGGCGTCGACCTTCCCGTTTTGCGATCAAGTTCTCTTGATAGAATTTCAAGAGCATCATTTGCAATTCCTCGCGCATCGCTTCGTCGAGCGCACCGAACGGTTCATCGAGCAATACGATCTTTGGCTTCATGATGAACGCCTGAGCGACAGCCACTCGCTGCTTCATTCCCCCCGACATCTCACCGGGGTACTTGCCACATGCATGCTCGAGGCCGACTTGATCAAGAAACTCTCTGGCCTTCCGTAGATGCTCTCGCTTCTTTTTGAGGTACTTGGGAAAGAGAACGGTTCGTCCAAAGAGCGAGGTTTCGTCAAGCTTCAAACCAAAGGCAACATTTTTCTCTGCGGTGAGGAAATCGTAGAGCGAGTAGTTTTGGTAAACGATTCCAACATTTCTCGTCGGACCAGTCACCGGGATACCATCGGCGAGTATCTTACCTTCGGTAGGTGGATGCGTCCCCAGAATCGCTTTGAGAAGCGTGCTCTTGCCACATCCGCTTGGGCCAACAATGGCAACGATTTGACCTGGAAGGATACGCAGATTCACATTATCGAGAACCTTCGTTTCACCGTACCTATGGTGAAGTCCATCGATCTCAAGTGCGTACTCGCTCATGAATCTTCCTGTATCCTCGTTACCAGACCTGGAACCAACAGCGCCAATCAGAAATGCCAACCGACAGTACCAGAGCAGCTAGCATGCGGCCAATCACTGCCCGAGTAGGAACCGGCCTTTATTCTACTCCATGAGGCCACGCGAACGGCAGATCTAGGCGCCAACCTGTCGGGATTGCTTGCCCCGAAACGGCAATTTGACCAGTTCTAAGATCCCGACAACCACGGCACCCGCCAATACACCGAAGATCAAATCGAACGCGATCGGTACCACATAGGTTGCAATCCCGCCAATAACAGGGAGGTGGTGAATCCGTTCGGCGATCGATTCGCTGAGATGGTGGAGCCAATCGATGTGATGGGTTACGATCCCACCTCCCACCAAAAACATGGCAACCGTTCCTGCAACCGACAGAAACCTAAGCATGTGCGGAGCACACCATAGAATCGCTCGACCGCACCCTCGAAGCGTTCGATCCCATAAGGATTTTCCTGTGCGGCGGATCCAATGAAGCCCAACGTCGTCGCATTTGACGATCAATGCAACCAACCCATAGACCCCGATGGTCATTACCACTCCGACAACCAGCAGAACCCAAAGAGAAACCCATAGGGATTTGTCCGCCAGGGTCCCCAGGGTGATTACGATAATTTCCGCAGAGAGAATAAAATCGGTGCGAATCGCTCCTCGGATTTTATTCTTTTCGAGCGTTACCAAGTCAACCGGCTTGGCGTCGACCGGTGTAGCCTTGCCCTCTGCATGATCCTCATCGTGCCCAGAATGCAACCAGGCGTGAAAGAGTTTCTCAACTCCTTCGTAGCAAAGATACACCCCGCCGATCATCAAGAGGGGGATGATCGCCCAAGGGGTAAACGCGCTGATCAACATCGCGCCGGGGATGAGGATCATCTTGTTGACCGCCGATCCGACGGCAACCCGCCACACGACGGGGAGTTCACGGTCCGCAGTCAAACCGTGAACTTGCTTGGCATTCAAAGCCAGATCATCTCCCAAAACCCCAGCGGTCTTGTTGATAGCGACTTGGCTCATCGTAGAGATATCGTCGAGGAGCGTTGCGATGTCGTCCAGCAACGTAAATAAAGTCGCCCCAGCCATCCTCTGCTCCTCCAAAATCGCGTGCACCGGTCGATGCACGCGAGTCACCAACGGGTTCTAGCCCTTCTTAGCGGCATCATACCGCTTGCCAACTTCGTTCCAATTCACCACATTCCAAAACGCTGCAATGTAGTCCGGGCGGCGATTTTGGTACTTGAGGTAGTACGCATGTTCCCAAACGTCCAATCCCAAGATAGGTGTACCTTCGATCCCTGCGATCGCTTTGCCCATCAGCGGGCAATCTTGATTTGCCGTGGAACCGATTTCCAACTTGCCATTGTTGAGGACCAACCATGCCCAGCCTGAACCGAACCGAGTCGTACCAGCGGCAGCAAACTTTTCCTTGAACGCGTCAAAGCTTCCGAATGTCGCGTCGATGTCGGCGAGCAACGCACCCGATGGCTTGCCACCAGCATTCCAACCGATGACCTGCCAGAAGAAGGTATGGTTCCAGTGACCGCCACCGTTGTTGCGAACTGCGGTTCGCTTGTCGTCGGGAATCGCGCCCAGGTTCTTGATAACTTCCTCGATCGTTTTGTCCGCGAAAGGAGTACCATCGAGGGCCTTGTTCAGATTGGTAACATATGCCTGATGATGCTTGCCATGGTGGATCTCCATGGTCTGCGCGTCGATATGAGGTTCCATCGCATTGAATGCGTAAGGAAGCGGTGCAAGGGTAAACGCCATTGCTTGAATCTCCTGGAGGTTGGTGGATGCGTCGATTACTGAATTGGATAGTTTAGGCGTGACGCCGTTTTTGGCCAGTAGGAAACCGGGGTGCAGCAGGGGTTCAGACCTGGGAAAAAACCACGTTATCCTGGATAATCGCCCGGGAGAACTCCCAAACCCCGTCTCCGAACCAACCATCAGGGAATCACCCACTTGCCATCGCCTTCCCTACAACTCGGTGCATTCCCCCTTGCGATCCACTTTGCCAAGTCTCACGACCGGTTCGTCCACAGCATCGATCTCATGGGCGAAAACGCTCGGCGGGAGTTACTCCGGTCCGTACCCGGTGACAACAGCGATCCATGGCCTGCTGATGCGCCACTCCAACAAGTTGTCCTGGAGTCGATTCGGCCCGAAAGCAGTCCTATCGCTTTTGGGGTGGGCCTTTCCGGCCACGGTCACTGGTCGTTGGCTTGCGAGGTACTGACCGGCGATACACCGGGATTCCAACTCGATTTCGCCTGCAAAGCGAGTTCCCCTCCTGGCTCTCTTTCGAGCTGCTACAGGCTGATCCACCAGGACGAGGAATCGAAAATCCCCGATTCCCAATCACTGCATGGGGTCTCCGTTTCGGAGAGCTGCTGCCGCATCTCCACAGCTCTTGAGCTCACTAACACGCAACGCCATGGCTGCTTGATCGTGGAGGTTCAGCGGGGCCGAATCGAGTACCATCCGGATACCGGGACCCTTTGGATTCAACCATCAGAACCTTTGGACCGTGCGGGAACTTACCGATGGTGCTACAGCATCCGGTGGGAGGCCAGCTAGGATTGGCTACGCCCCGATGAAGTTCCCGTCATCGTCGTAACGGACGAGCGCAAAGTAAAAGAAGTTGACGACCATCATCGGTATGATGGCCAAAAAAATCTTGTGCACGAAGAGAACCAACATCAACGTAGCGACTAGGTAAATGCACCATAGCCACCACGTCTCTTTCAAAAAAGCTTTATAACGTTTCATAAGGAGTGATTATCAGGCATAGCCCATCTTCGGGTCAACCCAAGATCACTCTCCATCCTTGGCCATCGCGGCCTTCGCCAAACCAGCCATGCCACCGAAACGAAGTGCGCCAGGTAAGAAATTCGGATCGCGAATCGATTGAACTTTTGCAAAATCGAATGCACCATCTCCAGATGGTAGTTGGACTTTGAGATTCGGTCGCAATACGGCCGCGGCGCCGACCAATGCAGCATTTGCATCGTCACCGACCCAAGTTACTTTCTTCAAATCGCTTCCCTGGGCGGAATCCAGCAACGCCACCACCACCGCCAACTTTCGAAGGAACAATGGCGGGTTGTATCCGTAGGTGTAGCATGCAGCAGGGCGAGGATTTTTAACAAGAGTTTGCTCTGTAGCCTTCCCGTCGATCCCCCAGGCATCGGCAACCATCAGTCCCCAACCATCTTTGATCTCCGTTTGCGATCCATCGGCCACGAGTTGAAGCGATTTAGCGTTGGATGCATCAGATTCACCTGCGACCACTCGAAATAATTTTCCAACCACTTCGTTGTCGGCGTTTACGATCGAGGTGTGCTCTATCATTTTGCCAAGAAATTCCTTAGGCTCCATCGGCTGAACCTTGAGGGTGGATGCGACTTGCACGGCAGGACTTAATATTGTCTTCCAACCTTGCTTTCGAATCTCAGGCGACGCATCGACCTTGGCCGCGACATCGTTGGCCCATCGCTGGAGCAGATCTGCTTCGAACTCGATCCCTGCAGGTGGTTTTGGGTGCGATTCGTCCCAAACCGTCATGTCGGTATCTTTGAGGACTTGAAAGTCCCGTTCCAGGATGGGTTCTTCAATGCCGAGTCCGAACAATCGGTTCATGAAGGCGTACATCGGCACACGCGTGACATGGTTGTAGTTATGCGGAAAGTGCGTGGCATTATGAAGACTCACACGGTCTGCGGCTCCGTACAAACCGTACAATTTTTTGAGTTCTGGGAATCCATCCTTTGCCATATCGCGCGTCCAATCGTTCGCGGCATTGACTCCCAACGGACGAGGCGCAGTCAGGGCCGCGAGCTCTACGTTGCCAGTATTTACTCGCAATCCAACAGCATTCTCGCAGGTGCATCCACCTTGCATGGAGGTGCTCACCATGACGACGGGATACGCACCTGCGAATCGAGGCTCAATCGCAGAAGCGACAAATGTTTGAGTGCCTCCACCGCTGGCTCCGGTAATTGAGATTCTCTTTGGATCGACGTCGGATCGCTGGAGCAAAAACTCGAGCGATTGAATGCTGTTGATCGTTTGCATCCCCATAATATTTTGAAGCATTCCTTCGGCGGTTGGGCTATAGAGAAGCCATTTCCCCGCGGCGACTTCTGGGTTGGGACCATGATTCCCAAAGCCATGCACACGTTCCGAACTGATTTGTTTCGAGTCGGCATTACCCAGCATGTCATAGTGAAACACGACGATCCCCATCCTCGCCATCTGCACGCAACGGGCTTGTAGGGGACTGCGAGCGGCTGACTCGAATCGTTCTGCACCCGTCGCAAGCTCACGCTTCATTTCACCATCGTTGGTATAATAAAAGCGACCATTTGGCCAATGCCCGTGCGGGCAAAGAACTGCTGGCAAACGTTCACCCTCGGCGAGTTTGCGGGTCGGCGTGTAAAGGCTGCCAGTGACGTAAAGTCCTGGTAAGCTCTCGAAGAAAACCTTCTCAATCGCGTACCCATCCATCTCGCGCCGCGAGTGGACAACCGGTTTCATCGGTGCCATCGTCGGCATGGGATACATCCCCAACGACACGAGCATCTGCTGGCGCAATTCGCTCGCCCGAACCTCCCACGCTTCCTTGGATTCAGGCACTGCAAATGGAAAATGCCCGTCGAGATCCTTGATCGCATAATGGGACTCGGGTGCCGTTGTTGGGCCCGTCGGCTCCGTCGCCATGCATGAGGAAGTAAGCCGCACGGGGCCTAACATCTCGACATTGAGTAATTCACCAGCGATCAGCGGAGCCGCTGCGAACAAAATCCTGGCAGACCGCAACTTCGAAAACCGGGTACGATAAACGTTGCTCACGATGAAACTCCTCGAATAAACCGATGGCGGGTAGACCAATGGCGGGTAGACCAATGGCGGGTAGACCAATGGCAGGTAGACCAATGACAGGTAGACCAATGACAGGAAGGGAGAGGGGATGATTGGCAAGTGCCCCGGATGCCCCCGAGGCAAGCACGCATTA
>CAIYZV010000161.1 GCA_903930765.1 uncultured Pirellula sp.
ACTCCAAACTACTTCGAAATCGATACCGGCCTGAAGCTTCGTGTTCCAGCCTCCATCGATGGATTCACCAATACCGTTGTCGACGGAACCATCTTCCGACTCGACGATGGATTCCGACGCGTGACGTTCGAGTTTGATAACGACGACAAGGTTCGCACTGGAAACGTCGCCGTTAGGTTCTCCAACCAAGAGCCACCCGAGGCTTTGGCAGAACGCATCACCAACGTCGTAGCCTCGGTCAACCTCAAGTTGGCGATCCAGTCGATCGGTTCCGGTAGCATGCAGGTCACAGGAAGCAACCTGATCCGGTTTGTTGCCGAGGACAGCCGAGTCACCTCATCGGGTGCAACGGGAATCACCCCTGTTTATGGGCTCCGTATCCCAACCAACAATGGACTACCTGAAAACCTCCGCGATGGCCAACGATTCTCGATCCAACGCGGCGATAAGACGGTTGTCTTCGAACTCGATTCGGATGGTGTCGTCACCCTTGGAAACACCTTGGTTCCGCTCAATACCACTTCGGTGGATCAACAAGCTGGGCTGATCGTCGCTGCGATTAACGGAGCCGGTCTCGGACTCACCGCTAGCTTCACGTCGGGTGGCTATATCGCGGTTGGAACCGACGCTGACATCCGCATTCAAGCCACCAGTACGGTACTTGAAGTGGTCGGTGTTCCAGGCCGCGTGATAACCAATCCTATCGCAATCAACTTGGGTACGGTCAAGGACACCAGTCAAGTTGCCGAAGCTATCTCGGATGCTTTGATCGCGGCTAACCTGACCGGCATCGATACCACATTGCTCGGCAACCGGGTCTTCATCGAAGGATCCCAAGGCATCTCTGGCGTCGGTTCGGAGTCGGTATCCGGCATCCGCGACAAGGCTGGTAACGCGATGCGTGCCTCCGAGCTCAATGGCGAAACCTTGATCAATATCTTCCTAGGCGAAGGCTTCGATTACGGTGATGCACCGGATCCTGCATACGCTAGCAAGCGTGACAACAACGGACCTCGCCACAAGATCGTCGATGGATTCTCACTCGGTGCCACCGTCACCGCAGATCCCGATGCTCGGATTCCAGATGGTGACCTCGACGATGGTGTAACCTTCGGATCCATCATCGCCGGGTTCAATGGAACCATGCAGTTGACCGTCCAAGGTATCTCGATAGCTCGACCGGGTTACGCGAGTGCCTGGGTGGACTTCAATGGAAACGGCGTGTTCGATTCGAGCGAACGGCTCAATATCCCTGGCCGAATCGTAAACGGCGTCAACACTCCGATTACGTTCAATGTTCCTTCCGGAAGCAAGACGGGAACTCCGATCGCCGCCCGAATCCGACTCAGCAGCGATCAGAACGCAATTAACTCACCAATCGGTGAAGCCATCGACGGTGAAGTCGAAGACTACATGATCACCATCAGCAACAACCCGTATACCAATCCCAAAAATCGGTACGACGTGAATGATGATGGATTCGTATCGCCGATCGACGTTCTCCAGATCGTCAACTATGTCAACTCGGGATTGCCAAGCCGTCCGCCGTTGCCACCGACTGCCGTACCACCGTACCTCGATGTCGATAGCGATGGATTCATCGGACCTTTGGACGTCCTCGCCGTGATCACTTTCATCAACTCGGGCGGCAAGTCTGGAAGTGGTGAAGGTGAAGGCGAAGGCGCCGGTGACGATCTTTGGATCTCCGCCTCGAGCACTCCCGCCCCAACCAATGGATCGTCGAACTCCAGTGGAACCATCCAACGGTCCATGGCCGCAGCGACCAGCGGTGTCACCAAAGCTCAGTCACTCGACAACGCTTTGGCTCGAATCGGAAACGACTTCGGACCAGCTCTACCAGATACCTGGTTCGACTGGTCAACCGCCAACACTGGGGATACGGAGTCCAAGGAGAACCATGCAGAGCTCACCAGCGCTCTCGACCAAATCTTGGATGAGCTCTTCTAGAAAAGCTCAGCAGACAAAAGTTCCTGTGTTGATCTCACGGTAACCCTAAAACGCAAAAGAGCTATCCGGAAACGGATAGCTCTCGGCGTTATTGCACCCCAGGAATGTTCATGCGATGACGCGGCAGCAACTACCGGGTTAACTATTTCGGCATGCCAGGCAGGTCGGACGAATTGTCTTCATGGATCAGTCGAAGCGTCGGAGAGTCATCTCGCGACTCAAACGTCTCTCGCTCCTTGGCATCTGCAACCGGGCTTCCTAGGTCACCCTTGGCCTGCGCGAGTCGTCGCGTAGACGAAACATCCAATGAGCCCGCGGGCAGGTTTGAAGACACATTCTTTGACGCTCGCAAGGCAACCGCGACCGATGTTTTAATGAACTGCTCTCGCACCTTCGGAGAGACGTTGTGCAACTGCTGGGCAACCTGCTCGAGGCCTTGTGGGTTCGTGCGCGCCGTTTGCGAGATCTGAGAGAAGAAGCCCGCGCACTCAACAAAGTTATGATCTGCGGTCTTTGCTACTAAAGGACCTAATGTCTTTACTACCAAATCAGCACCGACGTTATCCAATTTCATGAAGGCATCCATCCAAGCCATCATGCCGGGACGACCATCCGCCAACTTGACAGGGCGGTTATGCAATACCGCCACGCAGCGGCCCTTGAGCTCCCTGGCCCAAAGATTTCCTTGATAGCCACCATTCGACTGATACACATGGAGCGTGTCACTACCGTAAACCAAGTCCATCTTGCACTTGGTCCCAGCTCCATCGTCGCCGCTCAGCTGATACTCACCGATGCGGTCCAAGGTGACACGAGTAATCCCCATCACATCCCAAATGTTGACCACAACCTCAGGATGCCGCACCAAAAACGTGTACATCTCCGGATCGCATTCGACCGTTTGAGTCGGCATCCGCCGGAAATAACTCGCATCCTCGGCAATGGCTCGCAGCCTCTGGGATGCGTCGGGCGTCAATTGATCAAAGGGGATTGCCCGTATAGCAGCAATCTTCGCTTCGCGGCTGCTCGTACCCTCAACCCCTTCACTTCGGGAAGATTTCAGAGCAAGTTCGATCGGCTGAGCCCGGAGTTCTGAACCACCCGAGGACAAACCAACCCCGATCAATACTCCCAAAAGGGCTATAAAACGGCAGCCCAACCAACGATAGCTCCCGCGTTGTCGCCTTTTGACGCTATCGACGAGTCTCATGGAATATCCGAGCTCATGGGAGTTGTCATTCCGAGGTTGCTCGTGGCCTCTGACCACAGCTGCCGCCGCCAAAGAAACCTACGGTCTCCAGAGAGCAACCCTTATGTCCTGGTTTCGGCATTCCTGTCAGCAAACACTAGCCGAAGATTCATTTTTGCCAACGCTAGCAAAGTCGAGTTCTGATAGGTGGCTGCAACCGTTGAGCGAATACCTTTATAATTCGCGTCGCCCCTATAATTCGCATCGCCCCCGGGATGAGTCGCTCCGGCTATTGGAGACCTCAGCACAAAATCCTTGGCAGTTTCTGATGCAATTCTGAACTCCCTAAAGTCAACCTAATGCCACTCATCCTCATTCCCGACCAAGTAACTCGATGGACCTGGGGCACTTTATTCGCCGGACTTAGCGTTCTGTCCGGCTGTAACAAGAGCGATTCCAATGCATCGAATGACGCAGCCTCTGCAGAACGACTCGCCGTTCCAAACCCAGCGGAAGCCAGCGGTGCCCAAAAACCACCTCTCGGTACTCAAACCAAGGGGGCACCGGAAGATGCAAAACAACTATTAGAGGAATCCCTTCGCGTCTACAGAGACGCTAACAAGTACTCGGACCAAGCCCAACTCACCATCTCGGTTCCTGGCACAGCCCCGTTTTCATCCCCGTTTCGAGTAGCCTTTGAACGCCCGAACCGTCTTGCGATCTCTGCCCATGGCGCTCGCGGTTGCTGGACCAGCACCAACTGGGAAGCGATTTGCTCGGGACCTACCAACCCCTTTCCCAACCAACGGCTTGTTCGTCCCTTGCCCGAAACCATCGATCTCGACTGGCTTCAACAAGACAACCTCGGTGGGCTCTTTGCCGACCCCGTTGGCATGCCGATCCAAATCGAGTTGCTGCTTTCTCGCGGATCGCTCAGCGAATTGACAGGAGCGGATACCAAGATATCGCTGCTAAAACCGGAGACCATCGATGGACGAGTTTGCGACCGGGTCCAGATCGACAAGTCGAATCTGCGCTGGATTCTCGGAATCGATCGCGACTTGAAAACATTGCGAACCATGGATCTACCTCCGCAATTTTTTTATCCAGGCCAGTCCGCGGAGGAACTTAAAGGCGTCAGTTGCACTATCGATATCATTTCGCCAAAAATCGACCAACCGATCGACTGGAGCGAGTGGCAGGTTCCCACCAGAACCGAAGACATTTCAGTGCGTCGATTCGTAATGCCTCCACCGATTGCCTCCACAAAAATCCTAGGCGAAGTCATCCCGCCTTTCGATTTGAACGATTCTCGCGGCGAACGCCTGTTGGATTCCGCCGAACCCAAACGTCCTATCAGCATTCTTTGCTGGATCGGCGAAGACCCAGCGAGCGAGGCGTTTACCAAAGACCTTTTGAAGATCCAGAAGGTTTTGGTCGACGAGGAACTCGCTCCTCAATGCCAAATCTTTCTCGTTGGGAGGGAAACCGCCAAATCGTTGCCTGAAGCCATCAAGAAATGGAACTGCGATCTCCCGTTGGCGGTGGACCGTACGGGAATCTCCGATTCACTCTTCAAAACACCAAGTGAACCTAGCATAGTCGTGATGGATCGGAATCGACGCGTTCAAGTCTCCGAGTATGTGATCACACCGGCAACGGTCTCAGCCATCCCGAACCTTGTAAAAAGGTTGATCGCCGAGGAAGATCTCGCAAGCCGACAACTGCAGCAGGACGCCGACAACCAAGCTCGCTACATAGGTGCTCTTCATCGTGTTGCCATCGATAAAGAACAAACGGCCAAGCTACCTGCGATCCGGGAATTCCAGTTTTCGCTCCACGGTATGCGCCGCGATTGGAAGGCGGAGTTTTCCGACCCGATTCTAAGCGCCGGAGGAATCTGGTACCCAGAGAATACATCCGCATCCGGAAGCTCCGAACGAAAGATCCCGTTCCAAGGCCAATCCAATCTGCCGGTAATGTCCGTGCTCGACGATACCGGTAAACTCTATGTCGTTGACGAGTTCGGCAGACGACACGCGATCGGTTCGATTGAATCCGAACAAGCCGACGGGGCGAAACGAATCCACGCGAGCATCGACCCGTGGAGCCATTCCTGGGTCGCCGTCATTCCCGAAGGCTTGCCCCGATTTTGGATCGCCCCGATTCCGTCGCCGTTGCCTGCAACAGTCCCTGCCGTAAACGCAACTCAATCATCCAACGCAGCGACTACCTACAACACACAAATCGGCGAATCCCCGAACGCTTTCGTCTGGACGTCACTCGCCAAGGAATCCAGTTTGGTATTGGCTACCGACCAATCTCGATTGCTGGTTATCAATCCAAAGAACGAACAGAGAAAAGATGGGATTTTGAATGAGCCTTTGGTGTCGATCGCACCGGGCCTGGATGCCAACGGCCAAGTCGCTGAATGGAATGCTGTCGGCCAAAAAGGGCACCTAACCCGCATCGGCAACTTGGCAAACGCCGCAAGCGGATCTCTCAACGATCAACCGATCGAAGCTCGACTGAATCAACTGCCAACCCGCCCAGAACCAGGCGCATGGTTTTGGGGGAAACACGGAAACCAAACTTTGACAATTTCGCTGTCGCGTCTCCTCACCGGTGAAACGGGAATCCAGATTTCCAACCCCGCCTACCAACCGATCATTCATCGCCCACTCACAGTTCGCCCCGAGCAATCGAGATTGTTGGGAGCCACAAGGTTGGCGGACGGCAATCTTTACGGCATTGCGACCGGACCGAATCGTATCCTGCATCTGTTCACTGGAGATCTGCGGATTGTCGACCAAGTCTCCTTCGATTCACGAATCCTCGCCGCGTCGATTGTTCCATTCCAACAAGACTTAAGACTGATTGTCGCTTTGGAAAATGAAGTGAGTTGCTGGACGATCGATGTACCAGACGCCCGCAGCACAACACCTTCACCGGCAAGCAACGAGACGCCGAGCCCTTCGGATTCCAAACCCGCGGCTAGCGGAATATGACATCGAGCGGCCCCGACACGTCCATCGTTATCCTCGGCGCCAGCTGCCGTGCAGCAGCCCAATGCGCAGTACGAGCGGGATTCCAACCGCATGCATACGATCTTTTCGTCGATCGCGATTTGATCGACTGCTCGAAAACCGGCCAACTCGACGCCTTACACGGTTCCGAAGAACTGTGGCGAAACCCACACTGGAACGGTACGCCCATGCTGCTCGCGGGCGGTATGGAACACCGCCCCGAACTTGTAGATCGGCTCCGGTCGCACGGTCTTCGATGCGGAGTCACCGGATGGATGCTGAAAGAATTACGAGACTTCGAAAATTGGCGATCGTGGGCCTTTTGCGCTGGGATCGGATTTCCCGAAACGCGATTTTCTCGTCCACCGGAAGCTAATCACTCCAGCCTTCCTGCCGAATCGCAGAACGCACAGTGGCTCCGAAAACGTAGAAAGGGAGCCGGGGGCATCGGCATCGTCGTTGAATCGTTCTCGAGCACAACCGAATTCGACGAAGAGCCACAGCACTACTGGCAACGCCGCTTGGACGGAATCTCCATCGGTGTCTCCTTCCTTAGCGATGCAGTCCGAAATCACACGCTAGGCTCGGCACTGAGTCTCACGCAAAAGGATGTTTGGGGACCAGAACCCTACAGTTATCGTGGAAGCATCAGCCCTATCGCATTGCCACTGGTATTCGCGCAGCAACTCGATCGCTTTGGAGACCTGGTACGTCGTGACGTGGGACACCGCGGGCTCTGGCAGGCTGACTTTATTGTTTCCAAAGATCATCTGTCACTCCTCGAAATTAATCCTCGGTGGTCGTCAAGCATGGAATTGCTCGATGCATTGGGTCGGATAGCAATCCTCGGAGCGGACGTTCAGGAACCGAAGAGCAGTTTGGTGGAATGGCATGTGCAATCGCTCGGGGAGTCCCCGATATCGATACATCGGGATGAGGGAGAAAGCGATCCCCAAAAAACAAGTTGCACGATCGGCAAATGCATCTTCTATGCGCAACGCGACCAGCGTATCGACGAGCAACTGTTGGAATCGTGGTGGAGGAATCGGTGGCACGGTTCGCTGCAGGAACTTGATGCTGGCGTTCGCTACGCAGATATCCCACCAGCACCGTCCACGATGGAACGGGGTTACCCGATCGTCTCTTGCTTCGCATCGGGCAACTCCTGCGAATCAATCGTGAATCAATTCCGCGAAGCCGAGAGCAATCTTTTCATACCGCATTGAACCGTTCCTAAGAGCATCTATGGTAGGCAAACGAAAAGAACCCGCCGGATCGTGACCGACGGGTTCTTAGTATTGGATTCATTGCTCAATCGGACGAGCCGGCTTGGGTTATTCCGGTTCGTCGATGTGCTCGCGCTCAGCGGCGATCCTGAGTTTATCGAGCGCCCGCATTTCCAACTGCCGGATTCGCTCTTTCGTAACACCCAGTTCCTCACCAACCTCTTTCAGCGTTCGAGCTTCTCGATCGCGATCGAGCCCAAATCGCCGGACGATGATTTGCCGTTCGCGTTCGTCGAGCACGTGCAAGATCTTGCCCAGTTGTTGCTCGCGCATTTCCTGGTGGATCTCTTGCAACACGTTGTCCGCACGCTGGTCTTGATGGGTTGTGAAGACCTCGTCAGAACTCGTTCGGAATCGCTCGCGATGCTTGAACTCATCGGGAATCGACCGAGCAAAGTTCTTCATGATGGCCCACGTCGCGTAGGTGCTGAACTTGAATCCACGCGAGTAGTCGAATTTCTCGACGGCGCGAATCAAGGACATATTTCCATCGCTGATCAAGCCGAAGAAATCGTCGGAAGGCCCCGAGTGACGCTTGGCGATGGACACCACCAATCTCAAATTGGCTTGAACAATCTTGTTCTTCACCACTTGGGCTTCTTCGTGCAACTTTTCGACTTGGTCCATCAAACTGACCAGTGGAGCGGATCGGTCCAATTGGTCTCGAAGCTTGCACGCTTTGAACTTCAAGTAATTCATCTTACGGAACAGATGGTACTCTTGTTCGCGGTTCAGCAATGGGACTTCGTACAAGGAGGCCAAGTACGGAGGCAGTCCGCTCGGAGCACGAACCTTGCGTGTGGCTTCGGCTGGCTTTGGCATCTCCGCCATGATCAGTTCGATATTTGCATCGTTCTCGAAATCGGCATTCGGAATAAAGTCGAGGGCCAATTCGAAAACTTTGGCTGCCCGTTGCTCATTGAGCAGACGGACAATGCTACCTCGAGCACGCTTGTAACGCTTCGCCAGAACCACGGTGGATACACCCCGCATGTGCTGCTGGTACATCGCCCGCTTGTCCTCTTCGGTGAGCACTTCTTTTTGCTCGGGGAAAACGGCCATGCTCGGATATTTTGCATCGAAGTTCTTGATCGTATAGCGGATTGTTTCTACGCTGCGTTGAACTTCCTCGGCAACCGTGCGAGCTACCTCCGAGAGATTGGCCCCCGTGGCTGCGATCCGACGTGCGCGGTCGATGATGTCATCCCGTTGGGAATCGGTCATTTGGCTAAACCGCTCACCTCTCTGAACACGGTTGCGGTTCAACTTTACGAACCGCTCCACGCTCGAGTGCAGAAATCCCACACGCTTTCGCCCCTCGGAAACAAACCGACGCGACACGAGACCTTGGTCTCTCCAACGCGATATAGTCTTCGTCGAAACATTGAACATCTTGCTCAAATCTTCCACGGTGTGGACTGGCTCTTTGGCTTCCTCCAACCTAAGATTCATCGAGTCGGTAATGTCTTCAACGAACAACCGCAGATCGTGCAGCGCGTCATCCCCTTTGATCAAACGAGGACCGCTAGCATCAGGCCGCACGGAGGTGACCCGGAAGAACAAAAAGTCGTATGGATACTCTTTCGAGGGCTCCAGTTCCGACAATAGCTTCTCCGCTCGATCCGCTTGTTCGCTACGCTTTGCTCGAGGAGCAAAACGCACCTGCTGATCACGTAGTTCCCGGATAAGTCCAATTCGATAGTCGCTATTCATTCTTTCCTCGCTTCCTGCCTAACACGCCAACCCAGCGATCCCTGCGGTTTTCACCGCCGCACATGGTATGACTTAAAGGAACACGCTCCAGTCGTTGAAGCCCTCCAACTTGGATTGGCGTTGGATGCCATTCAGTTCCCGTCGGCTCACGTGCTTGCTTAACCAACAAGCAACTTTAACCAACGGGCCTGACTCGTTCGGTCAATCGATCTTCAATTTCGACGATGGGAACCTTGGATTGGTTCACATCTTCTTCCCGAAGTCGACGAAATAGTGAAGAGCAACTTCCGGACCAGAACCCCGAACATTTTTGGCACCGGAATTTTTTGAAGAGAATTTCGCGATTCGGCGTGCTTTTGGGACCAGTCCTGAACTTTTTCGATCCACTTCAGTTCCCTCCCTGGAAGTTCTCGCTACAAACCGAGTAAATTCTTGTTACAAAATTGGGCCAGGGGTACTGCCCCTAGCCTTTTTCGCTGTCAATTTGTCAGACGCGGTGCGTCTCGTTTCGAGACACCTTGTAACCATTCTGATTTTTTCACGTTTCACCCCAGAAGTCAAATTGAAATTCATGAAACCAATCGTTGGGATCATCGATTACCAGATGGGAAACCTCCGAAGCGTTGAGAAAGCCATTGAGCGCGTGGGTGGACAACCGCTGGTCAGCAGCGATCCGGAATCGTTTTCCCACGCATCCCACTTGATTCTCCCCGGGGTGGGCGCGTTCCGCGACGCGATCGCCGAGCTTGAACGTAGACACCTGGTCCCCCTCGTTCGGGACTGGACTCAAAGCGGCAAGCCGTTCCTCGGAATCTGCCTGGGGCTCCAACTGCTTTTCGATACCAGCTACGAAGGTGGGGAATATCGGGGACTTGGGATCATCCCGGGCGAGGTCGTGCGGTTTCCGTTTTCAACTTCCCTTAATCACCTTAAGGTTCCCCACATGGGGTGGAACCGGGTGCATTCGACGCGTACCGATGACCCGCTTCTGGCCGGTATCCCCGACTCTCCCTATTTTTATTTCGTCCACAGCTATTTTGCGGCTCCAAAGCATGCGGAGGACGTTTGGCTGGAAAGTGACTACGGGCAACCGTTTTGCGCAGCGATCCGTCGCAACAACGTCTACGCGACCCAATTCCACCCAGAAAAAAGTCAAAGCAACGGCTTGAGTCTCCTGCAGAACTTCCTCGAACTATCCTAGAAACCAGTATCCGAGAAAACTCGTGTACTACTCACCCCAAGATTCCAGACAAATACCCAGACAAATACCCAGATAAATACTGAGACACCATCATGCATCGACGCGAATTTCATCGACGAAGATTTCATCAATGGCTCGCATCCTCCGCTGCCATCGCTTCGGTCCACGGGGCGGCAACATTCTCCGAACCGAGAGCCTTGGCCGTTGCTCCCCAAACCGACGCGAAATCTGGTGCTCGCGTCTCGCCCCCTATCGGGATCTCCACCTACTCCCTTTGGCGATTCAAAAACGATGAGTTCAAAGATGTCACCAAGTGCATTGATTACGCGAGCGAAACCGGATTCGATGGGGTCGAGATCCTGCTTTACCAAATCTCGCAAACCGAAATGCTCAGCAATGCGGCCTGCCAAGCCATCAAGCGCCGCGCGTTGCTCGCTGGACTACCTCTCTACGGCATGTCCACGCATCAAGGCTTCGTGTCGCCGGACCCGGAAGTTCGACGGATGAACATCGAACTCACGATCGGGCAAATCGAACTTTGCTACAAACTCGGGATACCGACGATGCGAGTCAACACCGGACGCTGGGGAACCAGCAAGAACTTTGACGAACTCATGGCCAATCGCGGGATCGAACCACCGTTGCCCGGTTACACCGAAGAAGACGGATTCCCTTGGGTGATCGACGCCCTCGAACGCTGCCTCCCATCGGCCGAAAAATGCGGCGTTGTTTTGGGACTCGAAAACCACTGGGGATTAGGACTGACCCCCGAAGGAGTTCTTCGAATCGTCGATGCCATCGATTCGCCTTGGCTCCAAGTCACCTTAGACACAGGAAACTTTTTGGAAAACCCCTATGAGAAACTAGAGAAGCTAGCGCCGAGAGCGGCGTTGGTCCAAGCCAAAACCTATTACGGCGGAGGCGAATGGTATGAACTCGATCTCGACTACCAACGGATCGCAGGCATGCTCCGCAAGCACAACTATCGCGGCTGGATCTCGCTCGAATTCGAAGGTAAAGAAGACTACCGCACCGCCGTCCCGAAGAGCTTGAAGTTGCTCCGAGATGCATTTCGCTTCACCTGAGAACCGAGCGTGCCAAACCCGTTCCGCAGGACTACGTAGTGATCATGTCCGGGCTCAAATGCTGGTGCGAGTTCCAGAAGTCCAATTTCCATCCGGACCCCGATCGCGATAGACGCGTGATCGAGGTATTGACCACCTCGCCCAAATGCGATTCTAAATCCTCGCGGTCGAGCATCGCCTCGAGCAACCTCATTTTGAAGTCGGCATGGATCACCATAGCGACGCGGTCCTGCTGGCACCAATCGGTCGATTCAAACCAACGCACCACACCCCTCGCCCTCGCAAATGCTTCCGCTCGGCCTTCGTACCGATCGAGTTGGTTCCAGCCCGTCTCGGCAATGGACGGATCGATATGCCATCCCGGGCAGAGCGATTGCAATTCCGATCGCCCCATCCCTTTCTCCGGCATCCTCTCCCCCGGCGCGTACCCTCGATAGCACCCCCCTTGCTCAAAAATATCGCGATGGATTCGAGGCACCAAACCGGTACGCGCTGCAGCCCAGCGTGTCGTCTCGATGGAACGAAGGAACGGACTGGTTACCAAGATGGTTAATCGCAGGTCTGCGAGGGCTTCCGCCAACCGCTCGGACTGGGCATGGCCAAGTTTCGTGATCGATGGGTCAGGGATGCGATACCGTTCGTCTTGCGCGTTGTTCGCCGATTGCGCATGCCGGACCAAAAACAAACATGGTTCCATCGTAGGATTCAATCCGCAAAGTGCTTGTATGTGTTGTGCGACCGCCGCATGTCGGACACAATACCAGAGTCTCGAGTGCGACTAGTCAACGATCGATCCCGCCGAGGCGCTGCGTCCGCACGGGAACGCAACCGAGGATTCTGACGAAGGAGGATTCTGACGAAGAATGGATAGAACAACAATGCCACACACCATGGTGATTTTCGGTGCATCGGGCGATTTGACCAGTCGCAAACTGATTCCCGCTCTCTACCGCCAATTCCAACGTGGGCGGTTACCCAAGCCAACACGGATCGTCGGGGTCTCTCGCAGCCCTTTTTCGTCCGAAGACTGGCGGAATCAACTCACCGAAACTACTGCCAAGTACGTCAAAGGAGAGTTCGACAACGATTCCTGGAAAGCGTTCTCAAACGAAATTTACTACCATCCTGGTGACATTGGAAACGAGGAAGACTTTCATAAGTTGTCGGCGTTTTTGACCGAGATCGAAAAGTCGCAAACCACCGATCGCACATACTACCTCTCCACGATGCCCCAACTTTACGCGTCAGCAGTCGAACAACTGGGCAGAGCCGGACTGAATATCGACACACACGGCCATCGTCGGGTGGTTATTGAAAAACCATTCGGCACCGATCTCGCTAGCGCTCAAGCCCTCAACGCGTCGATCCATCAAACGTTTCGCGAAGACCAGATCTACCGCATCGATCATTACCTAGGAAAAGAAACCGTTCAAAACATTTTGGTGCTTCGTTTCGGGAACACTATCTTCGAACCCCTTTGGAACAGGAACTACGTCGATCACGTCCAAATCACCGTTGCCGAAGAAGTCACCGTCGGGCGTCGCGGAGACTACTACGACAAATCAGGTGTTCTACGGGACATGTTTCAAAACCACATCTTCCAGTTGATGATGGTCACCGCCATGGAAGCCCCCGTTCGGTACACTGGCGAGTTCGTCCGCGATGAGAAAGTCAAAGTGCTCCAAGCGGTCAGACCCTACCGCGGGAGCGATTTTTCCGAGTTCGGTATCCGCGGTCAGTATGCCGGCTACGCCCAAGAGGAAGGCGTACCCGAAGGTAGCCAAACCGAGACGTTTGCAGCTCTCAAACTCTATATCGATAACTGGAGATGGCGAGGCGTTCCGTTCTATCTGCGCAGCGGAAAAGGCATGAGCTGCCGCTCCAGCCAAATCGTAATCCAGTTCCGAGAACCCCCACACATGCTTTTCGGTGAGCAGAAATCGTATCGCCCCGAAGCCAATCGGCTGGTAATCCAAATCCAACCCGCAGAAGGCGTACAGCTATTCTTCCAGTCCAAAGTACCAGACTCGGACATGCGACTCCGGCTCAGCGAACTCGATTTTCGTTTCGATTCCAGCGGGAAAGAATTGCCGGATGCCTACCAGCGATTGCTGCTCGATGCCATGGCGGGCGATCCTGGGCTTTTCGCGCGCAGCGACGAAGTCGAACAGGCATGGCGGATCATCGATCCGATCATCTCCGCCTGGAAGAGCCCCGCTGCACCAACGTTATCCACCTACGAAGCAGGAGGTTGGGGACCGATACAATGCAGCGAATGGATGGAGCAACAAGGTAGAACGTGGTTCGATGTTTGCCCTGTGCTGACCTGATGTTGTACGGCCAAGTTTCCAGCGGTCTGATGCAAATGGATGGTATCCGCTAGTGCAACCTCTTTACTCGTTGCATTGCCACGCCACAAATACCCAGGTTTGGGACCAGAAAATCCCCGCAAGCTATCGCGTCTGGACGCGCGTCGCCAATCGACTGCAAATGGCCCAGGCTAGCATCACAAAGCCGGCACCAAACACCAAATCGCTCGCCAGCGACGACCGCCAGAAGGGCAGACCCATCCAGTAGCAGTTCATCAATCCACTCAATGACGATTCATAACCCATACGAGGGTCAAGCCACGCACCAAAATTGCTGATGATAAAGAACAGTGCGGATCCTGCGATGACACTCGCCGGCAACGTCGCGAGCGCCAGCTGGCTCGAAACGTTTCGCCGCTTCCATAGCCAACCGGTCACGGCCCCGACCGCCCCAAAAGCAGCCATACCCGCATAGTTCAAGAGCATGGTTGGGATGTGATAAAAGCCCATGCCCGGAATGTTGAGGAAGTGCCCGATGCAATCCGCGACGAATAGCGAGACTGCAGGGACAATCCACCGTGCCGGCCCCGACAACATCATCCCGCAAAAGTAAGCCAGCGCACCAAACGTCGCAAAGTTCTCAGGCAGGGGCGCAAATCGCAACAGGAGCGAACCAGCGGCATACAGCAGGACAAACGTCCACACACGCGAGCGAATCACTCGGACGAGGCTGTTACTGCCG
>CAIYZV010000162.1 GCA_903930765.1 uncultured Pirellula sp.
AAAGATTGGCCGAAAGAAGCGACGGATGCGAGCTCGGATTCGCCACCGCAAGAAATAGCCACCGCAAGAAATAATCACCGCAAGAATTAGACGTCGCGTGAACTCATTGTTTCGAGAGTTCATCGCGGCGAATGCCTGGATGGTTTTGGTGGTTCTCGTAAGCGAATCGTTGGATTCGAGCCCTTGGTCGAAGAGTCGATCTTCTTTGCTGGTCAACGGGCTTTGCTGGTCAACATGAACGTGCCGCCTACACAGAAGCGGCGGCTTTGATGCGGTGCTGTGACTTTGAGGCGGTGCTGTGATGTTGTTGCGACAGGCACCGGACGCGATCCGATATGGGCGAAGCGCGTCATCGGGTTCGGCTTTCTACTAGCTCAGCTTTCTTTTGAGTGCGTGCTATTCGGTGGCCACGGGATTTGCACCTGCACGTTGGCACACTGCTGCACGCTGGCGCCCGTGGTATCGATGGTGACGATTGTGAGGACGGGTGGCTGAGTTTTTGGCTTTTGGGGCGTTCCACCGGCCATCTGTTGAGCCTTTTCTCTGGAATGTGGCGTGTGCCGGCTTCTGGATGGTAGTTTGCGAAAACTGCGCAAGGGTTGCGGTTTTTGGTTGAGCGGGACACGGGGCAGGAATTATACTTCGGAGTAGTTCTTACTCCGGGGAAACTCGGTCGGTTCGTCCATTTCGCGGGGCATTTTCCAGTGAAACGTTGGGCTTTAGCATTGTTGTGTGGTTGGGCACTGTGTGGTTGGGCACTGTGCGCAATGAGTGTGGTCGCATCGGCGCAGGAGGATCCGGGATTGGGTCTGTCTGCGCGCAAGCTGGCGGCTGGTGTGATGACCATCGTTGCGCCGGACCAAGATGCCGAAGACACGGCCTTGGGACCGTTTGATTTGGATTTTGTGGCGAAGCACCCTGAGCTTGCGTGGGCCCCGCCCGATTTCCCGGATAGCGAGCCGAACTTCGCATCTCCTGCAGAAACGCTGCTCGTGCAATCGCGAGGCGTGACCTTTCGCCATCCTGTTTGGGGCGTTGAGTTCGCATTCAAGCCTGCCAGGTTGATTGAGGTGGATGTTCCAACCGCAGCGGGAGTCATGCAGCGAAAAACCGTTTGGTACATTGTTTATCGCGTTCGATACACGGGCGGTGATCTTGCGCCGTCGGTAAGCGATCCCTCGGATTCTGAGGCTGTACCTAGCGAGCCCAACCGCGTCATGTACGAGTCGGTTCGTTTTGTGCCCCGTTTTACGCTCCTCAGCAAGGAGCGAAACATTGCGATGGATGCCCAGATTCTCCAGCCTGCGATTGAGGCAATTGCGGCGAAAGAACGCGTTCCAGGGCGATTATTGGACCATGTCGAAATCGCTCGCCAGGAGTTGAAATTGAGCCGGACCGAGCAAGACAACGCGGTTTGGGGAGTGGCGACATGGACCGATGTTGACCCTCGAGTGGATTTTTTCGCCATCGATGTCCGTGGTTTGACCAATGCCTACCAAATGACGGTCGCTTCCGGCGGGGAAAAGCGGTACCTCCGCAAGACGCTTCGGATCTACTTTTGGCGCCCCGGCGACTCGATCGAGGTCGCAAGGGACAGAGTCTTTTTAGGGCCGCCAGCCTTCGAGGACCC
>CAIYZV010000163.1 GCA_903930765.1 uncultured Pirellula sp.
TCGGGTGGGCAGCAACAGCGGATTGCGATCGCGCGTTCCTTGGTCCATGATCCAGACATTGTCATCTGCGATGAACCGACAGCATCGCTCGATGCGGAGACAGGACGCGATGTGATGGTTTTGCTCAAGGAGGTAGCGTCCTCGAGCGAACGAGCGGTGATTGTAGTAACGCATGACAATCGTATCTATTCGTTTGCGGATTGCATCGCAACGATGTCCGATGGAAGAATTGAGCGTTTTGAATCTTTAACGAGGACCTGATTTCGTGGGAGCTGACTTCATGATCATTCGATCCTCTTTGGGAATGCACCGATGAATCGAATCCTAAAAAACGTTGTTTCGATCGCGACCGTCCTAGCGGCTATCCTGATGTTCGCAGTCGCGATTTCGTTCATCCGAAAGAATACGCCTCATGAATCCACGACCGAGATTCGAAACGTCCCACCCACTGCGCCGGGAACAGTCCTGGCGGTAAAACGAACGAGAGACAAAGCGTCGATCGGCGGAGTTGGTATCGCTGAACCGGTTGGTGAGGCGACCGTGATCGGATCGCAGTTGCCCGGAGTGGTTGAGGAAGTGTTCGTGTCCCCCGGAATGACCGTCCAAAAAGGAACCGTCCTGCTCCGCTTGGACCGGCGAGCCGCAGCAGCAGACGTTGGGGTCGCCGAAGCAGACTTGGCCGGAGAGCGGGCAAAGCTCGAAGAGTTGCAGGCACAAATCCAGATGCTGCAAGCTCGGTTGGAAGCGGCGATGGCCACGTACCAGCAATCGGTATCGAGCGAGCAGTTTAGCAAGCGGGATTACGATCGCGCGCAGTCAGTCCGGCAGTCGAGCGCCTACTCCGAAGAAGAAGTCGATGATCGGAGAATGAAGTGGGAGATCTCGCAAGCGAAATCGAAAGAGTCCGAGGCGCTGGTGCGCGAGGCTCAAGCCAAACTGGACATGATCGCAGGACGCCCCATCGCGGCGAGCATCGAGGTTCAGCGGGCTGCCGTCGTACAAGCCGAGGCAAACCTTCAGCGAGCGAAAACGAACCTGGAGTTGCGAACGATCATCGCTCCGAGTCAGGGAACGGTGCTGAGCGTGAAGATCCGCGCCGGAGAATTTATCCCCGCTTCGATACTTCCAAATCCATTGATCACGTTGGGGGTGATCGACCCCCTCCATCTGCGGGTCGACATCGACGAGTCGGAGATACCGAGGTTCAGTCCGACTGCAAAAGCATTTGCTAGCGTCAGGGGGCGTCCCGAAGTGCAGGTGCCGATTGAGTATGTTCGTACTGAACCATTGGTTATCCCCAAACGATCGCTTACCGGCAGCGTCAGTGAGCGCGTCGATACACGAGTCATGCAAGTCATCTACTCGGTCGATCCCAACGTGCTCGGGGCCGCAGTTGGGCAGCAAGTGGATGTTTATATTGTCGAAGAAAATGGTGCGCCGTAGGGAAAAGCGACGTGGTGTCCCCGAGGGACGAAGGCTAGACTGAGGGTATGGTTTTTCCCCGTAGCCCCCAAAAAATATTCTCCGTGATTCGACCGCTCCTCATCCTGACCGTGCTCGTAGGCCAGATCGTGGGTGGTAGGCCTTGCTGTTGTTTTTCCAGCGAGGCTACCCGCTGGATCGGCGATTCGATTTGCCGCGTTAGCGATTTTGGTACTAATGCGTTGGGGACCAATGCTCCCAAAAAGAGTGCTATCGAAAAAAGCTCGAACGCAACGCGTACCCGTTCTGATGCAGTGCAAAACCCAACAGGGGAGAGTGCGACAGGCCGTTGTCCTAAGTGCGTCAGTAGACAGATCAATTTGGAATCTGAGAATGCAGGGAGATCCGAGCCTGTTCGCGGAAGGCCTGCGTTTGGGAGGGTGAGTTCGTGCCAATGCCAATCGCATAGCGTTTCTGCAATGGTACACCCGATCGAGTCCCCGTTAGAAGTGGGTTCTCAGGTATTGATTCCTCATTTGTTGAAACCGGATTTGGGTACAACCTCAGTGCGCCGGGATCATCAGGTATCGCCAGCTGACGTTGTGATGCGGATCTCATGGCAGGCCCGCGCCTGCATTTGGCGCATTTGATGCGCATTCTGAGCGTGGATTGAGACGCTTCATCCACGATGGTTGCTTACGAGTCGCCTACGATGCGATTCGCTTCGACATTCGACGGTTGCGATGCGCTGGGTCGGACAATGTCGCATTCACAAACACACAAATTCTCGGTGTAATGAGGTCCATAACCATGCGATCGATCTATTGGAAATTTTTAAAACTCATGATGTTGCTCACGGCAACATGCGGTTTAGGATGTCGCGATCAAGCTAGTCGCGATAGGGGGGACGGAACGACGAGTACCGCATCGCGCGGCGAGCGTGGGGATGCAAAGCCCACTGGGACGGCAGGACGAAGTGACAGTCGAAGTGACAGTCGAAGTGACAGTCCGACAGGGGAGCACGAGCATCATCAGGGGGCACATGGTGGGATTATGGTCTCCCTCGGCCAGGATAGTTACCACGTGGAAGCGGTCCTTGGCTCAGACCGCAAAGTTCGACTGTATATGCTCGGGCGGGATGAAACGCGGGTGATCGATGTGCCCGCTGGTACGCTCAATGGTTTTGTGCAACTCGAGGGGGATGTTCAAGCCGACACGATCGAGTTCCAGCCTGAGCCTCAAGCCGGCGATGCGGAGGGAAGGACCTCGTGCTTCACGGGTTCTCTCCCGGATCGGATGCTCGGCCGAGATCTCATGATCACCATTCCCAACATCGCAATCGATGGGGAACGCTTTCGACTTTCGTTCCAGACGCATTTGGCGGACCATTCCGATGCGGAGATGCCGTCGAAGGCAACCGATGACGAGGAGCAGGCTCTTTATACGCGTCCTGGAGGGGTTTATACCGAGGCGGATATCGAGGCCAACGGCAACCAGACTCCCGGTCAAAAATATCGTGGGATACGCTCTAAGCATGATCGGAATCCGAAGCCTGGAGATCGGATTTGCCCGGTGACTAAGACCAAAGCAAATCCTCAATTCGAGTGGTCGGTTGGAGGCAAGAAGTACACGTTCTGCTGCCCCCCATGCATCGATGAATTTGTTCGAATGGCGAAGGATAGCGCGACACCGCTACCGGATCCGGATACCTATACGCAGCAGGAAGAAGGTCGATGATACATCGTTCCCCAACATTCCGTGGTTTGCTAGGCCAAACGTCCCGTGTTTTGCTAGTCATCGTGTGGTTGTCGAGCGCAATGGCCGTATTCGCGCACGAGGGTCATGAACCATTGCCGACCAAAGGTGCGACCGTTGACGCAAAGCGAGGCACGATTCAGTTGGCCGCCCTATCGCGAGATTTGCTGGACGTCCGAACGTCGGAGGTCAAGCAGATGCAGCATGTGCAGCGCAGTTTGGCATTCACCACGATTGAATCTCCATGGAATCAAGAAGGATGGGCTTCGCCGCGTCTTTCCGGGAGGTTGGTGAAGATCCACGTTCGATCGGGAGACAATGTCACTGCGGGGCAGGTTCTTGCGGAGCTCGAAAGTCGGGAACTGGAGGAGTTGTACTTCGACTATCAAGGAGCATTGCGGCGGCTTGAAAACCAGCAGCGTGTATTGGAATTGTTGCAGCCATCGGTTCGGAGCGGCGCTGTTCCCGAACTGAGAGTCATCGAGGCAGAGAGTGGAATCAAGCAGGTTGAAAACGAGCTTTGGGTGCTGAAGTCGAAAGCTGCCGCATTGAATGCCTTGTGGAGTGATGCCGGCCAGAGTGGGGAATCCTCCACCACGGCCGAGGCTGTGGCATCGCCGGTCAAGCCTCAGATCCTGAGGGTTTTAGCGCCGATTTCTGGGACGGTGCTGCAACAGGATGCGGTCCTGGGTCAGTTTGTCGATCCGAGCAATCATTTGTTCACGATCATCGACAACTCCAGCGTATGGGCAAGACTTCATCTGATGGAGAAAGATGTTGGACGCGTCGAAGTTCAAAGTCTTGCCAATGTCTTTTTGAACGGATTCCCGGGGCAAAGTTTCCCGACTCGCGTTGAGAAGATTTCGTACGGCATCGATTCGGTAACCCAGCAATTCTCGGCATGGTGCCGTATCGAAAACAATGACCGCGAAGCCAATGTATTGCCGGGGATGAATGGGCAGTCGTACGTTGAGACTCGAGAATCGGCAGCGCGATTGAGTGTTCCACGATCGGCGGTTTGGAGTGATGGCATCGCGCATTATGTGTTTGTTGAGACTGCGGCGACAAAGCAAGGTTCCGAATACGAAAAGCGATTGGTATGGGTCGACGATCAACGGTTTGCATACACGGCCAACAGCCATACCCATACGCTCGACGCGACCGAGAAAACCGAAGAGAGCGAGTACATCGAACTTGTGGCGGGGGGAATATTTTCCGGAGACCGTTTGGTGGTCCAAGGGGCGCATGAAATGTCGAGTCTCTTGAATCGCCAGGTTTTGGTTTTGAATGATGCATTGTCAGCGAATCTAGAGATCAAATACCAGAGAGTCGAAGAGCGAGCGATTGATCGCGTGGTGGATGTCGATGCGATCGTCGAATTGCCACCGATGCAGCGAACGCGTGTCGCAACGCAGATGCAAGGATCGGTTAGGAAAGTCCTAGTGGATCGAAGCGAGCAGGTCCGAGCCGGACAAGCGTTGGCAGAAATTTCCAGCTTTGAGGCGGTGGCGCTGCAACTGGAATTCGTAAAGACCGTACTCGATTTGGAATTGCAGTCGAATACCTACCGTCGACTGGAGACGGCTGGAGGGACGATTTCTCCACGCACCTTGCTCGAATTGAAGGCTAAGATCGAAAGTTTACAACTGCGGCAAGAGACTTTATACCGGCAACTGCAGTTGATCGGATTCGACGACGATGCGGTTCGTGTGATGATGCAAGAGCGCAAAATCTGGGATACGTTTCCACTCCGTTCGCCGATCGATGGTGTCGTGGTGGATTTTCTTGGGACACCAGGGCGGGTTGCCCGAGCAGGTGAGGATTTATTTCAAATCCATGATTTGCGAAATTTCCTAATCCAAGGCTACGTTGCCACGCGAGATGTTGCTTCGGTCCGGGTGGAGCAGAAAGCTCGGATCCGCTTGAATGCTTACCCGGAAAAAGAATTCGAAGGGAAGGTCGTGGGGATAAGTCCATCGATCGACAACCGCTCTGGGATTCAATCGGTTTGGTTAGCGATCCAAGGGGCCGAGGAATTGGAATTGCGGGATCGAATGCTCGGACGAGCCTCCATCATCATCGGAACGAGTGAGCCTCGGGCGGTATTGCCAAAGACGGCGATAGTTCATGATGGCCTTCGAAGCTTTGCGTTTGTTCGAAAACCTAATGGCGAGATCGAGAGACGCATTGTCGATATCGAACCGGGTGACGACCGTTTTGTTTATGTGATACGGGGGGTCGCGCCAGGTGACTCCGTTGCGGTTTCTCGCGTGTCCGCATTGCAAACCGCTTACGCGTCGGTGAGGTAGGTCCAGTCAGATGCTCAACAAGATAATCTTTTTCTCGCTGCACAACCGGTGGCTCGTCGCGTTGGTTTCCATCGTTGCTACTGTCTACGGCCTCAGTCTCTTGCGAACCGCAAGCGTAGATGTTTTTCCAGATTTGAATCGTCCGACCGTGACGATCATGACCGAGGCGCCGGGTTTGGCGCCGGAGGAAGTGGAGTCGCTGGTAACTCGGCCCATCGAGTTGGTGATGAATGGAGCACTTGGAGTTCAGAGAGTTCGATCCTCCTCGGCGCTCGGTCTGTCGATTGTTTGGATCGAGTTCGATTGGGGAACCGATGTCCTCGTCGATCGTCAGATCGTTGCTGAGAAACTGCAGTTAGCTCGAGCAAGGATCCCTTCGGCATTCAATCCGGTGATGGCCCCGGTTTCCTCCATCATGGGTGAAATCCTATTGTTGGGATTGCGGTCGACGAAAGAGATCCGGGATGAGAGTGAAGCCCAAGCGGTAGCGATGGAGCTGCGAAGCCTTGGGGAGTTCACGTTGCGCAATCGATTGTTGGCGCTGAAGGGGATATCTCAAGTCACCGTGATGGGCGGGGTGCTAAAGCAGTACCAAGTCATCACGTCACCGCAGCGGTTGTTAGCTCACAATGTCACCTTGGAGCAATTGACAGAAGCTGCTGTGCAGACCAACGCGCTCGCCGGTGGTGGTGTGATGCTTCGGAACCCTCGGGAATCGGTGATTCGGATCCAAGGCCAGTCATTGACTCTGGATCAGATTGGGTCAAGTCCAGTTCAATGGCGAGAGCCGGTGCCCATCCGTATTCGCGATGTCGCTGACGTTCGTTTTGGGGGCCCCATTCGGCGTGGGGATGGAGCGTCATGGCAGCGAGATGCCTACGCTCCCTCGGGTTCCGAAGGCGGGCTCCAACGTGCTTCCTTTGTCGGGGGCAACGCGGTGATCTTGGCGATCCAAAAGCAGCCGAAAGCGGACACGATTTCATTGGATCGACAGATCGCAGCCTTGCTCGAAGAAATGAAGCAGGAACTGCCCCCTGATGTCACCGTCGACATGGATATCTTTCGGCAATCGCGATTCATCAGCACGGCTGTCGAGAACGTGATGGAGTCGGTTCGCGACGGAGCGATATGGGTGGTTGTGGTCCTCTTTGTTCTCCTGGGAAGCTTCCGCAGTAGTGTCAGTTCATTGGTTTCAATGCCGGTCAGTATCTTGTTGACCTTCATTGTTTTCCATTGGTTCGGGTTGGGCATCAACACCATGTCCCTCGGTGGTATCGCGGTTGCGATCGGTGATTTAGTAGATGATTCGATTGTGGATATCGAGAATATCTATCGTCGATTGAGAGAGAATCACCAAAAGAGCATCGCGGATCGGAAGCCCATTTGGGATGTCGTTTACCAAGCATCCTGCGAGGTGCGGAATTCGATCGTCTATGCGACAGCGATCGTGGTGTTGGTTATCTTCCCACTATTTTTTTTATCGGGTCTCGAGGGGCGTTTGTTTGCACCTCTCGGATTGTCTTACTTGGTTGCACTCTCATGTTCGCTCTTCGTTTCGTTGACCCTAACCCCGGTGTTGGGCTATTGGTTGTTACCTCATGGTAGGTTGCTAGGTCAGAAAACCGAACCTGTAGTGGCTCGATGGGCCAAATCCTTCGTGAAGCGGCTTCTGGAGTGGACATTGCCACGGTCGACCTATGTGCTGCTGGCGGTGTCGATCGGCGTGGCGATCTCATGCCTGGCGATTTTGGGAATGGGTGGGGAGTTCCTGCCGACACTTAACGAGGGGACGCTGACCGTTTCCTTGCGATTGGACCCGGGTACCTCGCTCGAAGAGAGCGTTCGGGTCGCGAGTCAGGTAGAGAAAACACTTTTCGAAATTCCGGAGGTGTTATCGGTCGCTAGGCGAACGGGGAGAGCGGAGCTCGATGAGCATGCCGAAGGGGTCAATTCGAGCGAGATCGATGTCGGCTTAATCGAGCACAAGATCGCTAGGCCGGGTGCATTGGCGATGTTGATGAGGCTCGTACCGATCGCGCATTTGTGGGGCTACGAATACCGAGGTAGACCTGTCGAAGCAATCATCGAGGATGTGCGAGAACGCATCGCATATATCCCGGCAGCGGCAGTCAATGTGGGGCAACCGATTTCCCACCGTATCGACCACATGATGAGCGGCGTCCGTTCGCAAGTCGCGATCAAGGTATTTGGGAGCGATCTTTTAGAATTGCAGCGTGCGGGATTTGATATCCAGGAAGCCATGCGAAACATCGAAGGGGTCGTCGATTTGCAAGTAGAACCGCAGGTAGAGATCTCGCAGGTGCGCATGGTTGTGCGGCGCGAAGAAGCCTCTCGCCACGGGTTGGCACCTGGAGATATCGCGAAGTGGCTGGAAACTGCCTATCAAGGCCGTGTGGTTTCCCAGATCTTTGAGGAGGATCGGTATGCTTCGCTGGTCGTTTGGTACGACGAAAAATCGAGGCGGGATCCCTTCACTGTGAATGAGACGGTGATCGAGACTCCGTCCGGGCGGCGATTGACGTTGGGTCAATTGGTGGATGTCATCGATACGACCGGTCCGAATGTGTTGAACCGGGAGGATGGCAAGCGACGGGTGATCGTTTCGTGCAATGTGCAAGGAAGAGATCTCGCGCGAGTGGTTGGGGACATCGAAAATGCCATTCAACCGATCCGCGAAAAGCTCGCTGCGATGCGACAGGGGTACTTCGTGCGGTTGAGCGGGCAGTTTGAAGCCCAGCAGGATGCGATGCGCCGCTTGATTTTCCTGAGTAGCTTTTGCTGTGTCGCCGTTTTGTTTTTGCTCCATCAAGCGGTTGGTTCCTGGTCCGCCGCATTTCAAATCATGGTCAATATTCCACTCGCTGCCTTTGGATCTGTGCTGATGCTCCTGATGGTGAATCAGCCGAGTTGGGAGTCGTTGCAGAATGCAGCGTGGTACGAGTGGCCCGGGGTTTGGATTGGGTCCACGACGTTGTCCGTAGCGCATTTGGTAGGCTTCATCACACTGATCGGGATTGTCAGTCGAAATGGCATCATGATGGTGTCCCACTACATCCATTTGATCGAGGTCGAAGGGTTACCGTTCTCGAAGGAAACGATCATTCGGGGAAGTTTGGAGCGACTCACCCCGGTTCTCATGACTGCGATGACCAGCTTTATCGGATTGATGCCGCTCTTGTTTGGTGCTGGGGATACGGGCAAGGAGATCTTGCATCCGCTCGCGTTGGTAGTTTTTGGAGGGATGCTCTCGTCCACATTGCTGGATCAATTGGTGACCCCTGCCTTGTTTTATCGATTTGGAGCGAAACGATTCGAATCGAAAGAAGAATCAAGCGTCGTTTAGCTTCCACTGCAACCGTTCGATGCGGTGGGCAAATCCTGTTTTGGGATCGACATCGAACCATGTCGCCGAGAGCCGAACATCGTCGGTTGCGACGTGAAAGGTATTGGGGTCGAAGGTAAGAGTCGTGTTGAGAACAGGTTCGATTTCGCGGCCCAAGACGCTTCGATAGGGGCCCGTCATACCGACATCGCATTGGAATGCCGTCCCTCCCGGTAGGATGTGCTCATCTGCGGTTGGGACGTGGGTATGCGTTCCGAGGACCGCGCTGACGCGGCCGTCGAGAAAGTAACCCATGGCTTGTTTGTCGCTGGTGGCTTCCGCATGCAAGTCCACCATTTTGATTCGGACGTCTTTGGGAAGTTCCTCAAGCACGCGTTCGACGGCTTCGAAGGGGCAGTTGACTGGCCGCATGAAGACCCGCCCCAGCACGCTGATCACTGCGACAGGGATCCCGGTCGCGGTCTTTACAATGCAGTGATCCCTGCCAGGTGCCTTGGCCGGAAAATTAGCAGGTTTCACAATGTTCTTTTTTGTTTTAAGGACCGTCGCGATCTCCCGTTTTTTGTAGATGTGGTCCCCCAAGGTGATCGCATCGACTCCAGCAGCGACGAGCTGATCGTATTGCTTGAGCGTCAATCCGGCCCCATCGGCTGCGTTCTCTGCATTGACGACGATCAGGTCGCACCCGCCTCGACGTAGGTCGGAAATGCAGGAGCCCACGATGGTCATCCCTGGTTTTCCGACGATATCACCGACCATGACGATGCGAACGTGATCGGATTTTTTTTCTGGAAGCGAGCGCATGAAGGACTTGGGGCTACGAGGTCTGTTCGCAAAAGTCAAAACCGTTGCCTAGAAATATATCGCGGGGAAAGTGTACCATGGGAGAGAACCGGCCCCGCGTCAAAGAATACTCCCAGTGTAATTGGGGTAGAATCCAGAGAAGATCCGCTTTTTCCGAGGATTCTCTCGCGAACCCCATCCTTAGTATTCGACCCCGACAACGCTCGAACACGAACATGCCGAACCCTGAACAACAACGAATCATGCTGTTCATGCACGGGTTGCACGGCGGAGGATCGGAACGACAAATGAGCTACCTGGCGAGCGAGCTTGCCAAAACCCACCCGACGACTTTGGTCACCCTCGCGTATCCGCAATCCAACGACTACCCGATCGATGCGCGTGTGCAAAGGATCGGCTTAGGACTGACCAGTCAACGAGGTGGTTGGATTCGGGGCCTGTTCGCCAATCGAACGCGTATCGTGGCCTTAAGACGCATTTGCCAACGCATCAACCCTGCTGTCTGCATCAGTTTTTGCGATACCAATAATGTGTTGGCAGGCATGGCGTGGGGGAAAGTAAAACCGTTGATCGTTTGCGAGCGGAGTGACCCTCGGCGTCAAAAACTCAATCGAGCGTGGGAATATCTACGCGATCGATCCTATCCGAGAGCGGCAGCGATCGTGTCCCAGACGAGTGGCGTTACCAACTACTTTCGTTCGCGATTTGGGAATCGCGTTTCCGGAGTTCGGATGGAAACGATTCCCTCGGCGATTGTTCCCCCCGAGTCGATCGCTCCAACCACCGTGGGTATCAGGGATTCGCATTGGGACGAGGTGGCTGAGCGACGTCGCGCATCCGAAAGAAAGCGACTGCTGGTCGTCGGGCGATTGTCCCCGGAAAAACGGATCGATCGAGCGATCCAAGCGTGGGGAAGGATCGCTCCCAAGCATCCCGAGTGGGTTTTGCGCATCGTCGGGGATGGCTCCTTGCGCGAGGAATTGATGGAACTCGCCAAGACGCTCGAGGTAGATCGCCAAGTCGAGTTTGCTCTATGGAGCAATGACGTGTGGAGCGAGTACCAAGCCGCCCACGCGTACTGCTTGCCGAGCGACTACGAAGGCTTTCCGCAATCGCTGATCGAGGCGATGCATTGCAGGTTGCCCGCGGTTGCGTGGGACTGCGGCGAGGCAGTCCAAGAATTAATCGGTGGCGATGGAACGTGTGGGGTGGTTGTTCAGGAGCCCGATTCGCTGGCGAATGCGTTGGAGCCGATTCTCAACGATGCACTGTTGCGGGAGCGCATGGGACAAGTCGCCGGTACGATTGCATCGCGTTACCACTGGAGTGCGATTGCACCGAGATGGTTAGAGCTGATTCGTGATGTCGGCGGGATTCGTTCGACAGTGTAACTGCGCCTGAAACGGTGTAACTGCGCCTGAAACGGTGTAACTGCGCCTGAAACAGTGTAACTGCGCCTGAAACGGTGTAACGGCGCCTGAATCGGTTGAACCAATGCGGTCGTGTTGCAACATTAGGGTTTGGGATCACGCCAACCCGAGGATCGCTCGAGTCTCGGGTGCGTTCGAAAGATACGCTGCGATGCTTTGAAGCAATGGATCGATTGTTTGTGATTGGATTGAGTGAGGTGGATTCCAGTTCCACCATTGATAACCGAGATGTTCGGTGCAGTGGATCTCTCCATCGTACTGGAGGAGTCCTAGATAGATCGTCAACTCCTTAAGGGATTGGGTTCCTGGCGAACTGCGTCGCGACACCCAATAACGATGGCTGTAGGCGAAAGTGGGATCGGTCCACAATTGGTTGGGATCGAGACCGGTTTCTTCTTTCAATTCGCGGAGGGCTGCTTGCTGTTTGGTTTCACCAGGATCCAGATGCCCTTTGGGGAGATCCCATCGCTCGGCATGCTTCATCAAGAGGAATTGCAAGGTACCTTGCCGGCGGAAGATCAGGTAACCGCTTGAGAACACGGTTGGTTCCTCGCTCGAGCGAGGTGGTTCCGTAGGAGGAGTGGTGTCTATGGCGGAAGAATCGAGTCGCTGCCCCGAGGTGGGTGTTCGTTCGGAATCGGGCTGTTGGGAGTCCTGTGGCATGCGATCCATCTTCATGGTCAAAATGGTGTTTGTAGGCGTGCCTGTAGTAATAATTCCTGCAGTAATAATGCCTGTAGTAATACAGCAGGGATGTAGCGGAGTGGTATTGTAGCGGAGTCCAGCGATGCAATCGTTCACCCACAGGAAGTCGATTGACAATTCCGTCACCTTCGATAGGCTTGCCACGAGGCTAGAATCCAGCAACCGAGGAGACAGGTTCAACGCATGAAAATCTATACAAAAACTGGTGATGCTGGAACAACGGGCCTTTTTGGTGGTCCGCGGGTATCCAAGGACGATGCCCGCATTTGTGCCTATGGTTCGATCGATGAGCTGAACGCGTTCATCGGAACAGCCCGGAGCACGGGCCTGTCGGACTTGCTCGATGGCATGCTGAGCAAAGTGCAGCATCAGCTTTTCGCCATCGGAGCGGAGTTAGCGACCCCTGAGCCTCAGGAGCATAAACTCAAGTGGGACGGGCAGCCTCACGTGGCACAGTTGGAAGTCTGGATCGACGAGATGGAAACGACACTCACACCTTTGCGAAACTTTATTTTGCCCGGCGGTAGTCCTCACGCGGCCCACCTGCACTTGGCGAGAACCGTCTGTCGGCGGGTCGAGCGGGAGATTGTCCGGTTAGGGCATGATCGCCGAGTGAGCGATGTTTCGCATATCGTTATCTATCTGAACCGACTTAGTGATATGCTGTTTGTGATGGCGAGGTACGCCAATCATGTCCAAGGTGTGGCGGATGTTCCTTGGATTCCGCAGCGGACCAAGTAACCGTTGGTTTTCCGTGGAATGGTTTGCGGAGTAAGATAGTCCACCGAGTATTTGAGGAGACGGCTATGCCTAACGCATCGCGCATCGTCCGACTGGCGCTGGTCCAGATGACGACGACCGACGATATTCCTGCCAATATTGAAAAGGGGATGACGCTGGTTCGTACCGCTGCTTCGCGCGGGGCGAATATCGTTTGTCTCCAGGAATTATTCAACGCGCCGTACCCCTGCCAGAGCGAGGATCATGCGAGGTTTGCGTGGGCGGAAAGTATCCCAGGGCCAACCAGCAACGCCATGAGCGCGGTTGCCAAAGAGTGTGGGGTGGTCGTTACCGGCTCTGTCTTCGAACGTCGATCCCAAGGGTTGTACCACAACACGGCATTGGTCTTCGACACCGATGGCTCCCAAGTCGGCTTCTATCGAAAGATGCATATTCCCGACGATCCCCATTACTACGAAAAGTTCTACTTCACACCTGGGGATACCGGATTCACAGTCGCAAAGACCAAGTTCGGTACAATTGGTGTTGGGGTTTGTTGGGATCAATGGTACCCGGAAGCCGCTCGACTGTTTGCGCTTCGTGGTGCCGAGATCTTGTTGTACCCGACTGCGATCGGATGGCTCGCGCAGGACAAACCGGTTTACGGAAAGAGTCAGCACGAGGCATGGGAGACGATGATGCGGTCGCATTCAATCGCTAATGGAGTTTTCGTGGCCGCTGCGAACCGAGTGGGGCTCGAAGATTCCATCGAGTTCTGGGGAGCCTCGTTCGCATTCGATCCCGCAGGGAATCTGATGCACCGAGCAAGCCATCAGCAGGAAGAACTGGTTCTCGTCGAGTGCGATTTAAATTCCATCGACACGCAGCGAACCTATTGGCCTTTTTTGCGAGATCGACGGATCGACGCGTATTCAGACCTCACGAAGCGTTGGATTGATTCATGAGCAACAGCAACACTCTCGATGGTTCGATAGAAGCAGCGCGATCGGCGGGCAAGGCGATCGACGACGGGTATCGCTGGGTCGCGGAGTGGGAACGGCATGAGGCGACATGGATTTCCTGGCCCCATAATGAGGCAACCTGGCCGGGTCGATTCTCGGCGATTCCTCCCGTGACGGAGAAGATGATTCGAGCCATTGCCGAAGTCGAACACGTGCACGTGCTCGGTGGTCCCGCAGACTCCTATGCGAAAGCCTTTCAAGCGCTCCGTGGGGTCCCCAATGTCACTGTTCATGATATTCAGACCAACGATTGTTGGATCCGAGATTACGGCCCTACGTTTTTGATCCATCGCGACCAGAAAAAATTAGGTGCCGTGCGATGGACCTTCAATGCGTGGGGCGGAAAATACCATCCCCATGACAAGGATGCGGCCGCGTCTCGCCACATATGCGCTGGACTCGATGAGCATGGCGTGTGGCGCGACCATCCAGAGCGACCGATGAAGTCGTTTCCGTCGTCGATGGTCTGCGAAGGTGGCGGATTGGAGACCGATGGCGAAGGGACCCTGCTGACCACGAGCAGTTGCTTGATGGCGTCGACGCGCAATTTCCGTTGGACTCGCACTCAGGTGGAGGACGAACTCAAGAGCATGCTCGGAGTAACGAAGGTATTGTGGGTCGATGGGGGCGAGTTAGCGGGAGACGATACCGACAGCCATATCGACCAGTTGGTTCGATTCATCCGACCGGGGCTTGTCGTCGCGGCCGTTTCCTTCACCACCGACGACAGCAATTCCAAACCTCTGGAAAAGCAGAAAAAGGCATTGGAGCAGATGACCGATGCCCACGATCGCCCCTTCCAAATTGTGCCGTTGGTCACGCCTCCGCCGAGGATGATCCAGGGCAAGCGGGTTCCGGAGAGCTATTGCAATTTTTATCTGGCAAATGGAATCGTCATCGTGCCGACGTTTGGCTATCGTGAAACCGATGACCGCGCTGCGGGGCAACTGCTGGAGTTGTTTCCGGATCGAGACATTGTGCGGATTGACGCTTCCGATTTCATTTGGGGGTTGGGCGCGTTCCATTGCGCCACCCAGCAGCAACCTGCAGTTTAGCGAGATGTATTTGAGGATAGCACCGGGAAAGAATTGATATGCGAAGTGCTCCAATCTGTTTTTGGCTAATCCTGTTGTTGATTAGCGGGGCCGTGGACGCGGCAGAGCGACTCCAAGCAACCGATTGGACGACCAGCCGCGGGGATGCTGCGTCCACCGGTTTTGCTCCGGGCACTCTCCCCAAAGAACCTGAATTGCTTTGGGAGTTCTCGCGTGAAAAATCAGGCTACGAAGGTTCGCCAGTCATCGCCGCAGGTAGGGTCTTTGCCGGTGACGTCGAAGGAAACGTGTATTGCCTTGATTTGGCCACTGGGCATGAGGTTTGGAAAACCAATTTTAAGAACGGCTTCGTGGCGTCTCCTGCATACCGCAATGGCCGTGTCGTTCTCGGTGATTTCGACGGCCGCGTGGTTTGCCTGAACGCGGATGACGGAAAACTCCTATGGGAAGCGGATATCCGGCAAGCCATGGCGGCCGGCGCAAATTTCGTCGAGGATATGGTGCTCATCACCAGCGAAGGGGGTGAATTGTTCGCCTATCGATTGGAGACAGGCGAGCTCGTATGGGAGTACTCGACGGGTGATCAGTTGCGTTCCGCGCCGACGATTTGGAAGCATTATGCGCTCCTTGGTGGCTGCGATGGACGGCTTCACAAAATCGATTTGAAGCTTGGGAAAGCAGAAGGTGATGGGCTGTTGTTGGAGGGACCGAGCGGATCGACACCAGCAATCTATGGGAACGTTGCTATTGTGCCGACGCAATCCGGACAGGTGCTCGCGTTTGACATGCTCAAGGGAGAAAAGCTCTGGTCGTTTTCGGATGCCGAGCGGGCACAGGAGATCCGATCGTCGCCAGCGATTGTCCCTTTCTCGGGGGCTGCGTCGCGATTGGAAGCGGTGGGCGATGCGTCAAATTCCGAAGCCGGCGACACGATTGCGGTTGTGACAACGCGAAATCGGCGAGTCTTGGGATTGGGGACGAGCGATGGAAAAATGGTTTGGGAAGCGGTGGTTCGGAAGAGGTGTGATGCATCACCCGTGATTTGCGACGGCCGGGTCTGGGTCGGTGGCCTCGATGGGAGTATGTATGCGTTCGATGATCAGACGGGTGAGCAGCGATGGACTTACCAATTGACCGGTCAGTTGATCGCATCCCCCTCGATTTCGGAGGGGAAGCTTTTGGTGGCGACCGACAAAGGGACGATTGCCTGTTTCGGAGCAAAATAACCAGCGAATCTGGATCACGAATCTGGATCGCGGAGCGGAACAGGCGGGGGGAGGCCGTTTCGGTTACAATAGGAAGGAGTTCCGAACTTTTCGTTCCTTGATCGCCGATGTCGCAATGACCAACGCCGCAGAATCCACCAACGCCTCCATCGCAAGTGGTTCGTCTGCGACCGAACCTCTTCTGTCGCCAGAGATGATGGCCAAGCTCGAGCGGATGGAATTGGTCAGTCGGAAAATTTTCCGCGGTCGGATGAAGGGTGAGCGGCGGAGCAAGCGCAAAGGGCAGAGCGTCGAATTTGCTGACTTCCGAAACTACGTCGCCGGCGACGACCTGCGGTTTATCGATTGGAACCTCTTTGCACGGATGGATCGGCTGTACCTGAAGCTATTTCTCGAAGAGGAAGACCTTCACTTCTACACCTTGATCGACGACTCGATGTCGATGGATTTTGGTGAGCCGAGCAAGTTCCAAGTCGCGAAGCAGATCGCGGCTAGTTTGGCGTATATCGGTTTGTGCCGTGGGGATCGCGTTTCGATATCGACCTTCACGAGTTCTGCGTCTCCGATCGTGGTTCGGGGGCGTTCGAGCGCCCACCGTATGCTCGGATTTCTTCAGAATGCACCATGCGCGGAAGCATCGCCGACCATGGAGGAATCGGTCCGGCGATTCTGTTTGAAGAATACAGGGAAAGGGATCGTGGTCATGATCACCGATCTCATGAGCAAGACGGGCTACGAAACGGCCCTCAAAATGCTGGTTGCCCGAGAGATGGATATCTACCTGATCCATATTTTGAGTCCCGAAGAGCTTAAGCCGACCCTCACTGGGGATTTGAAGTTGCTCGATTGCGAGGACCAAGACATGCGAGAAGTCTCGGTTTCAGCAACACTCCTCGAGCGTTATGAGCAGACGTTGAATGGGTTTATTGAGCAAGCTCGCTCGTTTTGCAATCGGCGTTCGATCACGTATGTATCGGTGCGTAGCGACCACGAGATCGATCCGTTGCTGAATGAATACCTCCGCGCTCGCGGACTGGTGCGATGAGGAGGGACATGCCATGAGTTGGATCAACATGCTTACGCCGATGCAGTGGTTGCTGCTGGCAGCAATTCCTCCCGCGATTTTGAGTTTGTACTTTTTGAAGCTCAAGCGGCGAGAATCGTTGGTGCCGAGCACTCTGTTGTGGAAGAAAGCCATTGAGGATCTGCATGTCAACAGCATCTGGCAGCGGCTTCGTAAGAATTTGCTATTGTACCTGCAGTTGCTCTTCATGGCCCTCTTAACCCTCGCGTGTTTACGACCCGGATGGAGTGGACTCAATCGGATTGGCGAGCGGCGAATCTATGTGATCGATAACTCGGCGAGCATGCAAGCCACCGATGTGCAGCCATCTCGGTTGGAAGTGGCAAAGAGCAAGGCGAGGGCATTGATCTCGGATGCATCGAGCAACGATGTCGCGATGGTGATCGCCTTTTCGGATCGTGCGGATGTTCGTCAAGGATTTACCAGCGACCGGCGACGATTGCTCGACGCCGTAGATTCCATTCAGCCGACATCGCGCACGACCGATGCCAACGAGGCGCTGCGGGCCGCATCCGGTCTGGCCAACCCAGGGCGTACGAGCTTTGAAGAAAACAAAGATATTCAAGTTGCCGAAGCGGTTCCGGCGACGGTGTACATGCTGACCGATGGGGCGATAGGAAAACTGGGGGAAGACGATCTCGGCCAACTCAAAATCGAGTATATCCCGATTGGAAAACCGGGGACGGAAAATCTCGGGATCGTTGGTTTTGCGATCGAACGTGATGAGTCGCAAAAAGAAAACATCGAAACGTTTGCGAGAATCATCAATCGCGGTGGCGAGCACGTCGACTGCACTGCTTCGTTGTATCTGGACAATAATCTGGTCGATGCCAGTTCCGTATCGATCGATGCAGGGCAAGAGGTCGGTTTAAGGTTCGAGTTGTCGGGGGTCGATAGCGGGCAATTGCGATTGGAGTTGGACCATCAAGACCCCTTCATGGTCGATAACGTGGCTTATGCAGCGATACGCCCGAATCGTCAAGTGAGTGTTTTGCTGGTGACCGCTGGTAATACTGCGCTCGAGAAAGCGTTGCAGACGACCAAGCTGCAACAGTTGGCTTCGTTGAAGGTAGAAAGCATCGGGTTCCTCGATAGTCCCGAGTATGCAGCGGCCAGCGCCGACGCCCAGTACGACTTGATCATTTATGACGCGTGCACTCCAAAGGCAATGCCTTCGGGCAATACGCTTTTCTTGGGAGGGGTTCCACCTGAGGACATCCAAGGGGATTCGCGATGGGAGTTTGGGGAACTTACCGGGCCAGCATTGATCCTCGACGTCAATCGCACCAACCCCGTCACGGAATATCTCGAGATGGCATCGGTTAGCATTGTTGAGATGCGAACGGTGAAGCCGCCCGCGACGGGTACCGTCCTGATGACGTCCGATGTAGGCCCTGTTCTTGCCGTTGCCCCTCGAGGGCCCTACCAAGATGCGATTCTCGGGTTTGAATTGGTCCGACCAACGGCACAGGGGATCGAAATCAATTCCGATTGGGGGATCAAAAGATCCTTCCCCGTTTTCGTCTATGCTGCGATCGAGCATTTAGGAGGAGGCATCACCGCGGCGTCCGCACCGAGTGTGGTTCCTGGAGCTGCTATCCATTTGACCCTCTCCAGTCGATCCAACCGCTATGACATTATCGATCCCAAGGGAAAGAAGACGTCGATCGATCGAGGGGTTGATGGACGATTTATCTATACCCAAACCGATGCCCCAGGAGTCTATGAAGTTTACTCTGAAGGGCTTGAACAAGCCGTCGAGCGGTTCTGTTCGAATCTCTTTTCGGCCAGCGAAAGCGACCTTGCAATCCGCGATACGATCGATACCGGGGCGGAAAAAGTCGTTGCCACCGGGGCAACCATTCGAGCGCGTCAGGAAACATGGCGATGGTTATTGGTGATCGGTCTGGGGCTGCTGATGCTCGAATGGATTATCTTCAACAAACGCATTTTTGTCTGACCTATGCACCCATCACGAATGCCGATCGAGGTGCTGGAAAAAGAATGCCGATGGACGTTCTCCCGAGCAAGCGGTCCCGGTGGCCAGCACCGGAACAAAGTCGAGACGGCGGTGACGGTCGAGCATTTGCCGACGCTCGTGCAAGGCATGGCGAGCGAAAAGCGATCCCAAGGTGAAAATAGGCTGGTCGCGATGCAACGGTTGCGATGCGCTCTCGCGGTTGCTGTCCGCGGTAACGACGCATCGGCAGGTGGCTCCAGCATGTCGCCGAGTGAGGAATGGATTTCCTACACCAAGGCTGGGAGAATTCGGGTTTCGGAGTCCAATCAGGATTTTCCAGCGGTCTTGTCCGAAGCCCTCGATGCGCTTCACGAAGCCGATTGGGAGGTTTCCGCGGCATCCGTCCGACTGAATGTGACCGCTACGCAGTTGGTCAAGCTGCTCGGCATGTACGCCCCGGCGCTCGAGGAGCTCAACAGGAATCTCGTCGCCCGCGGCCGTGCGCCTCGATCGATCAAACGATGAGTTGCTTAGGCCAACCGGCTCAAGCGTCGTGTTAGCCATTCCAAGCTGAGCGCACCTGCGATCAGTGCCATCAAGAGTGTCATCAGGCGTTGTTGAAACTCGCGATCGGGTGCACCTGGGAGAAAGTTGGTTTGATCGCGAGGTTTGATCGATCGTGCCAGCGAGGTGGATGGATCGGCGTTGTTGCCGAGCGTTGATTCAAGACCAATCCAGTACTTCCCACCGGTGCGTGCTGCGATTTCGCTTAGCAGCGGGTCGTTGCGTTGAGGCCGTTGGATTTCCAGTGCTGGGACGCGGACCACCGTTTGCTGGGTCAAGAGAACTTGATCGGCGAGGGAACCAATCGGCAATTGGACTTCGTAGGTACCGGTCTTCTTGGTGACGAATTGACCAACGTACACGCCGGCTTGGGTTGGGTCTGGAAGGGGGAGCAACCGCAGGGGAGCTGAACGGCCACCCGGTTCGATCAATTTGGCGAGTGCTTCGGATTGGATCATCGGTTGGAATTGCGCGTCTCGCAAAACCGCTCGCACCATGACTTGATCACCGACGACGGCTTGTTCTTTATCGACCAGTAGCATGCCGCGGTCGGAATCCCGCAACAATCGGCCTTGGCCTGCCCAGCGAATGAGTTTCGTGTAGTAGGTGTCGAAATAGCTTTCCCCAACCTCCCTCAATCGCCAGAACTCTCCACCGCCTTGAAATGCAACGCGGCCGGAGCCATAGAATTGAGTTGCGAGATAGATCGGTGCGGATCCGTTGACCACGGTTGTCGGATCGGAAAACGTAGCGATGGTCGTGGCGGCAGGTTTGGGTTCGTAGCATGCGAAGAAGCTATACACACCTCGGAATTGCTGCCATGCCTTTTGGCTCTCCTCGAGCGTTTTGCCGACTTGGATGAAGTCGTTGCTCCAGGCATCGTTGCCGAAGCTGAGAGGCCACGCGGTTTCCGACTCGAACCTTCCGATGGAGACGAGGCGAGCGCCGCGGCTGTTCATCACGACGGGGCACAGTCCGCGAAGCGTTTCGGCTTTCGTGTTTCCGTTGCCTTGATTCCCAGCCCATTTCGGAGTTGCCACCGAACCTGCGATCAGCACCAATCCGCCACTCTGTTCTGAGATCCAGCGTTCGAGGACTTCGATTTGTTCGGAATTGAGGGCCATCCAATCCGCATCAAAAGCGATCACGGCATCGTACTGGCTCATCTCGGCTCTCGTTTTAGGAAACTCGGTGAGCAGTTGTTTGGCTTCTTGGGAAACGCCTGGTCCCCCTGATTGCAGATAGACGTGGGATTGCACCGTCGGGTCTCGATAGAGCAGGTTCCTGACGAACTGGTACTCGCGTGTCGGCCCGCCAGCGAGGAGCAATACCGTCGAGTTGGGTTCGACGACGCGGACTTCGGTTTCGAAGGTGTTATCGGTTGCGTTGGTATCTTGAGAGGGTGGTAGTGCTCGAACCTCGTAGATCCATGGGCCAACTTCTTTGGGCTCTACATCAAAAACGAGGTTGGTGATTTGGTCATCGCCTCCGAGTGCAACAGTTCGCTCTTCTTCGATGGTGGGTGCGGCGTTGGATTGCCCACCCGGTCGGCGACGCAACTGGATCGGGATTTGAGTTCCCTGCAATCCGGATGCTTGAAGCAGTGCGGTGATTCGGAATCGATCCCCTGGAAAGACCCGTTTGGGAGCTTCCACGTCAAGCAGTCGGACGTTGTTTGGGTTTTTGTCCGTACCCAGTCCCACCGGATGCAACCGCACCTCTTGATTGGTCGCATCGGATACCACATTGATAGGATCGATTCCCGCGTTGCTTCGGCCATCGGTCAGCAAAATGACACCGGCCAAGGTGGAGCCTTGTTCCTGCTCCAGGATGGCGTTGACGGCATCTCCAACACGGGATTCTGTACCTGTGGCCGCAAGGAGAGTATCCCAAGGCGTCTCGGCGGGTGTTTTTTGGGGCTCCGTTTTTTCGGTGCCGGAGTTGGTGATGACGCGCGCACTTTCCACGGGCCCGGACCCCCAAAGGGCTTGCCA
>CAIYZV010000164.1 GCA_903930765.1 uncultured Pirellula sp.
CCATACCTTTTTCCAAGCAACCCGTGCAATATCCATTTGGGTCGAGTGGAGCGTTGCATGAGGGGCAGAAGGGCCCAAACATGGAGCGATAGAACGAGGAGATACCTAGCCAGATCACGTGCCCTATGAGGCAAAGAATCAGAAAGATAAAACCTGCAAGGAACAGGGCCATGATACCTGCTGCCATAATCTGTAGCCTCTTCGATCGTTTCGGGCGAATGGCGGACGTGTGATCAGTGAATCCGGGATGAGAACACGTTCCTGATTCGCAAAATCATGCTGGTTAATGTTAATCCGAGAACCGATATCGACGTTAAGTAAATCAGTTGAAAATCTCGACGTGCCATCGATGGATCGTTCACCGTGTAAGCTAAGACGATAAAGCCGATAGCGCATGCGATCGTCATCATCGCCACATAGATGGTGCGGTAAAAAAGGGCGCTGGCAGCCACCATCAATGGGTACGCGATTAGCAACAAACTTCTGGGAGCTTCTGCATTGGCGATGATTGCCGTGACAAAAAGGACATCGATGACTCCCCATGTGACCGCGGGGATCCATGATTCAATTTGTCGAAGTACCCAGCGTTGAAGGGGGAAACAAAGCACCATCCAGGTCGAGAGAAGTAACAATTGGATGCTTTGATTCGAATTGGATTCGTCGAGGTAATGAGAAATGATGACGATCGGGATCACTGCCGCGATTGCAAGAACGTGCGCGACGAGTCCAGGCTCTTGCCGCCACCATCGCAGGCAACGCATCGAAAAGGATTTGGTTGGGGTTTGGATCGCCCGCCCTTCGATCCATCGCCCAAGATCGTCTCCGAACTCACCCATGCTCTGGTAACGCTGCTTAGGGTTCTTTTCCATCGCCCGTGCACAGATCGCATCGAGCTCGCGATCGACTTCGTGGTTGCAAAGCGATGGAGGTGTCGGTTCACGATCTTTGGCTTGTAAGAGAATGTCAAATGTTGTGCCCGCAAAGGGAGCACGACCACTGAGGAGAAAGTACAAGACGCCACCTAGTGAATAGATGTCCGAAGCCAATGCGTCTACGTTTTTTGTGGTTTGGATTTGCTCCGGAGCCATGTACGCCGGTGTTCCCAAGGTGCTGCCGCTGTGGGTCAGATCCGATGGGATGTGGGTCATTTTAGCGAGTCCGAAATCGATCAGGATCGGATTGCCGTGTTCATCGAGAAGGATATTGCTCGGTTTGATGTCACGGTGCGCGATGCCTTGTGCATGTGCGTAGGCGAACGCTTGCGTGAGACTACGCACGATGGATGCCGCCGCCTTTGGAGGAATGCGATTCGCTCCGTGATATGTAGCCAGGGATTTACCTTTCACATAGGCCATCGTGTAGTAGACCAAATGTGCTTCTTGACCTACTTCATAGATCGGAATGATACCTGGATGGGCTAATTTTGCGGCCGCTTCCGCTTCGCGTCGGAACCGGGCGATTTCGTCGATGTCTGCTAGTTCCCCGGAACGAATGACCTTCAAGGCGACGATTCGGTCGAGTTCCTTGTGGCGAGCCTTATAGACGACCCCCATCCCTCCTCGATCGAGTTCGGCTAGGATCTCATAATTCCCGATCTGGCTTGGGACGGGGAGCCTGGATGAGGCTTTGCACTGGCTCATCTGCTGGTGCATGTCCCACAATTCAGTGATTGGCTCTGCCCATTGAGGGTACTTTTTGAGAATTGTTTCGAGCGATGCATTCGGATTCCTCACTGTGTCGATAGTGAGGACTTCGGCCAGGACTTGGTTAAGCTCCCGCTCCGAATCGGAGTCCGTATTGATAGGCGTTGATTTCATGGCATTTTGGTTGAGAAAGACATCGCTCGGACCAGTTTCCGCCTCGACCGTCTACCGAACCTAGAATTGGGTTGAGCGTGAGCGACGGAAATTCGCGCCACGTGTTTTAGACGCCACATGCTAGATTGGTTGACGTAGAAACGACGGTTTTTTTAAAAAAGCGTACGATCCCAGGTCTTCTCCGTTTTGGCCTAAGCCATTTTTTCGCGTAGAACCTTCATCCCACGGTAAAGCAGACCAGCCACAGCGTCTGGGGATTTGTTCATTTTTTGGCCGATTTCCTCGAGAGAGAGGTC
>CAIYZV010000165.1 GCA_903930765.1 uncultured Pirellula sp.
CGTTCCTTCATGCTGGGATCCAAGCCACCCCCTTGGACGACAAAGTTGGGGATAATCCGGTGGAAAATGGTCCCATCGTAGTGCCCCTTTTTCACGTAGCTGAGGAAATTGGCCACCGTCTTTGGGGCTTCTTTTTGGTAGAGTTCGACTTCTAAATCCCCCATGCTCGTCTCTAATAAGACGCGAGGATTCTGCGCCAAAACCTCAGCCCGATCCCAGAATGCCCACGCTTGAACCGCGAGCATCCATACCAAACCGTTTGCTAACAACGCTTGAATCCGAGTCATTTTTCTCACTCCAAACATGCAGTCCGACAACTAAGTACCATTCGACTAAAATAAGGACGCGCCGCACCCGGCCCGTCCTTACGTTATCTAACGATCCAGCCCTTTCGGAAAGGGGGCACTTCAGATTCTATGAATAGCTGTCAATTACCAACCGCTCCGTCGCCCCAAACAAAAGGCATTCCTCTATTTGTGTCTCCAGTCCAGGGCAAACGTTGCCGAAGCGTGGCACCGGCCCTCGCGCGGCTGGCGGCTGTGGTTGGCATGGCGGTGGTCTCCATGGTGTTGGCGTCGGGATCCGCTAGGTGTGAGGATCCGAGCAAGCCATCGCAGGGGGGGCCTTCCGGAGTGAAAAGCCCGATCACGATCGCTGAGCGTTCCCAATTTTTGGCCACCTCGCGTGGTTCGGACGTGGAGGCGTTCTTGCAAGCGCTCGATGGTGCTAGCAAGCATGCGAAACTGATCCAGTATGGGATGACCCACGAAAATCGCCCCCTGTGGTCCTTGGTGGTCTCCAAGGAAGAGGATGTGAAACTCCCTCTCCCCCCAAACGACCCTCGCTTGGTCATCGTTCTCTTGGGCGGCATTCACAGCGGGGAATGCGATAGCAAGGAAGCATTGCTCGCGCTCGCTCGGGATTTGCTGCAACATGAGGAGCCTCCGTATCTCGAACAAGCGGTCCTCGTCTTCGCCCCCAATTTCAACGCGGATGGAAACGAACGGGTCGGGGCGATGCATCGACCGGGACAGGAAGGACCAGCGTTGGGGATGGGGACCCGGGAGAATGCGATTGGCCAAGACCTCAACCGGGACTTTGTCAAACTCGATTCTTTGGAAGTTCGCTCTTTGGTTCGGATGATCGATGCATGGGATGCGGATGTGTTGATCGATGCGCACACCACGAACGGGTCGCTCCACCGCTACGACATGACCTACGATCTGCCGCATAATCCGGCGGCTAAGCCGCAATTGATCGAATGGATGCGCGGGGAGTTTTTTCCATCGGTATCGTCGGCCATGACCAACCGCGACATGCCGATCTTCTATTACGGGAACTTCAATCGGGAACATACCGTTTGGGAGAGCTACGGCTATGAGCCGCGTTACAGCACCGAGTACATGGCTCTCCGCGGCAAGATTGGAATCTTGGTGGAGTCCTACTCGTACGCGACCTACAAACGTCGGATCGACGTCTCGTATGCCTTCATCGATGAATGCTTAAAGGGACTCACGAATAACGCTGCAAAAATCCATCAACTAATCGACGCGGCGGATGCTGCGGATGCTAACACGTCACCGCGCGGTGTGCCGATCCAAGGCAAAATCGTCGCCGATGCAGGGAAATCAAAAGTCGCAGCGTATGCATGGCCTAAAACCCCCAACGGCAACCAGCCAAAGGGCGGCGCTGAGGGGGATGGTTCTGCTGTCGATCGCGATCACAGCGATAAAAAAGAATCCAGCGACAATAAAGAACCCAGCGATAGAGCGTTTCCCTCCCCCAAAGATCGACAGCGGGTTCAGGAAATGGTTCCTACCGAATACGAAGTCACCGTTGCGAACCGGGGCGAAGCGACCTTGAGCGTCGATGCACCCGCGTGCTACTTCGTTCCTGCGGACTGCTCTTGGGTGGCCAGCCGACTTCGATTGCACGGGATCCCATTGGTTCCGATCGATCTTAAGGCTTCGTTGCCTGTGGAGCGGTATGTGGTCCGAACACGCAAGGAAGGGAATGAGTTTCAGTTTCGCAAGATGTCCAAGTACGCGGTGGAGGTGGAATCGTTAGAGACCCAGCTCGGTGCAGGGTGGTTGGTCCCGACGGCGCATCCGCTCGGTGTATTGGCCACCTATATTCTTGAACCCCATTCGGACGAATCGTTAGCTTCTTGGGGGTTCTTGGACCCCAGTCTCCGCGAGGGCTCCTCGTATCCGGTTTTGCGGCTCAAGTCGAAGCCGGAGCTGGCGACCGCGGCACCCCTGCCCCCGCTACCTTGGATGACTTTGGTCCCCAGCGACGTTCAAGGAGAATCGTTGAGTTTGGAAAAACTTTTCGATCC
>CAIYZV010000166.1 GCA_903930765.1 uncultured Pirellula sp.
CAACCCTGTTGCGTTTGACCGGTGCGAACGTCGATCAGCGACTTCCCCTCGATGGCCGCGACGTGTGGGACTCGATAACGGATGGCAAACCGATTCCGGACCGCGAACTGCTGATCAACGCCACACCTTCTGCCGGCGCGTTGCGTCAAGGAAATTGGAAGTTGGTAGTTACTGGCCCGGCTACCCGGGAAGAACAGGAAGATGAGGAAGCCCCCGTCGGCAAAGGCAAAACGCAGATCCAACTTTTTGATCTCGCCGCTGATCCCTACGAAGAAAAAAATCTCGCTGAACAGAACAGCGATGTCGCCAACAAGATGCTCGCGCGATGGCGCGAGTACCAAAAGGAAGCTGTTCCGATCAAGATTCGTCCGAAACCCAAGGCGTTTGTCACCCCGAAAATCTGGGGGGATCATCTAACGCCAACATCTTCCGATCCTGCAGCATTACAAACTGCCGCACCCTTCTTCGCGGCCTTGGACGATTCCGGAAAGTACTGGAAGAGCAATGAGCATGTCGGCAAGAAAACCATTGTCGTCTACTTCTACCCCGCTGATATGACCGGGGGATGCACCAAACAAGCTTGCAGCTACCGCGACGCCGCTGCCGAGTTGAGCAAACTCAACGTTGAGGTCATCGGTATCAGCGGAGACTCGGTGGAAAACCACCAGGCGTTCAAGAAACTTCACGGATTGAACTTTACACTGCTCGCCGATACCGACGGCAAGATCGCCGAATCGTTCGGTGTGCCGGTGACTCGCGAATCGAAAAAGGTCGTGGCCAAAGTGGAGGATAAGGAACTGACCCTACTCCGCGATGTCACTGCCAAGCGTTGGACCTTTGTGATCGATCCTGCGGGAAGAATCATCTATCGCAACACCGAAGTAACCGCGGTCGAGGATTGTCGCAATGTCATCGACGTTATTGCAAACAGTTTGAAGAACCGTTGAGACGCTGCTTATTCCGTCGATTGGCACAACCTTTGCAATGATGGTTTTCTGTCAGCAACTTCGCTGAACAAAACCTAAATCATCCAAGAGGCCAATCGTGAAAACCCGCACCATCGTTACCACCGCAATCGTCTTTGCCACTCTGTCCGTTGCATTCGCCACCAACGCCAACGCGAAACAGCATGTTGTTCGGCAAGGTGGCCGTGAAATAGTCGTGCACAGCAATCCTGTCCCCGTGTTCCTTCACAGGCTGGTGCCACCCAATCACGGGCGGCATGTAACCTTGAAGGAGTATCAGTCGGGCAAGGCGCGTTAGTCGCCTTTCGAGTCGCGCTTTCGAACGCGACGGATCGATCCACAAGGCATGGGGGCAAACGAAGCAACCGGATTTTAATACCGACCACGCAGGACACCTCGGTAAGCCCCCCAGAAATCCAATGCCCCCATGCCTTGCTCCCTTCCTCACCCCTTGTCTCTTTCTCGGTCGAATTGCCCCGCCCATCGAAGTGACAATTTCCCCGTGGTGTCCTAACGGTGTTTCAATGGTGATCCCGAAGTGTTTCCATCGTGTCACCCCGCCGTACTTGTTCGCGAATGGATTCGCATATGGGGCTTAGAAGGGATTCGAGCATTCGCTGCGGGAGAACGACCGCTTCTCCGCAGGA
>CAIYZV010000167.1 GCA_903930765.1 uncultured Pirellula sp.
ATCGACCAATGCGAGTTCCTTCAGGATGGCGGCTCGGAGGCCTACATCTTTGGAACTACGGATGACTGTATGGTGGTATCACGAGGTACCGAGCCGACCAAATGGAGTGACATCGCAGCCGATGCGAGAATTTGGACGATCGCGTTCGACATCGGGCGGGTGCACAGCGGTTTTCACAAGCACGTCGATCTTCTCTGGCCGGATATCGAACAGCACATCAAAGACAACCAGCGCCCCGTTTGGTTCGCCGGACACTCGCTCGGTGGAGCGATGGCTGCGGTATGCGCGATGCGATGCAAGCTGTCGCCGATCCCATCGAATCCACAAGCGATCTTCACGTTCGGTGCACCGCGGGTGGGAAATCGCCAGTACGCGAGCTACTTGAAGATCAAGCATTACCGATGGGTGAACAACAACGACATCGTCCCTCGAATCCCTCCGGTTTGGATGGGGTACCAGCACATGGGTCGCGAGATCTACCTCAATCGAAAGGGGAAGATCAGTCGCGTCAATGCTTGGCTCCGCGTCCACGACCGCTGGCGAGGTTTATTGGCTACGCTCCGAGTTGGTAAACTGGATTACTTGAGCGACCATTCCATGTCCGAGTACATCACTCACCTCAAGGAGTACTACCTCGCGGAACAGCGTGGTGAGCGGATCCGGGGGCCGAAGGGTGTGGCCCAAGCCACAAAATAGCCGCTGCACCATCCCCACGTCGATGCGTGCGCGAATGCGGATGCCATCGATGCCCTTAACCAATACACACGGATGAAATCCTCAACGTCTTCGACTCGCAAAGATACGGATCCTAGGCCGAGTCCATTGCCTCGATCGGTTTGGGTCCTGAGTTGGGTCTCGTTCTTTGCTGACATCTCCAGCGAGATGATGTACCCGATCTTGCCTCTTTTTTTGGTAGGCAGTTTAGGGGCGAGCGAAACGCAACTGGGAGCGATGGAGGGGGGCGCGGTGCTCCTCGTCTCGCTCATGTCTGCGGCAGCAGGATTTCGGAGCGACCGGCCTGGGCGACTCGGCGGCCGCGTGCGTTGGCTTCATTGGGGCTACGGATTACCTGTCTTCGGCAAAGGGATCATCGCTTTCGCGACCTTTTGGCCACTTGTTTTTGTCGGCCGTATGTTGGATCGATTTGGTAAAGGGCTCCGAGGAGCACCTCGCGATGCGCTGATCGTGGACGCGGTGACGAGCGAGCAACGGGGTCGTGCTTTTGGATTGCATCGCGCATTCGATACGGCTGGTGCGTTGGTCGGTGTGTTGGTCTCTGCGTTCCTGCTCTGGTTTTTGACGGGCACACCGGACACGAAATCAGGACTCGTGGATATCGGACAGGTAGCCACGGAAACACCCGGATGGGTTTACCGCACGATCTTTGGCGTTTCAGCAGTCCTGGGGCTTTCATCATGGGCACTTACCTTCTTTGTCCGCGAACCCGATGCGGAAAAGAGCATGGAAGAAAGCGAGTCCCATGCATCGACCGATGAGCAGCCACGGGGAGAAGGTCAGGTCAGCACGAAACGACCGCGATGGATGCTTCCGCGCGCGTACTGGGCTGTCATCGCGATGCTCGTTTTGTTTTCGCTAGCCAACAGCAGCGATACGTTTCTACTGCTAAGGGTCCGGGAGCTTGGGTTCAGCTCTTGGGCTGTCGTCTTGGCGTATGCGGCTTTCAATGTCACGTATGCCGCAATCAGCTACCCCATAGGGGCATTAAGCGATCGCATCGGACGATGGAAGCTGATCGCGTCGGGTTGGATCGTCTATGCGATTGTCTACGCGATGTTCGCCGTGCTACCGGCAAGTTCCAATTGGGGTGTATGGCCGTTGATGGCGATCTATGGCGTTTATATGGCGTTGACCGATGGAGTCGGTAAAGCATTGATCGCTGATTTTGCGCCCAAGGATGCGCGAGGTACCGCGCTCGGATTGTATTATGGGTTGACGGGGATCACGACGTTTCTAGCGAGTTTGCTGGCGGGGGTGATTTGGCAATGGTACGGATCGAAGTGGGCGTTGCTTGCGGGAACATTCTTTGCGATTCTGGCGTTGATTGCGATGCTGATTGCCAACCGCTCTCGCGAGCAGGGCGAGATTAATCATTAGCCGATTCGGGTAGCTGCCAGTTGTTGCTCCCACCGGGATAAACCCGGTGGAAAGCGAATTAGGTTCTTGGTTCTTCGTTCTTCGTTCTTGGTTCTTGTGAAAATGAGGAATGAAAAATGGAGAATGAAAAATGCAGAATGGAGGCCAGGAAGAGCCTGGGCCATTTGTTTTTTGACTAGCCACTAGCTACTAGCTGCTGTTCCGGGGTAAACCCGGTGGAAAGCGATGCGCGGTCCCTCGG
>CAIYZV010000168.1 GCA_903930765.1 uncultured Pirellula sp.
GATAGGTAAGGCAACGCCTCGGATATCTCCATCCCCGATTGACCGTGGCTTGCGAATTTGAACTGCGGCCCCATCACCGCCGCATCGGAGCGAATAAACGCAAGGCGTTGGCCTTCGGTGACCGACGCGGGCAAAGGCTTGCCATCCATCTCGGAAAGCGCAGGCTTGAAGTCGAACAGTTCGAGATGGCTTGGAGCTCCCGCCATGAACAAATGGATAACGGCTTTGGCGTTACCCGGAAAGTGAGGCGGACGAGGTGCCAATGGGTCGACGTACGTCCCAGGCGGCTGTGCGCACAGTTCTTCTGCGAGCAATCCGGCCAATGCCATCTTGCCAACCCCGACGCCACAGTCACGCAGAAAATGGCGGCGGGTCACATCAAGACTACTTCGTTGAATCGGATCCATAAAAATGATTACCTCTTGGTGACGAACTCGTCCATATTCATCAATGCACGGGCTACCGCGGTCCAGGCTGCGCGGGCCACCACGGTTTCAATGGGACCGACCCCAGCAAGCGATTGAGCGGATTCGGGTGCTGCTGCAAATCGCTGCTCTTGCTTTTGGAGAAATCCGAGAACTGCTGCCACCTCCTCTGGATCCGGGGGACGGGAAAAGCAACGCACAAATGCGCCGGAAATGCGCTGCTCAGTGCTTCCGTTCGACTCAGCCAAATACTTCCCTAAGGCCTGAGCGGATTCCATGATGGTGACATCGTTGAGCATGGATAATGCTTGGAGCGGTGTGTTCGATCGGTCCCGACGAACGATGCACGCTTCACCGGATGGAGCGTCAAACGTATTTCCAAACGCAAAAGGAGCCGTGCGCTTGGTGAATGTATAGAGGCTTCGACGGTAACGGTCCTCTCCATTGCTCGTGGTCCACGTCATCGCACCATACGTTCCCTCGGTGGTCACGCTAGGTGGCTGAGGGGGAAACACACTGGGCCCATACATTTTCTCCGACAAAATGCCGGCAGAACGAAGGGCTGCATCTCGGACCTCTTCTGCATCGAGCCTCAGTCGTGGCCCTCGCCAAAGGAGTACATTCTCAGGATCTTTTTCCTCGCCGATCGCATTCGAGCTGCTGGATTGCTTGTAGGTGTTGCTGGTCACAATAAGGCGATGCAGCTTTTTAAAAGACCATCCGTCATCCATAAAGCGAATCGCCAACCAGTCTAGAAGCTGCGGGTGTGAGGGTGGACTTCCTTGAAAACCAAAATCCTCTTGTGTCTTCACGATCCCACGGCCAAAGAACGTAGCCCACGCTCGATTAACCACCACGCGTGAGGTTAGTGGGTTCGAACGACTCACCAGCCATCTCGCGAAACTAAGTCGGTTTCGGGTATCTCCACTAGGAATGGGGTTCAGGACCGAAAGGACTGCTGGCTCAACGGCATCCGTAGGTTGCGTCCACTCCCCACGATGGTGGATGTATGTCGCTCGCGGATTTTCGGCAGGGCGTTCCTGAAGCACCAATGATGTGAGAAATGCCGGAGGCCGTCGCAATTCTTCAATCTCTGCGCGATAGGATGCTAGCTCCGGAGCGTGAAGCAAGAACTCATTCTTCAATCGTTGAGTTTCCGACTCCGTCCGATTTGCTTTGTGCAACAAACCTTGAACGTCGGTCGCCACCTTACTGGCTTGCACTTCTCCGGAATCCGTCGTAACAGATATACGGAAACGCCCCAAGGAGCACGCGTAATGCCTTCCGAACATCATGATTAATTGCAGGCTAGAGGCGTTAAGTGGCTTCTCCAATCGGAATACGGCTTCATGGGCACGGCCTTGTCCTTGCGCGCAACTCCACCCCGTTTCTGGATCACCATCGATAGCGTAGCTCGCTTCGGCTTGTGAGCCGAAATTGTTTTTTGCATAACTTTGGCTTGCCGACGCAATCTTTACCGGCTCACCATCCGCGGTGAGCTGAAACTCACCCATCAAGAAATCCCCCTTAGGCCCTTCGTAGTACGCCATGCCAGGGCCACGACCCGGCAAACGTGGATCCGGTAATGCTTCCACACGGATCGCTGTAATCGCGCCGACAGGCTTACCGAGGTCCAATCGGTATGTGTCGGCTTTCGTAATGTCGCCAGATACGAAGATCGACGCATCGGGTTGAAGGGTCAGGAGCGGAAGATTGGAGGTGGCCTTCACAGGAACGACCACCTGCCACTTCGCGGTCGCTGCTTTTTGCTGCTCGAGCCAACCTGCAAAGGCTTTTTCGAGCGAGTCTCGTCGTTGCTGCTCAAGCTCCGCAGGGTCCGTATTGGAGGTGCCGAAACTGATTTTGAGACGGCCGATGGTGTGTTGCGAACCATGTTGCTGGCGCAGCGAAACCTGGGTGTCACCCGTCGCATCCATAAGTGCATCGAAGGATAGGGTTAAGGATTTATCGCTATGGATATCCTTGCCGTCGGCATGCACTGCCCACCCAGTTCCATTCCTTCCATCGATAGCTGCTGACGCCGGATAACCGATTTGCTCAACATTCGCGACGCCGCTCGAAAGCTTGACCTTTTGACCATTGTTGCGAACTTCCACTTCGCTGAGCACAAAGTTGGCGTGCGGCGTTCGCCCCGGTCCTCGACCGGGCAACGAATCATCCGTAAGCGCTTCGACGCGCATGTGGGTGAACTTTCCTCGCAGGCTAGGCATCTTGATTTCAATATTGCTCGAAGCAGGCCCGGACGGAGGGAACAACACCGAACCATCGTCAAGAATACGAGTGTTCTCCGACGGATCCGTGGAAACGGAAATGGACGGTACCGTCCATGCAATCGTGGAATCGTCGACTGGCGACTGGAGTGGCCATTTGAGAGGCAGAGCCTCCACCAACTCATCCGCGCGTGCCCAACGGCTTTCCGCTTCCCTTTCCTGCTCCCGATTCGGTAACTCCAGATCGGGTTCGTCCGCATTGTTCAAAAACGCCATCATGGCGTAATACTCTCGATGCGGAATAGGATCGTATTTATGCGTATGGCACTGGCAACATTGCAACGTCAGGCCGAGCCACGTCGCCCCGGTGGTGGCCATCCGATCCACCATGGCATTGAATCGAAACTCCAAGGGATCAATGCCCCCCTCCTCATTGAGCATCGTATTGCGATGAAACCCAGTTGCGACACGCTGGTCGGTAGTGGCTCCCGGCAATAAATCGCCCGCGATTTGCTCGATACTGAATTGATCGAAAGGCATGTCCGCGTTGAGGGCTCGGATGACCCAATCCCGATAGGGCCATATCGTCCGCCCTCGATCCTTCTCGTAACCGTTGGTATCCGCGTAACGCGCCAGATCGAGCCATTTTCGCGCCCAGCGTTCGCCATAATGCGGCGAATCTAGCAAACGTTCAACGGCCTTCTCATAGGCATTAGGGGAGTTGTCAGCCAGATACATCGCCAGTTCATCCGGCGATGGTGGCAATCCAATCAAATCGAACGAGATACGCCGCAACAAGGTTGCTTTGTCAGCTTCCGGAGATGGCGATAATCCGTTTTGAGCAAGAGCGGTACCCACAAACGCATCGATTGGATTCCTACTCCCCGTTGAAGATACAGATGGGCCCGATCCAGGTACCGACGGCATCACAGGGGCTTCAAAGGCCCAATGCTTTTCGTACTTAGCCCCACCCGCAATCCACTTTTCCAAGACGGCGATCTGTTCTTCCGTTAGCTTTTTCTTCGTGTGAGGTGGAGGCATGCACACATCCGGGTCCTCAGAACGCACGCGCTGAATCATTGCGCTCAGCGTCGGATTCCCGGGGACAATCGCAGCCTCTCCCGACTCTCCACCCGTAATCGCTGCGTCGTACTCGCTGAGCAGCAATTCTCCCTTGCGGCCCTTTTCGTCCGGACCATGGCACGAAAAGCACATGTCCGACAGGATGGGACGAACATCTCGGCTAAACGACACATCCTCGGCACGCACCGGTAGTGTGAAACAAGCGAGAATCAATGCCAGTCGAACAACAAACGTATTTAGCATGAACTTGTTCAGTCGAGGAAACTCTCGAATACGAGAAAACAATTTGGAGTTCGGTTCCACTCAGAGTAACCGCATATCCGTTTGACTACTACCGAATTTGCCGACGTCCATATTGTGCCGATGCAACAATTCTAAATAGAGATTGCACAGAGGTGTTGGCTGGTCCAGCACCCGATGACCTTGGTGCTGGTATCCCCCACCTGCTACGAGGATGGGCAGGTTGCTACAAGTATGATCGGAGGAGTTCCCAAAGTTACTTCCCATTACCACCGTCGTGTGATCGAGCAAGGTTCCATCTCCCTCAGGGATTTGATCCATATCGAAGAGGAACTGGTTGAAGTGTTTCAGGATATCGCGTTCCACACAACTGAGGCTGGAGAGTACGTCGGGATTGCCTCCGTGATGGGACAGGGTATGCCAACCACCCGTCGCCCCCGGAACCTTGATCGCACCGTAGATCCAATCCATGGAAAACGTAATCACCCGTGTTGAGTCGGTACGAAACGCCAATTTCGCGAGTTCGAACATATTGTGCACTTTGGCGGAAAACTCGAACTCCCGGTCCGAGCTCAGCGACCGTTCGACAACGGGCTTCTTCGCATTCAACCAGTACTTTTCATGCTCCAGTTGAGCTTCTAACTCGCGAATCACTGTGCTGTACATATCGAGCTTGGATGTGTCGTCGCCCGAAGCTCGCAATGCTGCGAGATCGCGCCTAAGGCACTCGAGGACCCTGGTATCGTTCGCAAGCTGCCGCTGCTTGGCGCGGATATCTTCTTCACCGAACAACAGATCAAAAATTTGCTCCTCGTCGTGCATCGGCGGAATGGCAACCCCGCGATCGTTCCAACTGCACCCCCAACCACGGTTGTAGATGCTGAAACTGAGGAATGGGAAACGCGTATCCGAACCGATCTCTCGTGCGAGCAACTGGTCTAGCGAAATCCCATTGATGAATTGAGAAGCTTCCGGGTTGGGAGTCCCCGTTAAAAACGATTTTTCAGAATCATGGTTGCTGGTCGCCATCCCGGGATGAAAGAAATTGCCGAAGACCGTCGTCTTCTCAGACGTCTTCATCCCTTTCAGGTATTCCGATGTCCCCAAATCACCAGACACCTTCGGAAAAAAGTAAGGCGCATGGAAGCCTAGCGAATTGCAGATGAACAAAACGCGCCGCGGCGGACTCTTTGCCTTATCCTCAGCCCTGAGCGACAGCGAGTGCAAGGCTAATGGAAGCGCAGCACCGAATTTCAAAAAGGATCGCCGAGCCGATCTTGCCATTCCCGAGTTGCTTGCCAACCGACGTGCATCCGCATCTTCATCGAACACTGGCAGCGAACACCGACCTTCATGTCTCATGGTTGGATCCTTCGGTTCGCGTTTCCATCTTTGGCGGTCCGATCGTGGTTTTCTACTCCGTACGAAACCATGATGACCTTGGCAATCAAGTCCTTCAATCGGCAATCTTCTGGGGAGTCGGCAATCATTCGGTACAGATCGATTCGTTGATGGAGCGTCGGTTCGTAACCATTAGCGTACTCGAAGAATTTCTTTGCGAAATTGTAGGCGACCTTTTTGTGGTCGGAGATCAGCAGTTTCTTGAGTCCTTTCACATCCTCGAACGCTGAGTCCCCAACGTCTCCTGAGGGATCCACGTCGCCTCCCCATTGAAAGTAACCTTCCAACCGGTACATAAATGTACCTTGATGCGGTACTTCGACTCGATACTTGGAACGAAACCCGCCCGTCGCATCAAAGCTTTCGAGCGCAAATCCGTAAGGGTCGATGCTTTTGTGACAAGCGAAACAGGTCGCGTTGTTTTTGTGTTCCTCGATTTGTTCCTTGAGCGTGGTTGCTTGGTTCGTGCTAGGTTCAATCGCTTTGACGCTTTCAGGTGGAGGCGACAATGTGTTTCCGGCAATGTTCTTGGAAACCCACGCTCCTCGCAGAATGGGAGAGGTCTGAAACCCATCCGAGGTAACCTTGAGAACGCTTCCCATGGTGAGCAGTCCACCGCGAGGACTATCCGATGGCAACATGACCTTTCGCATCCCCTCACCAATGACCCCGTCGATCCCGTAATGCTGCGCCAACCGTTGGTTTAGCATCGAGAAAGCGGAGTCGATCAGTTCGGTAACCGGCAAGTTCTCTTGAATGAGGTGAAACAGGAAATCCTCGGTTTCCTGCGGGAGGTAGTAGTTCAGCAGGTCGTTGTACTCTGGATAGAGTTTTAGAGAAGGCGACACCTTATTAAACGATCTCAAATTCAACCACTGATCGCAGAACGAGTGGATCATACGTCGAGCTCGAGGATCGCGCAGCATACGATCGATTTCGGCCGACATCGTCTTTCCAGAAAGAGCGTCCGCTGCCGCTAATTCCATCAACGTGGTATCCGGCACCGAAAGCCACAAGCAACGCGCCAGGCTCGCGGCTATTCGGTATGAATCGTTGCGATGCGAACCAGGCGCCAGCAAGAATCGATGGGAACAAAGGATTGCCTTAAACCCCTGTCGGGCCGCATTGATAAAATCGCCATCTTCGCGGAAGGAGTCCAGGCTCACCGCGTAATACGGCGCCAACTCGTCTTTGGATAGCTCGGACGCAAACGCTTCGTTTGCAAACCGTCGAACGACTTGCTGCAAATCGTGTGTTGAGTTCGAGCCAATAGAAATCTTTTGCGGGGGCGGAACGCTCTCGACTGCAGTCTCGTGCCGTTCGAGAATCACGTCCAATCCACCGATCGATGCCAGTGACTTGCCATCGAGTTCAACAGCCTCTTTCACAAGAAACCGCAGAAACGGCTTGCGTGTTTTTTCGGGGAACAGAATCTCCTGTTCAGCCGCGTGCATGACCTCCAAACTTCCTTGCTGGATCGGTTCCTCCCAACGCACGCCATCGTCCGACAGAGCCACTTCATACTTTTTGACTTGCCCGTTGCCGTTTCCACCAGACCATGTCGAGTATACCAGCCCCAAAATCTCGTGTTGCTTTGGATTCTCAAGGATGACGTAATGAGGCGGTATCGCGACGTCGGGTGTGAAGCGCGTATGCCAAAAGGTCTTGCTGGAGCGATCCAGCATCTTTTCCTTTTCCATACCCACCTGATAGCTGCTCACAGTGACCCGGCCGCCGATTTGTTGCAAGGCTGTGTTCGATGTTTGGTTGGTATGAGTCAAGCGATCAGGGACACTCATCGGAAGATCGGCGAAAAGCTTGCGATACGTCGTTGGCGGCCACGCATCGAGTACTGGACCACGGATATTGAGTTGCTTGATGTAAGCACCCTCATTACCACCTTGTTGACGCCAGGTGTGCCGTGAATAGCAATGGACCGAGACGCTTTCCCCGGGGTTCAGAAAGCCTCGGAGGGTGTATGGCTGTAATTCCTTGTTACCGACCGAGAGAACACCTAGCAACCGCTGCGGCTGCGGGCGATCGTCTGCATAGTAGTACTTGCCCGCGTAGACGAGAACACTAACGTCCTCGTCGAAGTCACCGACTTTTGCAGCATCAAAGGTCAAGTCGTACCAACCTTTGACGGGGGGCTCAAAGTGATCGTAAAAATAGGAGTAGTTATTACCATTGTTTGCACGCGTCCATGCGAATAGAAGCCCATCCTTGTAGTCTCGCACATAGATATTGTAGGACTCATGGCTGTCTTGGATGGTGCTGGTCGTCCATGATTGCTCGACCGGAAATCCGTTTTCGGGCAAAGCAAACTCGAGCAAATCGTCGGCTGCGGCGAAGTAGGCGCTCATCTGTTCTTTCGAGAGCATGATTCTGCGGTCCGAGTCGAAGACATTCGTACCTCGGTCTTCCGGAATCTCGCTGGCCACATCCAGCTGTACCCCGAGAAGGTCACTGGCGCTATGATTGAATTCGTAGCGACTGATTCGTCGATAGGGTTTGATCGATGCACGTACGGACGCGTCAGATAACCCAATGAGGATCTCTCGACGCTCGGTATCTGTCGGTTGCTCCGCATCGCTAGGTGGCATGCGTCGAGTGATGACGTTCTCAAAGACCAGAGTCCCATCGAAAGCGTCTCGGCTAAGCAACTCAGTCAGGTCGAGGTCAGCTTCCTTCGACGCCGCATCGTGGCAATCGACGCAGTACTTGGCTACAAGATTTCGGGCTGTCGCGATCGAAAGTTCTTTGGCAGGCAACGTATCTGCTGGCTGTGCATACCCATTCGTCCCCGAAAGCAAAAGCAGACCGAAGACTACGACGAGGAGAACGCGAATCATCCCGATGCTCCGATCATGTGCGAGATGCGGCAGGACACAGATGTGACCTGGGCCCCCGACTCACGAAACTTGCTTCGAGGCAAACGCTTTGCGGGTCTAGAAACCCAGAGGGCTGCGACGATGATTTGTTTAGCATCGAATCTCGGTACTGAGCGCGGACTAAATTTCCAAGAGCACGAATAAACAGCAATTCTTAAGCAGAATACCAGAACCAATCGTAAATGACAAACAACGCCCCCCCGTAGTGGATCTTGCCAAAGATCCCACCCTCCAGTCCCTCCAATCCCCGTAGTGGATCTTGCCAAAGATCCCACCCTCCAGTCCCTCCAATCTCCGTAGTAGATCTTGCCAAAGATCCCGCCCTCCACCCCCCCAATCTCCGTAGTGGATCTTGCTAAAGATCCCACCCTTGCCGACCTCCCCGCCTTCTTCCTCGCTATTCATCTCCCGGAAAATCGGGATTAAGAACGCCAAGCATGGGATACCAGGGAACGAGCCCTAGGATCTTTAGCAAGATCCACTACGGGATATAATATTCCACTACGGGATATAATATTTCGTGTAGAAAATCATCATGATTGACGCGAGGGATGGGTAGTGAGCAACCGTGAGCATCTCCGTAGACTTGAGCGAGCATACTACTGTGGGGATGCGATCGTCCATTGGAGTTTAACCATCCGTGATCGAAAGCAAGGATGGTTATGTGATTGCTTTTATTTTCGTTTTCGGGAATTGCTGACACATACCTGCTTTCGATACACTTTTGCCTGCCCAATTTTCTGCCTGATGCCTGACCATATACACATGCTCTGGATGGGACTTGCTGATTCCAGTGATCAACTAAATGCAATGAAACATTTTCGCAAGACACTCAATGAGTCATTGCATCGAATTGGGTATGAACTACAAGATCAATCGTACGATCACGTGCTACGTAGCGATGAACGCCATCAAAGTGGGTTTCATGCTGTATTGGAATACATCGCCAGAAACCCGGAGCGTGCGAGGCTAATTGAAGTTGACCACTTCGCCGAGTACCCTTACACCGGATGTATCGTGCCAGGCTATCCTGAGTTGCGACTATTCGAACCTGACACCTGGGACAAACTCGATCGAACCATTTCCTATCTTCGCAAACAAGGCCTAACCCGTAGTGGATCTTGCTAAAGATCCCAACCCAGCAAACAGTAGTGGATCTTGCTAAAGATCCCAACATCCAATCTCGGTAGTGGATCTTGCTAAAGATCCCAACCTTTCCCCCCATTGCGACCAACAAAGATTTCTCCGCATAATTCATCTTCTCGGAAATCGAGATCAGGTAACCAAGGCTACGTTTGCTTGGGAATGAGCACCGGGGATCTTTAGCAAGATCCACTACGAACGGCGGAGCGGGGATCTTTAGCAAGATCCACTACGAACGGCGGAGCGGGATCTTTAGCAAGATCTGCTACTAACGGCGGAGAGGGATCTTTAGCAAGATCCACTACAAAAGATCTTTAGCACGATTCGC
>CAIYZV010000169.1 GCA_903930765.1 uncultured Pirellula sp.
CTTGTACGGTTCCGCCGATGCGATCCTTGATATCGAGCGGGCGGCCTTCGGCGGTGATCGACGCGCCGTTGCTGGCCTTGATAACTAGGCTCTCGTCGGACTTGCTTACCAAACGAAGTCCACCGTAGGTGTGGTAATCGGGCAGCACTAGATTGCTGCGGAGCAAATGGACGATGTCGGTATCATCCCAAACCGACTCGGTCATCACAACGGCACCGCGAACACGCATCCCGTTGAGAGAGTTTCCGCCGAGTTGGTTGTTGCTCACCAAAGGCCCGAAGTTTCCGATACCGATGTTTTCTCGTTGGTTCTCCCCGATCGATCGTCCCCAGTCGCGTACGAAGGTTGAGTTGAGAGAGTTCGCATCGACGCTGATCGCAGCGGTATCCGCGGAGTTGTTGTTCTTGAAGACGTTGTTGATGATTACCGGTTGGCTTCCTAAAACAAAAACCACCGCCCCTTCATTGACGCCTCGGGTATCCCGATTGGTAGCGCCCATGTTGGTTGCACCGGACGCATTGGAATCGAAAACCGTATTCGCGATACGGGCAGTCGATTGATGGACTTCGACAGCATTGAACGACGCGAAACCGCCTGGGATTCGGGACTCACCACCACCGAAATTGATGATCGCGGAATCGATGCTCAAGGTTCCCAGGTGACGGCTTACAATACCGGACCAATCTCCCTTTGCGGGGAGGGTGGCGCTACCATCGTTGTTGGTGTCGAATGTACCACCAGCACCGTAACGGTCGTCTCGACGGGACGTGAAAACAACCGGTTTGGACTCGGTGCCTTCGGCGAGCAGAGTTGCTCCGATCCCAACCTCAATTCGGCCTCCGAGCATCTTCGCAACGATACCAGGATCGACAACCAAGCTGGCATCGCGTCGTGCGCGGTTGACGGACGCTTGTCCGATCACCGTTTGCATGATTCCATTGAGCGTAATGTTATTATCGACAAACGATACGTCGTCGCGATTGAGCACTCCTGCTAATTGAAAAGCGCCGGCTGCATTGACTTGACGCCAAATGCGGCGTGAAACGTAATCGCCTGTGGCTGCAGGAATGTTATTGAGACGGATCGCCGAGCCCGCGTTGACCACTACGGATTTCGAACTGCTCGGCAGGCTTTCTTGGCCAAAGCGATCTACAAAGGTAACAATGTAATTGAGAGCAACAGCTGCGGTGAATCCCGTGCCTGAAGTTGGAGCTACATTTGCCAAGGTCAAAAGGGAGGTGTTCGGCGCGGCGACTTCGCTCGTAGCGCCACCTGGTGTACCTTGAACGATGACGTTTTCACCGAAAACAATGGTGATTTCGGAATCATCAATTCGCCCTGGAACCGTGAGTTCCTTGAGCGGTTGACCGGCCAACGTCTCCGCGCGCACGAAGAGCCCGTTGATCGAGTTGTTGGTAACCGAGTTTGAGTAGATTTTCGGTCCAACACGACCGTAATCGGGAATAAACGCACCACCACTTTGGTAACGGGGTTCGGTGAATAACGTTTCCTCGAGCCCATTTGGGTCGACGCTCATGGCGGAGTCGGCACTGTTAGAGATCTTATTCCCAATGATCAGGGGGCGAGCTTCGGCCATGTCGATTGGGCTAACCACCTTTGACTGCGCGCCTGTACCGACAACACCACCACCCCAGCGGATGTCTGCGTTGGAGATGGTATTGAGGAATATTCCCTCGCGTTCTTTATCGGCCGCCAGGAATTTTCCACCGGCCATCAAGATGCTAGTTCGGCCTTGGGTACGATCGATGTCATTTCGGATTTCGATCCCGCCCCAATCTCCCTTTTGCGGGCTCGTGATCAGAGGATTGGTATCGTTTCCGAGGGACTGATCGAAGTAGCTCGTGAAGTAAACGGGGGTCGTTGGCGTACCGAGAACTTGAATGGCGGCTCCGCTTCGATTGGTCGTGCTATCCACGCTACCAACGAGAACTCTGCTTCCGCCGAATTTGAGAATGGCACCCGCATCGACCATCAAAGTAACACCGCGAGGGACATCGAGAGATGCGCCGTCACGAAGTGTTCCGACCGACGCACCGCCAAAGCCGATTTCGTAAGCGGCATCGTCGGTCAAGGAGGATGTACGCGTGTCACCGACGAGTCGGATTATATCTCCAGGAGCCGCAACCATGGTCGCTTCGTTGATACGGTTGAACGGTCTCGCGAGCGAACCATCCCGAGTGACTCCGGTAAATGCCTTGTCAACGACGATGGTCCGAGGGCTTCCCGCCGGTACCCCTGCGGTACCGACTGGGGAAGCGGCGCGGAACCAGAAGTCGAAATTGCCGCCAGCGATGCCATCGCCGTCACCATCGAGTGCGCTGCCTTTCGAATTGGAGCCGGTCTTTTGCTCGACGATACTGCTAGCCGTGGTACTCTTGAAATCGATGCGAAGATCGTAGCGGCCTTGGCTGGTTGCACCGCTACCGGTGTCACCAGTCAACGGATTGTTGTCTTGGTTGCCAGAGCCGGTCACTGACAGGAAGTACTCGCCAGGTTGAAGTTCTGCGGAAACAAACGCGTCGTCGCTGAAATAATTATCGTTGGAGGCCACTGTGGTCAGTGTGCCGTCTGATTCGAGCCGGAGCAGGGTGAGGTGCGTATCGGCATTGCTGGAATCGTTGAGTCTTTCTGCAATGGTTTCTGCGCGCAGGGAGCCAGTTGCTCCCGCCGCGACGACGAAACGGTACAAGTCAACATCCCGATTGTCGGGACGGTACATGTGCTGGCCATGAATGACGTCGTTAACGCCCGGGAATATTTGTTCGGTTGGTGGCGTTCCGATGCTCAGTCGACCATCAGAGCCCATGATGGTCCCCTCAGGCAGATCATAGGTGTGCGAATAGCCGAGGAGGTGGCCGATCTCGTGCATTGCGGTCGAGAAGAAATTAACCGTACCTGGCAAATTCGATCCATTGCCAAAGGTGTTATCCCACGCTTCGGCACCGTCCATGATGGCCAGGTCACCACCTGCAAGACCGATCACATCACCAGGGCCGCTAACCGGGCCCGTTGGCCCCGCGTTGGGGTATAGATCGCCAACGACAACCTTGTAGATATCCGGATCGCTGCTTGCGTCGCCCATGAACTCCACAGCATCCAAGCCAAGTTTCTGGGAGTAAAACTCGAAAATCTCACGCACTCTCTGCTTTTGGTCTGGGGTGATGGAGGAGTAAACAGGCCGACCGGCAGCGTCCGTTCCGTAGGGAACTCCGTCCATGAAGGAGTACTGCAACTGAGTAATTTCTGGGTCGGCATCGGGTCCACCGAGGTGCGATTCATCCTGGATATCACGGTGCCCGGGTTCGAAATTGGATCCTGGGAAATCGTTGGGTAGGGACGTGGTCGCGTTGCGAATCTCTTCGCTGACCACGGCTGAGAACGAACCGGTCAACGGGTTCCCGGCGTTCAGTTGGAAGGCTCCGCTCAAGAATCCTGCCGGATCAGCAGCGACGATCGGGGCAAGGGGGCTAATCGGAGTCAATGCCGATGCGACCGCTTCATTGGAGCCAACGCGCAACCGGAACGTGCCGGAGTTGCCTACTCCGGGGAGTTGATCAATGGGACCCGCAAACGTAAGGACCGCGCGTTTGGCGGTAGGGTTGTAGCTGACCGAGATCGGGCTGAAGACCACATCATCGTTGGGGCTAACGGATTCCTGAGTAAGCATCAACTTGTAGTACTGGGGATCAACCACGGATGGGTTGGGACTTAAATCCCCGGTGTTGATGTTGCGATCATAGAGTTCTGAATCATTGAAGTAGATCTCGATTTGATCGCGGTTCTGTTGGAGCGAACCGTTGGTTTGACGAACGATCGGCTGTGGAACAACCGCGACGATTTTCGTGCCGAGTTCCAGATTGAAATCGTAGGTGTCTTTGGTAGTGCCGGTCTTGCGTGGCTTCAGCGGATCGCCATCGATGGTGCGAACGGCGGCAGGTGTATCGGTACCGAATACTTCGACACGGTACATGTCGTCGGTCAGCGGTTGTGAGAACCGAGCCACCACAACGCGTTTGTTGGAACTGTCTGCGAAATCGAGATAGTCAGGACCAACCACTATGTCAGTGGCTACTCCACCGGCACCGAAGACCCCATCGCCACCCGCGCGGGTGATCCGAATCCCGTTCTTGAGCGTCGGTGCTTGGATGTCTTCTCCGCCGACGAATCGGAACACCAATTCACGCGGCGACTCCGTCAGTTCGTTCGCCC
>CAIYZV010000170.1 GCA_903930765.1 uncultured Pirellula sp.
AGGCAAAACATGTAGATCGCCATGTGCGATTTTTGGGATGCCAATGAAATGAATGGCAAGGGTTCTTTCGCGTCGCAATGGTAACCGCTTGGGTAGAGGGAATGAGGGACATAATAACCGATCATCCCGTATTGGATCCCTTCCTCGATCCCCTTGGGTGCCGATTTGCGAATCGTGGCTCTTACCGCTTCGATCGCAATACGCCGATCTTCAGCGAGGTTGGCCAAATAAGCATCAACGTTGGCAAACGTAGTCTTCATCGTGCGCTCGAATGCAAAGAGCCAATAGGATCCAGGTCGCCCCACACGCTATCCATGATGGGGATTTCGATGCGTCCGGATCAAGCATTGCACCGATGCGGGATGAGTGGACGATTCGAGCGCAATCTGGGCTTCGGGTGTTAGTGTATTCCGAATCGCCGCCCAGAGTTGATCCCATGCATCCGAATTGTAACGTTCGGCGCCGGCCGAGCTGATCCAAAGTCGGTCCATGCGCGGGACTGGGAAGCCATGGGTGATCACATACTCTGGATCGATGAGGAAGACCAACGCATGGACTTTCGGGTTCCCCAAAAGGGCTTTGGCTCGATCTCGGCAATCAAGCCGTCCTAGTTCGATGCATTCGTCTCCGAGCCAGACGTCGCGGTCCGGGACAATCCCAGTGGTGTTTCTGTCCCAACCGAGGGAGGCAAGCATCGGTTCGAACGATGCGGATTGTTCGTCGCGTGAGCTGGCTCGCAGGACCCCTGCGATGGGAATGCGGCCGCATCGGTGATTTGGAAAGAGCATCTCAACGATTGCGGCCCCGACTTGACGAGGTTTGCCGAAGAGAGGTACGACGTGCGGGGTAAGGGATGGACCGGCATTGACCTCAACGACCGCTCCGCGTTGTCCGACGAGAGGTTTGCTGATATCAATCGCCAGGACATCTAAACCCGCCACGTCCAATCCGACAACGCGAGCTGCTAAGACCGCTTGTCGAGCCGTCTCCGGATGGACTTCGTCGGTGCAATCGGTAGTCAAATCGCCCGTGCGACGGATCAGCACCACTCGGCCTCGATCGGGGACCGATTCGATGGTCAAGTTCTGTTTCGAGAGTTCGATTTGAGCGGCCGCATCGAGTTTCAACACACCCAACGGATCGGTGTACGCTTCACCGCGCCGTGGGTCTTGATTGAGTTCGAACACCAACTGTTCGACGGTCTTTGCTCCATCTCCGGTGACGGTTTCAAAATGGCCGCGACTGGCCGCAACCATCTGGTTTCCGACGACGAGGAGTCGATGGTGTTGGCCTCGCGCGAACTGCTCGACCATGACATCTTTCGTTTGACCATCCTCGATCGCCCAATGGTATGCTTTGAGGATTTCTGCTTCTTGGGTGAGTTCGATCGAGATACCTCGTTGGTGGTTCGCATCGCGCGGTTTGACCACGACCGGCATCCCGACTTCTTGGGCGGCGACCCATGCGTCTTCAGGACCGGAGACCATCCGTCCTAAAGGGACCGGGACCCCGACATTGCGGAGCAAACGTTTTGTCAAGTCCTTGTCGCTTGCGATGGACTCGGCGATGGCGCTAGTCGCATCGGTTTCCGCAGTCCAAATCCGCCGGTACTCGCATCCTTCGCCGAGCTGCACGAGAGATCCGCTGGTCAATCGGTAGTACGGGATGCCCCGCGCGGTGGCTGCATCGAGGATTGCGCGGGAGCTGGGCCCGAGCCGAACATCGTCTGCGTAATCGAACAGCTCACGGAATTTGGTTGGGATCGGATACGGTTCGCCTGCGAGGGTTGCTGCGATCAACTGCTCGGCCATCTCATAGCAGCGATGGCTCAAGAGCTCTTCTTCCATCTCGAGAGCGATGACACAGTCGAACTCGGCTATGCCTGAGCCCTGGTTGGTGGAGGGTGTTGTGGCCATTGTGGCAGGATGGGGTGTGACCCATGCTGCGAATGGAGCGGATGGGACACCCGACATGGCGGACATCCATTGGGATACTGCGAGCCAAAGTTTGCCGTAGGTGGCGGCAGATTCGATCCGAGAGAGCGCATCGTACGCGACGCTGACACTGGCAGGATGGGTGGTCGTGTATCGACCAGAGTCTAGGAATTCGCGCAGGGATTGAGCGATAGATTGAGCGCCGTGAGGTGGCTGGCTATAGCGATCGCCGCTTGTATGCACCTCGAGAATGTTCCGAGCAGACCATCGATTGGGTCCGAGAAGAGCAACCGTTTTCCACAACGTCATAAATTCCACGAGGTCATAAAGGTGTGGCGTCAGAGGGTAAAGAAAACCAAGGCCTCGGGCTTCCGCTCCCGATGGGAACGTGGATTCTAAACCAAACGGAGTCACCTAGGGACCGGTGAGCGGCCGGAAACGGAGGGTGGAGGTCGAAGTTCCAACGCGGTCATCGGTTTTGGAAGCATCGCTGTTGCGCACTGCCCCGCTGTCGAAAATATCCCCGCGGTCGAAAACTGCCCGGCGGTAGGAAACGGTTTTCATACCAGCGTCGATTCCCGCCGGCTCGCTAGCGGCCGGAGGGGTCGTGCTAGGTAGGCCGATGTTCGGAACGCCTGGATTTGGAACGATCGCTTCGGCATCGGAACCGGTGGAGCGAGGAAGAAGTTTTGGGTTCCAACGTGGGGCCAAATCGGAGTCGATGGGAGCGAGAAGAGGGCTCAATGCGTTGCCAGGCAACACAGGTGGCGCAGGGAGCTTCAGCGATGTGGATTCATTGGCCTTGTTCACGAATGGGTTGATCGATGGATTCGACGATGGCAGGTTCGACGATGGTAGGTTCTGTGATGCTATTGATGATCCAAACGGAGCTGTTGTTGCTCCAAACTGCGAAGTCATCGGCGCGGAACGATCGATCTCGACGATGGGGATCCGTCTCAGCGGAACCATCTTCGATGCGAGTTGATCGCTGGTGCCACCGAGGCTGGCTGAGGATCCGGAGGATGACGGCGAGTTCAAGGTTGGTGGATTCAGAGTTGGTTGACGCATCGCATCAGGATCGTTCCCCACACCAGGAGGCAAGACCGGATTGATCTCGCCAGGGTTCGAAAGGATTTGCGTTCCGATACCGGAACCGGCCCCAAACCCGGGGGCTCCAATACCGGAACCGATGGAAGGAGGACTCAGTGTGGATGGGCCTAATGTGGATGGGCCTAATGTGGATGGGTTCAGCGTGGTATTCGGAACCGACGAAGGAGCGGATTGGTACGTTGGAGGCCCCATCGGTGTGACGCTGATCGCACCGGGCACGTTGGGGACGGTGGGCACATTAGGGACCATCGCCGACGAGATGCCTTGAGGGTAAGTCGGACAAACGCCGTTCACGCAGTTGAGAGCATTGTTGGGAGCGGTGTACATCGGAGTACCGGTGCCAGCGATGGTGGAGCCCATAATGGTTGGAGCCGGCACAGCGGTTGGAGCTGGCACTGCGTTTGGGACTGGTACTGCGTTGTTGTATGTTGGTGCCATATAGACCGCGTTCGCTACTCCTTGATTAGCAAAAGCCGGGTTGGCGAAGCCAGCTGCGGGTACTGGGTAACTGTTGGCGGGGATAGCGGTTGCCGGATAGGAACCGTAGTTCGCCCCATAATTCGTCCCATAATTCATGGTGCGGAGAGGCAGCGTCGATGCGGGTCCTGAGCTCGATGCGGTGTTTCCGGCAAAGGCTGCATTCGCTGGGACGGGAACATTTCCTGCGACAGGAATGCCACTCATGGGAAGTTGTTGAACGGGAGGGTACGACGCAACCGCAGGGACACTGCCGTACAAACCGGTCGGGTAGTAGCCGGGCGCATTGATCGCTGGGTAGCGATTGGCGGCATAGGAGTTGGAACTTATGGGTGCGGGTGCTGTCAACGGAACGCGTTGGGCTTGGTATTGGTATGACGTGCAAGGTTGCAACGAGGTAACGGTGGTTCCGTAGTTGGGATCGAACTGGGTGACAGGTCGGTAATAGGTAACAGGGGTGCGCAACCATTGGGTGTCGTAACCTGCGGTTGGCATGGCAGCGACCACGGTTTGCGGAATACCAGCGGGGAGCATGGTCCCCATCGATGGTGGGTACTGGCCATAGCTGCCGTAGTAGCTCGACATGGTGCCATTGGATGGCGTGATCGGGGTAACAGGTACGGTAGATCCCACGGGCATGGGTGTGCCGACCGGATACGCTGGCGGCGTCGATTTTCCCGAGCAGCAGCCGTTGTACCATTGGAACGCATCGGCAGGGTTAGTGCCGAAGGCTAGGACTCCGAGAATGCCGCAAGCGGGAAAGAGACGGGTCAGTTGCAGGAACTTAGCGAGGATTCGGTCTGGGATGGTTGCGCCAATTGGTTGCGTCATACAGTGTTCTCGGTGAGAGAAATCCTCGATTGGAGATTTCCGACTGGAGATTTCCGGTCGCGAATACGACGGAGGATCATCTCGTAATAATGAGATGCCACCTTGTGACCCTCCGTCAATCGAAACATGAAAGTATTTCCGGGTAGCTTAAAAGAATGCAGGACTGGGGGTACGATTGTGACGGATGCGCTGTCCGCAACGACGCGGGCGCATGACACCCGGCACACCGCTAAGTGATGCGCAATCCAACGAATGCGTACTCCAAGGAATACTGCAGGCGATATCGTGGACAACCCCCAACGGTCCCCTTCCGAGACCACTAATGAGCGGTTTGAGTCGGGCAATGAGCCGCTTGAGTGGGCACCGGAGTGTTTGCGCATCGGATGTCCGGTGTGGGCGTGCAAGGAATGGCAGGAGGTGGTTTATCCGTCGGGGACGAAGTCGTCGGAGTTTCTGACGTGGTACAGTTCCCTCTTTGCGACGGTCGAGGGAAACAGCACGTTTTACTCGGTTCCAGGTCCAGAGAGCTTTGTGCGTTGGTGCGACCAGACGGCAACGGGATTTCGGTTCTGTTTCAAATTCCCTCGTTCGATTTCGCATGACCATCGATTGGTCGGTTGCGATGACTTGTTGCGAGAGTGGCTGGATCGTCTGAGCATCCTTGCTAAAAGGGATCGGCTAGGTCCGACATTTTTGCAGCTTGCGCCTTCGTTCTCTCCTTCCCATTTTTCCACACTGTCCGAATTTCTCAGCAAACTGCCTCGCGAGTGGCCGTGGGCGGTCGAAGTTCGGCATCGGGATTGGTTTGACAAACCGGAGTGGGAAGATCGGTTGGATGCGATGTTGTCGGAGCGTGGGATCGATCGGGTAATTTTCGATTCGCGGCCGCTCAATGCGATGGATGCAAGCGATAGCACCGAAGCGGCTTCGCAGCAGCGTAAGCCCAAGCTACCTCTGCGAGTGCAGGTGACGGGCACGCGGCCGATGGTCAGGTTGATTGGTCGAAATGATTTCAGCGAAGTGACCGAGTATTGGGATGAATGGGCGGAGCGGATCGCAGGATGGATCTCTCAAGGGTTTCAGCCGTGGGTCTTTACCCATGCGCCAGATGACAAGTATGCCCCGGGATTGGTGGAAGCGTTGCATTCGAGGGTGCGCGATCGTGTGGCATCGCTAGGTCCTGCGCGAACGCTGGAGAACGTCATCGCTGCACGAGCCAGAAGTGAATTGCGAGCGAAAAGCGATCAACCGATCCAATTGAAGCTGTTTTAGTGGGATCGGCGAATTGAGTTTGGGTGGAGGCCTCGGAATCGCGACGCGAAGGCATTTTTCACCGTGCTCGTGCTCAGCGGAGCGGTGCTCGTCATCGTAATCGATGGCTGCTATCGAGTGCACGGAATGATGGGTTGAGCGATCGCGATTGGTGGTTGTTTCGAG
>CAIYZV010000171.1 GCA_903930765.1 uncultured Pirellula sp.
ATTGAGTCGTCGCACGGTTGGACAATGTCCAAATCATGGAACAGGAAATCATCTGCGATCGAACGTAGGCGAGTCCACGCTTCATCGTTCTCGATGACCATGGGCTCTTCGGAGAGATTCCCCGAGGTGACGACCAGTGGTCGTCTGCACGCATCGATCAACAAGTGATACAGCGGGGAACTAGGTAGCATGACACCTAGGGTCGAGTCCACGAAGGAGACATTGCTACAAATTGAATGAGTCTGATCTGGCTCGGTGGCATCGCTGCGATTGCGGCCAATAACGATGGGAGCAACTGGCGAACACAACCATTCCTTCGCGATTTCGTTCAAATGAACCTGTGATTCTGCGGAGGCAACGTCTGGTACTAGGATCGCAAAAGGTTTGTGATGCCTTTTTTTGCGATTGCGGAGACGCCCAACCGCATCCCTAGATGTAGCGTCGCAAACCAATTGAAAACCGCCGCTACCTTTAACAGCGACAATCTTTCCGTGCGCAATTGCGTCACCGAACCGACGCAGTACGGACAAAACGTGTTGTTGCCTCGCTCGGACAACAAACTCAGCTTCAAGATCTGAATGCTCGGAACCAAGCGTATTCCAACTCAAATGCGGTCCGCAGAGGTGGCAACTGAGCGACTGCGCGTGGAATCGTCGATCTTCTGGTGCATGGTACTCATCGCAACAGGCCTCGCACATCGCGAACGGAGCCATGGTTGTGTTCGCCCGATCGTAAGGTAGTCTCGTGGCGATGGTAAACCGGGGGCCACAGGAAATGCAGCTAATAAAAGGATAGAGATAGCGACGATTTTCCGGATCAAGCAATTCCCGGAGACACGCATCGCACGGCGCGAGGTCGGATGAGATGCAGGGGCCAGACAGATCCCCCGTGGTACTCCTTTCAATCTTAAAAAGCCGATCGTTTTGGGGAGGTATTTGAAGAGAACGGAAAATGCGAATTTCAGCTCCAGCCGGAGGCGTCGTACGGATCGACCTGACAAACTCGCCCAATCTCTCCGAGTCTCCTTCGGCTTCGATTTCAACAGCCCCACCTCTGTTTCTAACCCACCCTCTTATCTCCCAACGCGTTGCCATTCTCCAAACAAACGGGCGAAAACCGACCCCTTGGACCGAGCCAACTATTTCGATCTTCAAACGCTCGATGGGCATATCAGTTGCGATCGTCGGCTTCGGATTCGTTTTTCATGCCTTCAACTTCGTTTATACTGTGAGTCAGAGCTTGGGTACACTTTCCTCTCTTGATTTTACTGCGCCATGCAAAGCCCATCGTTGATTCGTTCTTTTTTCCGTTCGATTTCGTCCGTGTTGCTCGTTGCAATTGCGGCAGTGGAAATCGAAACGATCGTTGCAGCCCAAGAACCGGGATACAAGTCGCTGGTTGTCTTGCCGTCAACGATTTCTCTTTCGCAATTCCAACCGGAACAATCGGTGAGTGTACGGGGCATACGCGACGATGGGACCATGTCTCGCGACTTGATTCCAGGGGCGGACGAAGCGTCTCCGCTCGAATGGAGCGTGGCGGATTCGGAGATCGCGGAATTGGTAGAGGATCCGAAGTTAGGATGGAGAGTGCGCGGAAAAAGCGATGGAAAAACCTTACTCCATGTTCGGTATCAAAAACCCGATGGAAGCCATCTTCAAGTCGCATCGACGATTGAATGTCTTGGGATCCAAGAGATCCCGCTATGGGAATTTGTCAATCACGTCGAGTCGGTCCTTGCCAGGAATGGTTGCAATATGGGTGCGTGCCATGGTGCCTTGGCTGGGAAAGGAGGATTCCGACTCTCCCTCCGTGGGTATGATCCACAAACGGACCACTTCAACTTGACCAAACAAGACCGAGGTCGGAGAGTCGAGTTGAGCGATCCGGAGTCTTCTTTGGTACTCGCAAAGCCCAGCGGTTTACTGGAACACAAAGGTGGGATTCGATTTTCTGCCGATTCACGCGACTATCGAATCCTTCAAGACTGGATCGCAGGAGGAGCCCCGGGTTCGCGCCCGTCGGATCCAATACTCGTTCGTGTTGAGATGCAGCCCACATCGGTGAAATTGCAAAAGGGTGATCGGGACCGCGTTACCGTGATAGCCCACTATTCCAACGGGCGCACCGAGGACGTGACTGCATGGTCTAAATTTAGTTCCAGCGACGAATCGGTGGCACTCATCGACGAATTTGGACGTATTCACTCCGTTGGGCCCGGCGAAGGGACCATGGTGGCGTGGTTTGCTAGTCGGATCGTCACATCCCGCGTCCAGATCCCTTTTACTCCGGCAACTTCCAGCTCCGATTCCGCTGTGCATGCCTCTGTGCATTCCTTGGAAAGTATCCAACAGCGCCTAGGGCGGGCGAATGAAATTGACGAGCATATCGCCGATCAACTTTTCGCATTGGGAATCCCGCCTTCTCCGAAGTCTTCGGATGTCGAGTTTCTAAGGCGAAGCAGTTTGGACGCAACGGGCGTCTTGCCTACAGAAGAACAAGTCGAGCAATTCCTTACCGATACATCCCCGGACAAACGGGCTCAATGGATCGATGCGTTGCTGGAAAGCCCACAATTCGTCGACTACTGGGCCTACCGTTGGTCAGATGTGCTGATGCTCAACAGCAACCTGTTGAGAACCGAGGGTGTCAAAGCGTACTACCAATGGATACGCGGCCAAGTGGAACAGAATCGTCCTTGGGATGAAATGGTTCGCGACATTGTGACAGCGCGTGGTGATGCCATGGAAAACGGTGCGACCAATTTCTTTGCGATCAACCAAGACCCCGAAAGCATGACCGAAAACGCATGCCTCGCCTTTCTAGGGCTCTCCATCGGTTGCGCAAAATGCCACAACCACCCACTTGAAAAGTGGACCAATGATCAATACTACGCGATGGCAAATATGTTTGCCCGCGTCCGGGCCAAAGGCTGGGGCGGCGAAGTTCGCGATGGAGATGCGGGACGCTCAGTGTACATCGTGGACCGAGGAGATCTGATCCAACCCTTGCGAGGTAAGCCACAGCCTCCGGCTGCACTCGATTCGCCGCCTATCGAAATGGACTCACCCGAGGACAGGCGATTGGTTCTTGCGCAGTGGATGACATCCCCTGAGAACCCCTATTTTACACGGGCTGTGGTCAATCGCGTCTGGGCCGCCTATTTCGGGGTAGGAATCGTCAACCCGGTCGATGACCTTCGAGCGAGTAATCCACCGAGCAACCCAGCGTTGATGGATGCACTTTGCCAATCGCTGGTCACCGAAAAGTACAACCTCAAAGGTTTAATGCGACGCATCATGAACTCGGAGACTTACCAGCGATCCAGTTCTAGCGTCGAAGGAAACCAAGCGGATCGCAAGTACTTTTCCCATTACTACCCGCGTCGATTGATGGCCGAGGTTATCCACGATGCAATCGTGAGCGTGACCAACGTTCCAACCGAATTCAATAAGGTCTCATTTCTCGGAGGCGATAAAAGAGATACCAAGTTCTATCCAAAGGGTACCCGAGCCATCCAACTTTATGATTCCAGCGTGGATAGCAATTTCCTAAAGACATTCGGAAGGAATCAGCGACGTATTACTTGCGAGTGCGAACGAAGTGACGAACCGAGTATCATCCAAGTGTTGAACTTGAGCAATGGCGATACGCTCAACAACAAACTCACAGAATCAGGGAGTGTGATCGACGCTTGGATAACTCGTTTTGGTGATGATCTACCATCCTTGGTTCGAACCGCGTTTCTTCGAGCCTTGTCTCGCTACCCCACCGATGATGAACTGAAAAAGTTTGTCGACGAACTCCAGTCCAACGAGGTTGAGAGACGGATCGGACTCGAGGACATGCTCTGGAGCCTGATGGCCTCGAAGGAGTTTTTGTTCAACCATTGATTCGTTGCAACGGTGTCCGAAACCTAAGCAGTGGCTAGCGAACCTAGCGACAAGACCCCCAATTGCCGCCTCATAGCTGGGACATGTTGATTTCCAAGTGTCCAGCGAAAACCCGATTTCTCTGCAATTAATGCAATTAATCAGAGGACGGCTCAGGAAAAACGGGCGATTCTGTTTCCCAAAGCCCCCATGGAAGCAGGAAGCCATTGGAGGAGTATTCGGCGTAACGGATTGCGGGCGATGGGGGTGTGTTCGTGAAGATTTAAAGTCCCCCCTATTGTCCTTCGCCATCGCGCCCGGAAAATCGTTTAAACTGGTCACCTACTTGCGATGAATTTGGGATTAGCCAGTGCGTTGAAAATGCCCGGGTGATTTAATCGACCAATCAATTGGAGGGGAAGCGGGATGAGCGAAAGCTCCTCATTGGATTGCAGCGTCCTAGTACTAAATCGGTTCTTCATGGCAATTCGAGTGATCGACGTTCGTCGGGCGATGACGTTGTTGTATCGAGGTTGTGCCGAGGTTATCACCATCGAAGACGACCAGTACACCAATTATGACTTCGAGAATTGGTGTGAGCTTTCCGAGCTAAAAGCCCTCGAAAAGCAACCTGGTGAAGACTACATCAAAACGCCGACTCGCGAACTACAAGTCCCTCGTATTGTGCGGCTCGTGATGTACGACCGCATCCCTAAATCGACAGTGCGATTCAATCGCAAAACATTGTTTGCGAGAGATGGCTATCGATGCCAATACTGCGCTCAAACGCGCCCCATGAGCCAACTGAGCTTGGACCACGTCGTGCCTCGATCCCAAGGCGGACGGACAACATGGGAAAATGTTGTCTGCTCCTGCACGACATGCAACAGCCGAAAAGGTGGACGCACACCGGTTCAAGCCGGCATGAAACTATTGACCGAACCTGTTCGTCCCAATGCAAATCCTGGAATCACCGTAACCATGAAAGATCCGCGTTACCGATCTTGGAAAACATTCTTGCCTTCCGTCAATGCGGCAAGTTAGCCAATACGGACCGGACGCTTTGGAGTGGATTCGCCGTAAA
>CAIYZV010000172.1 GCA_903930765.1 uncultured Pirellula sp.
CTGTCCAGACCAATAGTGCAGTCCAGACCAATAGTATTGCAGGCGGTGTGGTGAAGGCAGGAGCGAACGTGGTCGTGAACGATGCGAAGGTAGTTCCTGGAGCACCGCGGCTGATTCCCGGCTATCTTCGCCGCAGCTTCCAGATCGAGGTGACTCCGGTGGTGGTTTCGCGATGCGGCCAGTCTGGTTGCCACGGCATGTTGGCCAAAAACGATTTTCAAATCTTCCAACCTGTTGGCGAACAAGCTGCCGCGATCACCGAAACAAATCTGGAAAACTTGCTTCGTTACATCGATACCGATATGCCCAGGCAGTCTGTCTTGCTGAGTTATGCGACTCGTCCACACGGTACGCAACGCAACGCGAGCATCAATCCGAGTCGCGATGAAGACCGTGTTTTGCTCGACCGAATCCTCAGGTGGCTCCAATCGCTATCGGATACATCCAAAGATGAAGCGGATGGATCGAGCGTTGTGGCAGCATCGTCCAATGTGCAAGGTAAAGACTTGAGCGGATCGCAGGTCGAACCGGCGATCGCGCTCGTGCCGAAGAACACGTTGCAAAAGTCCAATCAGCGGAAACGGATGATGGGTGAGCCGGTGGTCGGCGACAGAAACGCCAAGCTTTCTAAACCCGCGAAATCTGCTCCACCCGCTGCCGTCTTGAACGCGGCAGAGATTCAAGAACTCGAGGATGCGATCGCTAAGCTTGAGCGGATCGAGGCGGGGAGCAAACCGAATCGGGACCCGCTAGACCCGAGCGTTTTCAATGCCAAGTACTCGAGTGGTTCGGCCAGACCTAACTAGGCCTCTCAATGAGGTTTCTTCATTCGAGATGACACGCATCGCCTTAGCCACGCTGGTTCGATAAAAGCGAGATTGGCTACGATCATCATCCATCCAAAGGTGATCATTCCTAGAAAGATCGCGATTCCTGCGTGAACCATTCCCGCCATCATTAATACGAGTGGACGAGTCTGTTTAGGCCATACCAAGGCGAAGTAGGTCACTTCCCAGAATAAGGTGACATGGGTCAAAATGGCCCCGAGGATCGGATAATAGCCGATCCAGGTTAGGTCGAGCGATTGGTACTCGTACGATGCAGCGGAGAACCACATCGCTGTACCATCCCACCACATGCCACCACGCAGTTTCCCGAGGCCACCGAAGAAGTAGATCACGCATAAGTGAAGTTGGATCAATCGGGTCGCGAGTGTATTGCTCCAGCATGCCCGACCATCATCGTCCCAGCCCATCCACTGCGAGAGCTTCGCAGAACGCACTGGCAAAATCACACCGTGCACTGGAACTGCCGCCGAACCATCGGATGGCTTGATCGCACGTCGCCTTAGAGCCGCGATCCACGCATCGACACTCCAGCACCCCCCCGATCGGCCGATGCATAAGTACAACGCCAACATCAAAGTGATCTGATCGAGACCGAATAGGAGTGGAGTTAGTCGGTGTACGGTCATCAAGGTTAAAAACCATGCCGCGATCGAGGTCCAGCGGGTCGCGAATCCAACGGCTAGCAAGACGCCTGCAATCGCGGCTAGGATTTCGTGGATGAACGCTAACGCCAAGGAGTCCGTGCTCGCGAGGTAGGTCCATTTGTAGGTTCTCGCATGCAAGGCATCGAGAACGTCTAAGCTCAGCAGAGCGTTGGCTCCAAAGAAGGATGTAAGGTCGAAGATCCAGATGCAGTGGATGTAGCAGAGCATCGCTCCGGTTGCGATGCGCAGGATGGCGAGTATCTCCGCAGTACGAGGCGTTAGGAAAAAATTGTCGAGGTTCGAGAATACCGTTCGCAGCCCGGATTTCAGACTCGACTCGTTTTGGGAAACGGGTACTTTGGTCATCGCGGATCCTCGCTCATGGTTTCCCTGAAGGTCGTGGAGGAAGCGTCAGCCGTTGTGGCCGGATCGCTTCGCCGCTTGGAACGCGAAGGATCTTGTTCTCTGTTGCAATGCCAGCGGTGACCGATGGAATACTGGCGGGCGCACTCATCGTTGCGCTGTTGTTTAAGCCGGGGGCTTCGGGCAAAACTTCGAGAGCTCTCGAATCATTCAGTCGAATCCCCTGCTTCAATACTTGCTCTACGGACGGGAGAGGGCGTTCCAGACGGATCAGGTCGATGCTTGGTCGTTGAGGTTGGCCAAGCTTAGGATTGGATTCGGACAGTCGGTGCGCGATGGAGTTTGAGATCGAATTTTGGAGCGACGAGTAAAACTGGCGATCTTGCGTCCAACGCGCAACAAACTCAGGATCTTGTCGGTCTTCCTCCAGGAGTTCCGCAGGGGCAAAAACGTTGTTGTAAAACTCGGACAGCATGAAGTAACGGTGGTAGTGTAATCGGGGCCATTGACGCGTTCGGTCGGGGAACAGGTAAGCGATTTCCCCCATCGAGAGTTCGTTCTCGTTGGCCTCGGCAGTGCCCGTTTGGGTCGTGCTCGTTCCGGGATTTGCAGCAAGCTTCGCGGCGACCAAGTGGCTTGGGCCGGGGTTGGGTGCAAAGAAAAAATACCCATGGTCCAGATAGAGCCATTCCACGTAGGGAGCAAGTGTCCGACGGAGGGCCGCAAACTCGGGCGACGTTTGGACTTCGCTCCGGGAAAAAAAGTGGAGCGGTTCAGCGAGGACCGCTAGCAAATGGAATCCGACCAGCAGCAGAACAACGGGGACGATTTTTTTGGGACAATGTCGACCGGGAACCTCTGCATGGTCGGCATCTTGGTTCGGTCGACTGGATGTTGCCATGTACGAGCGGGTGTTGGAACGAGAAGGAATCGAGGACAGGAGAGCCCCGCACGAGGACTATGCCCTAGCGGAGCGTTTGGACAGCAATGTTACCCCAATAAAACCGAGCAGCGACACCACGCCGCAGGTCAACGCACCGACCATCCACGGTTTTTGGTTCTCGAAGACTTTGCTAATGACAAAGTAGGCTGGCGGATTGTGATCGGGAACCCCTGTTTCCACGATGTATTGCCAGTGATCCCAAGCGCGGGCAGGGGGATCCTCGAGGGCCCTTTGCCGCAGGTCATCATAGAACTCGTCTTCGGTGTGCCCGAACTCAATCGGAGCATTGTACCGCAAGTAGGCCAAGTAGCCGCCGTAGCTGAATCCCCAACAGGTTGCTATCAACAGGAGTGCGGCAAGGGCCCGTGCAAGAATGGCACCTAATCCGGTGGGCTCGAGCCCCGACGCTTTTGCTGCAGTGGTTGCTTGATCGGGAACCAAAGGAAGCGTCCGTAGCTGCTTGGTACCGGGGACATCGATGGACTTTCCGCAGCCGGGACAAGGCATCGAGGCACCCGCTTGGGCGATCCCGACTGGAATAACGGCCCCACAATCGCAAGTGAGTTGGTACTTTGGCATAATTTGCTATACGGTTTTTGTGGCAGGGAATTTGAGTTTTGTGGCAGGAAAATTGAGATGCGGGAAACAGGATGGCGAGTAAGGTTTTATACCCGCAGGTACCAACCGCGAGACCATCGGCGGCCCGAATGGCGTGACTATGGCCCGAATGGCGTGACTATGGCCCGAATGGCGTGACTAGGGTAGGGACCATGAAATCGTAGGAACAATGAACAAACTCACAGAGACAATCGGGCACCGACGGTTTCGCTTCCCCCGTTAGCTTGCTCAATCTCTTTCCTCGAAGTAGCCCTGGCTTTCTCGCCAGTCTAATCATCTTGGCTGGCGAGGCCACAGGAGTTCGTGCCCCTTGGCGATTTGCCCCCAAATCGGTGCTTTGAAAAGGGGCCAGGACCGCAGATTTCCTGACAAGTTCTCCAGCAAAAATGTCCATGCCCCGATAGTGACCGCTCGCAAGCGGAGGCGTTTGGCAATTTGTCGCGATGGGGCTTCGGGATTGCATGGTAGGAAGATGTTGCCGGAAGACTTTTGAAGAAGGATGTTAGGTTCGAGCCCTAGACCGCGGTCTGCCGGGAGTTAGAATGGTGAGGCTCTCGTCAAGGGGTAAACCGAGGTTTCCAACTTGATGACCGACGTTTGTCGGAGGAAACCCTGAGCAGACAGTTCTTGATCACGGTGGACTGAACATCATTACGCAGAAAGTGGCATGGTGTTCAGGAATCGTCCCTGGATTGGATCGAATTCATTCGCGTCACATAAAGCACCCGGCATCAATTATCTATCCGGGTTATCGCAAACGGACACGACCGATGGATTTGGCGATCCCCGAGGGGCAAAATCGTGTTCGGGTTTTAGCGACATGGATGGTTAAGCGGTCGTGTTCCCTCGTGCGATAAAGTGATCTCCACCCAACGGATTTTCGTGACTTTGCCGGCAACGGCAAATAGACTGAGTTCGGCTGGGCCCCGTGGCATTTAGCCTCGGAGCATTTAGTCTCGGAGCATTTAGGCATCGGAGTGTTGGGCATCGGAGAGTTATTGTGCAAAGGTTCGGCAAGGTTGATTGATTTCGGCCGTGTCGTACTCGGGTTCGACCTATTGGTTGCCACGGCAGGCTTTCGTTATTCGTAAAAATTTACCATTTATTCCTGGATTCGAGTTCGTAATCAGTTTGGTGCTACACTTCCTTTGCCTCGCTCGGGACGCGCTACTATGTCGCCCGGAAGGGGGTTGGAGATCACAACGCTGGTAACCACACTCCCGTCCTCCATTCATTTCGTGGTTTGAGGAACTATGACCTTGTTCGACGGCCTGTTGGATTTCGATGATGATTTGCCTCGCAGTGCTGATGACTTGGATGGCCTACGCAAACTTTCGTTAGAAGAAGAAGGCGATGAGCTAACCGATACTGTGGTGGACGTGGTGGTCCCCGAGGATCAAGTCCAATTGGAGAGCGGCGAAGATGATTTGCTCTCTGCGATTGACGACGTTGAGACTTGGTCGGACGACCCCGTGCGGATGTATTTGACACAGATGGGAGAGATTCCTCTCCTAACTCGCCAAGAAGAGATTCGTTTGGCCAAGAAAATCGAAGTCACGCGACGACGATTTCGAACCAAACTGCTCGAGTGCGATTATGTGATCCAATACGCCTACAAGATCTTGCGTCGCGTTCACTCCGGTGAACTACCGTTCGATCGTACCGTCCAAGTGTCGGTGACAGATCGCCTTGAGAAAGACCAGATTTTGGGACGATTGCCCAACAATCTGAAAACGTTGGACGTATTGCTGAAACGCAATCGCCGTGATTACCGTGATTCGCTAAGTCGTTCTTTGCCTGCAAAGAAACGCCGCGATGCATGGCTCAGCCTGGGTCGCCGCCGCCGCAAGTCGGTTCGGTTGATCGAGGAACTGGGCCTGCGAACGCAGCGTATCGAAGCGATGATCGGTGTTCTCGAACGATTGTCAGCCCGTGTCGATGAGATCAAACACGACTTGGCGACTCTTAAGAGCCACCAAGTCGCACCTTCTCAGTTGGCTCAGTTGCGTCGCGAGTACCGCCAAATCCTGGTTGCTACCCAAGAATCCCCGACCTCGTTGCGCAACCGCGTCAACATGGTCAAACGGGTCTTCTCGGAGTACCAACAAGCGAAGAAGCAACTCAGCGAAGGGAACTTGCGTCTGGTAGTTTCGATCGCCAAAAAGTATCGCAACCGCGGTCTGAGCTTCTTGGATCTGATCCAAGAAGGGAACGCGGGGTTGATGCGAGCGGTCGATAAATTCGAGTACCGTCGCGGTTTCAAGTTCTGTACGTATGCGACCTGGTGGATTCGCCAAGCGATCACTCGCGCGGTAGCCGACCAGAGCCGAACCATTCGTATCCCCGTCCACATGGTGGAAACCATGTCCCGGGTTCGGAATGTTTCGCGTCAACTGCTGCAGGAGTTGGGCCGTGAACCCACCCTCGAAGAAACCGCCCGCCGCGCAGAGACAACCGTTGAGGAAGCACGACGCGTGCTCGCAATGAGCCGATACCCAATATCGCTCGATCGTCCCGTCGGTAACAGTGAAGACAGCCAATTCGGGGATCTCCTCCCCGATGGTACCGCCGAAAGCCCCGCAATCGGCGCCGGTCAAGAAATGCTTAGAAATCGCATCAATTCGGTACTGAAAACCCTCAGCTACCGAGAACGCGAAATCATCAAGCTCCGCTATGGTCTCGGTGATGGATACAGCTATACGCTGGAGGAAGTGGGACACATTTTCAAGGTGACCCGCGAACGGATCCGTCAAATCGAAGCCAAAGCAGTGCGCAAGCTTCAACAACCAAGCCGCTCGCAAGAGCTGGTCGGCTTCCTGGACTAACCTGTTTTGGGACTAATCCAAGTCGCATCCTGCGAACGATGAACTCGGCTGCGTCAGAGCAAACTGCCGCCGCCGATATGAAACCAAAGAACCTCGCGTCGACCCGCTCCTCGCGAGGTTCTTTCGTTTTAGAACTTCGGATTTCGCACGGGCCCGCCCCAACTGGGCCCGCCCCAACTGGGCCCGCCCTACCAGTCCCGATTGGCCAAGCACTATCAGTCGGGACCCGTAAGCGTCGGCGCCCAGTTCATCGGACGAACCTCAGGTGTTCCCCCTACGGACGGTTTGGTCCCCGCGACCGCGTGGCGCAGTTGGCTCGATAACAACTCCACCGTTTCACGGTGTTCCGAAGCCGACGCTAAATTGGTCCTCTCACCTGGATCCACGCGATGGTCATACAATTCCCGGCCCCGTTTGCCCTCGTCCCATTCGGTGTACCGCCAATCTTCCGTCCGCAAGGAATATCCGAAGAACTTGTTGTCGGCACCACCGCGTGTCACTTGAGTGAGCGCCCAGCCACGACCTGCATTCGACGGATCACGCATCAATGGGAGCAAGCTCTGGCCATGAAGCGTTGCATCGGTAGCTTGCCCGGTGAACTCAAGCACGGTCGGATACAAATCGATATGAGAGACAGGTGTCGTCACCACCGTTCCTGGACGCCCGATATCCGGTCCGACAATGAGAAGTGGAACTCTGGCACTCTCCTCAAAGAGACTCATTTTCTGCCAAAGTCCATGCTCGCCGAGATGATACCCATGATCGCTCGTGAAAACGATCAGCGTGCTATCGGTCAACCCAAGTCGATCCAACGCATCGATCACTTTCCCCACCTGGGCATCCATGAAGCTGATGCTCGCGTAGTAGGCTTGGAGCGCCTCGCGAGTCGTCTCCGGTGACATTTCGTCTTGCTCTTTCTTTCCACTGGCGAGCGCCGGTGCCGGAATGTCTTTTCGATCTTCCTCGACATCGTTCACGATTTCCATCGTTTCCGGATCGTGCAGATCAAAGTAGGACTTGGGTGCAACATAGGGAGTATGTGGTCGAAAGAAACCCACCGCGAGCATGAACGGACGGGATGTGTCTTTCGCGCAGCGTTCTAAGACCCAAGCTGCATCGGCGGCTTGCATGCTATCGGTGTGCTGCGATTCCGGCGCTGGCGACGCATACCAACTGAGGGTTGCGCCGAACTGATTCGGGACGAGAGATTTAATCTTCGGATGTTCTTCCATCCGCTCGACACCTGCCGGATTGATCTCCAACTCCCAACTCGCGGGATCGTCATGGCCATTGGTACCCACCGAGTTCGGCACGTTGTAGTGATACAGCTTGCCGATACGACCTGCCAAGTATCCCGACAATCTCAACGTCTGAGATAGGCTTGGATGCTTGGGAATCGTCTGACGGAAGATCTGACCGTTTTGCAGGATGCCATTGCTGTTCGGGTACAGTCCCGTCATGATCGCATTGCGACTCGGACCGCACAATGGAAAGGTGCAGTAGGCCCGGTCGAAGCGGACACCTCGGGCAGCGAGCTTGTCGAGGTTCGGTGTTTTGGCAAGTGGATCCCCATAGCATCCCAGCCGATTGTTCAAATCGTCGGAGATGATGAAAAGGACATTGCGGCGCGGCTGGCTGCCGCTTTGGAACGGCCACGCAACCGATGGGACCACGACTAAAATCGCCAGCGCGATCGATGGGATGAACTGGGATAATTGCATCATGCGGGCTCCAAGAAGAGGGTACAGTTAAGGCCTGATGGCTTCGGAGTACAGCGGATCGCCTTGGCAATTTGGGATCGGACTAGCGCCGCCGCGTGATGTATAATAGGGGAGTGCGTTCAGAGCCACTACACCCCTGGGCTTCCAAACATCCCTCCCAAGCTGGCACTGCATCCAATTGCCAGGGGCCGATTTCAACCCACCAAATTACGTTTCCACCAACACGACGTTGTCTCAATGTTTGCTATCGATTACCGAGCACTCGTTCTTCGAACGATAGCGTGGATCGTTTTTCCATGGCTAACGCTTGTCGCCGTCGCCGACGAGAACGAAGCATTGATCCAATGGGGGAAGAGCTTCCAGGAAAAGGTCCTTCCGATCATTGAGAAGAAGTGCCTGTCGTGCCATAGCGGCGAAACGCCTGATGGTGAATTTGATCTGTCGAAGTTTCCCAATGGGGAAACGGCCATCGCTGCCGGGGATGCTTGGGAACGAGTTGCCAAACGCGTGCGGCTTAACGAAATGCCCCCTCAAGGCTCTCCGGGATTAACAGATCCGGAAAAAGGGCATTTTCACCGTTGGGTGGATAGCAGACCGAATCAGGATCTTTGCCACCAACTCGCTTCCGATGAAACGCAAAGCTGGTATCGCGGGTATGTGATGAGCCGACGTCTTACCCGATATGAGTATTCCTGTGCGATCCGAGATTTGACGGGGTACCACGTCCCCGACGAAATGTTGCCTCCGTCCGATGGAGCTGGAGGTCTGGGGTTCGACACCGTAGGCGATGCATTATTCACCTCCGAAATTCACTTGGAAGCGTATTTGCGTGTCGCATTGGCAAGTGTCGATTCGATGATCGCGCGTGATCCAACGCTTGCACCGTCCACGGTCTCTCGCGAAGAAGCACAGGTTCGAATCTCTCGTTTTGCAAAACATGCTTGGCGGCGTCCGATCCTGGAACCCGAAGTGGATCGCTTGATGAGCCTCTACGATCGGAATCAATCGATCAAGCAGGTTTACCAGGCTATCTTGCTGTCCCCTCACTTCTTATTCGTATTGGAACCGGAGCCCGATGCGTCGGGCGTGCAACGGCTGTCACCCCACCAGTTTGCAACTCGGATGGCACTGCTCTTATGGTCTTCGGTGCCCGACGAGGAATTGCTGACGATTGCGGATCGAGGAGAGATTTTTGAACCCGAGGTGATCCGCTCTCAATTGCGTCGAATGCTCGCTGATGAACGAGCTCGCGCGATCGGAGAGAATTTCGGACTCCAATGGTTGGGGTTGAAGGATTTGACTCTATCCCAACCCGATCGCGAAGTCTTTTCGGATTTTGATCCCCAACTGACAGCCGATGCGATCGAGGAGACCGTCCGCACCGTCAGCGGGGTATTCCGAGATGGTAAGCCCCTGAGCGATCTGCTGCAAAGCGACTATGTCATCGTGAACTCCCGATTGGCCAAGCACTATGGCATCGATGA
>CAIYZV010000173.1 GCA_903930765.1 uncultured Pirellula sp.
GGATGCTAAGGTTGTCGTACAAAAGCAACGATGCAGCGACGATGCCAAGTGCGAGGAAGAGAAAGCCTTTAAGGTGCAAGACATTTTGACTTTTGATATCGTCGAATAGTTTCATTCGATTCTCGCTTCCTCTCGCTTCCTTTCAAAAGATTTTAACCCGATGGATTGCTTCGTGGAGATGGCTTTTTGCCCGAGGGGAAGAAAGCTTGGTTGTCGGGATTGTTGAGCAGCAAGAGCGCCCAGATCCCAAATGGGATTCCCAAGACGATGAAAGGGCTGAGGAACGGGATACAGGCGAGCACGGCTCCCAATCGAGCCAGTGGGAGCGACTCGAGGAACGCCATTTTCGCCCCTCCGATCGCAATGAGAATCAAGGATATCAGCTGAATGCTTGCGAGTGCCGTATCGATCGCATTGTCGAAATGAAAATTGCTGGACGCAAAGGCAACAGCGTTAGAAACCAAGACGATGGTAACAAAGACCGAGTGGATCGAGGCCATGATGATCAGAGCCGTCGCAGGGCGGGAGTGCCGAGCCTTGGCCAAGTCTCTAGGGTCCTGATTGAGTTCGGGATTCGATGTCGGTGGTGAATACGGATTGATCATGGCGGGTGGGTACGAATCCTAGCTCGATCTCTCACTCGATGCTTATGGTCTAGATCCATGGATGCACGGATCCGCTCCAATAGTGCCTATCAATGAGTTGAGGTAGACTGTGCTAGAAACGATTGCAAGTTGTTTTTTGGCGTATTCGAGGCGATCTCGGAGGCCTAACCGCTGGGCTGCCATTTGATGGGATGCGATCGAACAATACTCCTCCAGGTCGTTGCATCGACGCTGCCATTGCTTGATGTCGATCGCTTGCTTTGCAAGCAGTCGCTCGCGGTACCAGTCGCTCGACAGGAGATACTCTCGGGTGAACATGTTTCGAAACTCCGTTGAATCCGCTTTTCGGCCTTGCCACTCTCCTGTTGCCATGATCATGAGAACGGCTTGTAGCGGAGGGCACGCCAACGAAATGCTCCCGTCATCGATGTAGGCTTGGGCGACGCGTTGTTGAGCTTCGGTGATGTGCAATACGCCATCGATGAAGGAATCTAAATCCTGGGTTTCCGGGGAAAGTATCTTCTCATCAAATACCTTGAGCGGATTGTCGAACACTCGTCCAAAGAATCGCCTCACGAATCGGCTTGTGATTCGATACCCCAATCGGCTTGCTGGAACGTGAACTCCATGATGGGTCATGTCCTGAAGCGGCTCGAGCATTCCCTCTCGGATCAGGAAGTCGGGGTCGCGTTCCTCGGGACGTAGGCGGCACCATATTTCTGGAACGAACATGCTGATGTCATGTCCAACCTCGATGTCAGGGCCGATATGCCCCGCAGCGGTGCTGAAGCCACCTAGTCCCGTGAGAATCATGCTGACCAAATAGGCGTTCAGATCGTAGACCATGTTGAGCGCATTAAAGGGACCTTTAGTGAGTGCTCCTTCGCTTCCGGCTCCGGTCGTCGAGGGGCTTTTGCCCGTAAGCGAGCAAATGTAATCCATCAAAAGTTCCGGTAGCTCTTGATAATGGATGGGGTTGTAAACCGCCAGCGATCGAAACCCTGATTTCAGGTCGGGAGGATTGTTCCTCCGTCCCGAGAGGATGGCGGATACGGGGACCGGGACCGGTGCCTCGGCCGAGACGCCTCGGAATAATTGGATCCCCCGGTACGCGACATAGCGATCGAATGGATCGGCGAGGTCCGGGCGGTCTTGGAGGTAGCGAGGGTTTTTCGATGGCTTTCCGTCGACCAACCTGGGTTGCGCTGAGGAGACGACATACTGCTCATCGCCTTGGAGAAACGAACGAAGCCGATCTTGCATGGGCGGCGTGTATTTTTCGAAATCGATAATATCTGCAATCTCCGTCGCAACGCTGGACTTCGGTAACGGTTCAAAGTTGCAAAAGAAGTTTCCGACGTCCGCGATGTCGAGTTCCGTTTGCTGGTCGAGGCCGCGATGAACGGCGTCATCGGGTCGTTGGAATAAACGATATTCGCAATTCGCCACGAACTTGTAACTTTGGTCATCTCGGTGTAGTGGTGCGTCCAGCGCGCTGCCCGGTACCACGATGCTCGCCGTGATGTCGTCCTCGAGTTGGATCTTGCTCGCTGCTGCAAAGTCCTGTCGCAGTTTGTACATCCGCCAGCGCCCGGAAGCATCCAGTCCTACCCGAAGGTACATGCCGACCAACTTGCGGTTCTCGTACTTAAGTTCGTGTCCTGGTTCTCCGTTGACGATGTCGACGCTGAAGTGCGAACGCCAATCGCCATGCCACTCCGGTTTGTAAAAACGTTTGATGATGAATGCCATAGCATAGATGTGTGACGGAATCTTCGCTAACCAAGCGTTGTATTCCTCGGTATACTCGCGCGAGGGTGTCAGCAATTTGATCACGCTGCCCAGCGATCGCGTGGGGTCGAGGACTTTGCGGCTCTCCCGTTGCGAATAATCCGGCTTCTCTCGAGCCTCATTCCTCCAGCGATCCCGGTAGCATCGACCAAAAATCTCGTCGAGTTTGTCAAAGTCGCTATCGATATCAGCAACAAAAATCGATCCGCCTTGCATGTAGTCCCGAATCGATTTGCTGATCTCACTTTTGCCACCGCCGCTTACGGTGCATGGCTTGTGGCAAACCACGCCATCTCCTGCAGTTCCGAGCAATCGCCATGACGGTGCGCATGGGTGTTTCTCCATGCGGACTTTGTAGCCACTAGGTGACATATAGATTTTATCGGGCTCTAAAGGAATCGAATGCTCGACACCGTCTACCGACCAGCTGACTTTGCGTTCGAGGATGCTGGCGCGAGCATCTTCGCGAACGTAGAAAAGATCTGGGAAATTGCGATCGATACCAAAACCTGTTGGCTGCACATCGATGAACGCTTGGTAGTCTTTTACGAGATCCGCAAAGGTGCGGCCGTTGTAGCGTCGCGAGTTCCACTGGAAATCATCACCTAGATTGTGCGTGATGAATGCCAGTGTTCCACCAGCATGCTCCTCTTCCACGTTCCCCATCAGATTCGCTGCATAACTGATTTGCGTTTTGACCTCTTTTTTGCAGTAACCAAAGTAGTTGTCTGCGATGAGGGTGACGATGACGCCCTCTTCGGTCCTGCAGGTTGCTTTGAAAGCAACGCCATCGTTGTACTTTTCCGAAGGGTCTCGCCAGCACATGGAGTCTCGACGCTGACGCTCTGTCGCTTGATCCCAATGCGGAAGCCCGAGGTCTTTTTTGGTGGATTCCGTCAAGTGGGGAGCCAAGATGACACACCCGGTGTGCCCCGTCCAATGTTGACTATCGAGCGCAGCATCATGTTCAGGAACCAAGGGATCCCCTGCGTTGCCAAAGATCGACTCCACGAAGTCGAGGTTGCTGACCAATCCCCCTGGGGCGAAGAAACGAATCTCCATGGTTTGGTGGCCGCAGTATCCAGGCACGGCTGGTCGGACGAGGGGGCGTATCAAAAGAGATACCCACGAACTTGCTGGGTTGGCGCAGTTCTTGGTGAATGGCAACTGCATGCTCGTTACTGGAGGTGTTACCGCTCGTTGAAAAAGAGCCGCGAAGACATGCTTGGGAACGGCTCGTTTGTCTCCCGCGATCGGCAATCCCCCTTCGGTGACGTGGAAGGTGCCTTGCGTGGTCCGACGATCCGCTTTTGGATTGTGCAGTACTCCGTTAGCCAGTCGGTAGGAACTAACCAGCTCATTTTGAAACGTATCTTCTCGATCAGGCAAGCTGAGTTCGCGTGCCATCCCGTGATGGCTCAAGACCAGCGTGGATTTGGGAACTTGCAGTGCCGCGGAAAGATTCAGGTTGGCAAAATGGTCTCGCAGGAATCTCTCAATGCGAGCGTCCACGGGAGCTTGTAACTGCGAGAGGAGTCGATTTTTTTCCTCAAGGTTCGCCAGCAATCCTTCCGGCAAATCGACCCGTTCCATCGCTTCTTCGTCCACCACCAGGTCGGAAGCAGCCATTTGCATGTAGAGGAATTGACGGAGCAGCTCATACGACTTTGGGTCCCTCGCCGTCTTTCGACTCCAGGACAAGTTACGTTCCGGGAAATCGATGAGCCATCCGTAATCGATGGAGCTGTCGCCTTGACGCATTGGGTTCATAGTGAAGCGGGTGCTAAAGAGAAAATGGGCAGAATGCAGCGTGGAATCGCACAAAGAGAGGGCTGGAATATGGTAACGAATCGACGGCTGCAAAGCACCCAGCCGATACCCTTCCGCTACGATAGGTTGAAAGGGTCCGAGAATGATTGGCTGGGGGGCAAAGGGAGAGAAAGTGGAAAATTGAGTTCCTCGAAAAAGAGTTCTGACTATTCTTTGCGGCTTAGGGTACGAAAAGACACCGTCTTCACAAATCGATGTTCGAAAGAGACACTTTGTGGTGAGGAATACAAATGGAAGGGGATGGCATGTAAACCCGATACCGCCGTCCGTTAGAATTGGATTCCTCGATTTTCGAGTGCCACGGGAATCGCAGGTTTGGCTGCGTTACTGGGTGAAAATACGTGTTTGTGAAAATTAGAGTAAGAAACGTTTAGGAATATCCATGGCGCAGAAGCGATTGCGTTCGGAGAGTTGGTGGAACGACCCATCGAATCCAGGGATGACGGCCTTGTATCTGGAGCGATTCCTGAACTACGGAATGACGGCTGGTGAATTGCAGAGCGGCCGGCCGATCATCGGCATTGCGCAATCGGCAAACGACTTGGCTCCATGCAATCGAGCGCACTACCAAACGATCACGAGGCTGTGCGATGGAGTTCGGGATGGGGGAGGGGTGCCGATGGTTTTCCCGATGCACCCTCTTCAGGAATCAGTCCGGCGTCCAACTGCTGCGCTTGACCGCAACCTCGCGTATCTGGCGTTGGTCGAAGTCCTTCATGGTTATCCGCTCGACGGAGTGATCTTCACCACGGGATGTGACAAGACCACGCCTGCTGCATTGATGGCGGCGGCGACGACGAATTTGCCGTCGCTGATTTTCAATGGCGGCCCCATGCTCAACAGCTATCTCGATGGAGAACTCGCTGGAGCAGGTACGATCATTTGGGAAGCACGACGTCGATTGAGCGCTGGTGAGATCGATGAAAAGAAGTTCATGGAATTGTTGGCGGCATCGGCTCCGAGCACTGGCCATTGCAATGTGATGGGGACGGCGCTTTCGATGAATTGTCTCGCGGAGGTTATCGGTATGGCGTTACCCGGGACGGCTGCGATTCCAGCTCCGTATCGCGAGCGAGCCCAAGCCGCCCATGCGGCTGGCAAGCGGATCGTCGAAATGGTGCATGAGGATTTGCGTCCCTCTGCCATCATCACGCGCGAATCACTACTCAATGCGATACGCGTGAATACGTGTTTGGGTGGTAGTACCAATTGCCCACCCCATTTGCTGGCCGTTGCAAAGCATGCTCATGTCGAACTTGAATTGCAGGATTGGGAGGACGCAGGGTACGAATTGCCATTGTTGACCAACCTGCAGCCAGCAGGTGAACTCCTGGCGGAGGATTTTCATCGAGTCGGTGGGTTGCGTACGGTCCTGCGAGAAATGCTTGCGCATGGCTTGTTGAATGGTGAGACGCTTTCGGCCAGCGGACGAACTCTTGCCGAAAATATCGCGGATGCGCCGCTGCCTGATGGTACCGTGATACGCACGATCGAGAATCCGGTGCGGACTCAAGCTGGATTCATGGTGCTGTCTGGTAACCTATTTGACGCGGCGCTCATCAAAACCAGCGTCATCAGTCCTGACTTTCGTTCGAAGTACCTAAGTCGTCCTGGAAGCGAGAATGCGTTTGAAGGGCGAGCAGTGGTTTTTGAGGGCCCCGAAGATTATCACCATCGAATCAACGATCCGGCACTCGAGATCGATGAGAATTCGATCCTAGTCATTCGAGGGTGTGGGACGTTGGGATTTCCTGGGAGCGGCGAAGTGGTGAACATGCAACCGCCTGACCGGTTGCTGAGAGCTGGCATCAAGGAGTTGCCTACCTTGGGAGACGGACGTCAAAGCGGTACATCGGCGAGTCCGTCGATCTTAAATGCTTCCCCGGAGGCCGTTGCTGGAGGGGGATTGGGCAAGCTGCATACGGGGGATCGCATTCGCATCGACCTGAATGCGCGACGGGTAGATGCATTGGTGCCTGAGGCTGAGTGGAGATCCCGAGCGGAATCAAGCTCCATGGCGATTCCAGAGAACGCGACGCCGTGGCAACGCTTATACCGAAACCACGTTGGTCAATTGCATACAGGTGCTTGTTTGGATTTTGCATGCAGCTTCAAAAACGTCTGCGAGCGAGTGCCGAGACATAACCATTGACGGTCCGATGGTACCAATGAGAGATAACCTACACGAGGTTTGAGGCGGAGGACGATCTAAGGTTCACCGAGGTGCTTTTTGAGGATATCAGCCCATATGCGATATCCTTCTTGGTTGAGATGAAGCTGGTCCGATTTAAAGTATCCCTCGATGGGGTGTCCATCCGCGTCGAGGAATGAGTTGGCCGTAGGGATGAAATGGACCTGCGATTGCTCGGATGCGATTTGCTCGAGTTGCTGGTTGACGAATTGGATTTTGTTCCAAAGCTTGAATCGGGACGGTGTCGGTGTCACCGCGATCAGATAGACGCTGGCCGTCGGCTGCTCCTTAAGAATCGACCCAACCACGATTCGGGCCAATTTGCCGACGGTCTCTGGAGTCACATCGAGGTCTTTGCCGACGATATCATTGCCAATGAAAACCATCGCTTTGCTGAAGGCGAGGTTGTGGATGAGTTTCGGGGTGTAGATTGCCAAATCGCGGTAACGCGCACTTCCGTAAGCGCGGCGAACCATGCGGTAGGGGGCCATGTCGCTATCGATGGTATCCCAGATCCGAAAACTAGAGCTCCCGAGACAAACGATGGTATCTTCGGAGCCGGCAGTTTCGTTGGTTGCAGAGAGCTTTTCGACGTCCTTCTCCCATTCCTTGGCTGCGTTTCGGAAGGGTTCTAGGAACGATTGGGTCCCTGGGTCCATAATCCCAAATAGGGGAGTGTCGTCCTGGATTTCAATCGTTTCGTGGGTCCAAGCGATGGAGAATGAAACGATCCATGACGCTAAAAGGACAGGCCAAAGGAAAGATCGCTCGCGATGCATGTGACCGCTTGGAGCGTCTGTACCAGGTGTGGGGTTCTGTGTATCTGAGGGGTGTGATTGCATAGATCCACCTCATGTCAGCGTAGGAAGAGGAGGATCAAGGCCCCCACGATGATGCGATAGATCGCAAAGGGAAGGAACCCGTGCTTGCGAACCCAATGCATAAACCACGCGATTACGGCTAATGCTACGACGAAACTGGCTCCGAAACCGATCGCGAGCGTTACCCATTGCGATCCTTCGATAGCGACTGGTTCTTTGATGATAAACTGAAGGAGTTTAAATCCTGCAGCCGCGAACATCACGGGAATAGACAGGAAAAAGCTAAACTCCAACGCTGCGACTCGAGACAGGCCCATGACTTGACCACCTGCGATGGTGGCCATCGATCGGCTGGTGCCTGGAAAGGCGGCGGCCAGGATTTGTGCGGAACCGATCGCGATCGCTTGCTTCAATGACATACTCTCCATGGTCGACGTGGACGCCTTGGCAGAGAACGCTCGGTCGATGAGCACCATGGCGAAACCACCGACGATCATAGCGATGGCAATTACGGTAGGGCTTTCGAGATTCTTGTCGCTCCACTTATTGATCAACAAGCATGGGATCGCGGTGACGATAAAGCTGATCAGGACGAGCATGAATGGGTGTGCCATCCAATGCTTCGAGGGCGATTTCGTAGTGTCGTTAGCAGTGTCGATGTCCGTTGGATCTTGGTTGGTCGAAGAGCCTCGTAGGGAGTTCCAAAATGAGTGCGCGAACTCCAACAAGCGTTGTCGGAAATAGACCACGACGGCGAGGATCGCACCGAGTTGGATGACGACCGTGAACATTTTCCAGAACGGGCTCGTCAGGTCGGTACCCATGAGCTTTTGGCAAATCACGATGTGAGCCGTCGAACTGACCGGAAGGAACTCGGTGAGCCCTTCGACGATACCGGCGATCAAAGCGACGAGGTAATCCGACATGATTGGGGTAATGGATCGAGAGTGCTTTTTTGGGGGAATCCGGGCGATTCCAAATAAAAACCCGGATTGGCGGAAACCGCCAACCCGGGCTCGTTACTCTTCATAGTAGCTTGCAACTCGTGCGCATGTCCTGGGAAATCCCAGGATACGCCGAACTACAAGTCGGGGTCGAGGCTGCATGTCATGGGCAGCCCGCCGGCATGCCTAAGACGCCCCACCCCTTTGGCTAGTAGAACACGGATTCACTAAATCACCTCCTTTCGAAACGAGCCAGACCGCCATATTCGCCAGTTGCCTAGATACGGAATAATGCGGTACGGATACGCACGCTGCGATGCGTTTCGCAGCACCGGATGCATTCTAGCTCGCGCCGGAAAGCGAAATCAATCACGGGTTGGTGATAACCCTAGGAATAAACCGCCAAATACCCGGAAAACACTGGAAATCGCGCGTGATCCATGTCCCAAAAACTTCTTTTGAAGAGCAAGACTGGCTGGACAGATCCCCGCTGGAAAGGGGTTTTACGGGTGGTGAGACGCTGATTGGGTGCTGATGGGATGGGTCGTCACTTGCGGGATTTATCGGTTGCTACACCGAGAGCAATTATTCCGGTAAAGCCAGCAATCGGGTGGCTTCTTCGTGCAAGAAACCGACGTCCATGAAGGGCTCGTAGCCGATGTCTTGCCAGCGGATACGTCCTTTCCCATCGACCAAGATTGTTCCGTGAAGCGGTTGGCCTTCGAAATCATCGAAGCAACGGAAGGACTTGAACACGTCGAGATCTGGGTTTGGAGCCAGCGCCAAATTCATTTGTCCGTCGTAGCGTTTGAGGGCTTCGGCAAGAGAGTTTGCGTTTTCCGTGCTGATGCCGACGATTTCGATTCCTGCCTGTCGGAACTTATCGGTGGCAGGAGAAAAATCGCGGAGTTGTTCGGCGCAATGGAGGCATCCGAATCCGAGGTAAAGGATCAGGATGTATGGTTTTCCTTCGAGCGACTGCGACGAGCGATCTCCGCCCGGCTGTGTGCTTGGTTGCGCGGTGACATGCCAGCGTGGAGCAATGGCAGGGGACCATCGGATGGGTCCTAATGTATCCAGAGGTGGTCGATCTCCGAGATCTTTTGGCGGAGTGGGACGAGCTCGCCACGTTTTGTCGGGGACCAAGGGAGACGCGATGGGTTGAACACGCTCGATGATTGTTTCGTCGGGATCGCTGGTCCACGCTAAATCGAAGCAGCGTTCGGCGGCTTTTTTCCGAAGTTCCTGCCATTGGGCGAGGGACTTGGAATCGGGTTGGTGCGCGATGGCTTCGTTGGTGATCCATGCGAGGATCGCGGCGGGAAGAACCTGTCCAGGTGCACCATCGAACGACTGTTGGGATTGTTGGACGGCCGTGTTGTAATCTCCCGCTTTGCAGCACCATTCCATCCGAAGGTGGGAATCCACCCAACTGCGAGTATGATTCGAGAGTCGAAGGGCAGTGCGGAAATCCCCGCGAGCGGCAGCGAGGTGTGCATCGAGAGCCGTGAGGGCAACCCCGAGTCGATGATGCCGATACTTGAGGGCGTGGATTTTGCGTTCGCGCTCTTGAACTTCGAGGCTTTCCGATTTCCATTTTGCTTCATCGAAATCCCGAGGGATGGAATCCACTAGGGACGACTCGCTTTCGGATCCGTAGAGCGAATCGGGCACCGGGGTTGGATCGTCCAAGGTTGGTGGGAGAATCTTTGCCGTGGATGTGTCTGGCGGGGAAATCGCGGTCCATTCACTACGCAATCGTCGGCGGGTTTCGACGAGTGCGGTCCTCAGCGCATTGGCTTCATCCATTTTGCCAAGTTCCGTGAGCGCGATCCCTTGGAGTCCTAGCGATTCTTCATGCGGCAACGTATTTTCAGCCCCGTCAAGGTAACGGGATTTTGCGAGTTCGAGCATTTTTTCCCAACGGCGATACGAGCGAAGGGATTGTAGTAATCGTTGTCTGCCGAGGTTTGCACTGCCGTTGCCATCAGGTGCATTGTATTGAGGATGGCGAGGAAGTTCGATCATGTTCTTCGAGAGTTCGATGGCTCGCGATACGGCTCCGAGGTTCAACCAATTTCGGATTAGCCATTCATTATTGTGGGCATAGTTGTGGATTTGATCGGGCATGACCCGATCTCGCATCATGTGCGCATGATCGACGCGCGCGGATGCTTCCTGTTGCCATGCTGCGTCAAAGTAGCGGTTCAACCGAGAGTACGTATGACCGGGCATGTGCCACATGTGGGCGATGCCTGGGGCGCTCGGACCACACTCTGCAGCGGCCGAGATGGCTAGATCCTCTTTGCGGTAGTCCCAAAGATGGATTCGGAAGTGTTGAGCGGGATGGTGAGGGTTGGCGCGAAAGATCTCTGACAGGAGCGCATCGATGGCGAGGTGGCTTTGGATCTCGATTCCTTGGCTTTGATTTTGCCAGTATTGCAATACCAGCATCGCTTTGACTTCGACATCGTTGGGATAATCCACAGCGATGTCTTCGAGCTCCTTGGCGTAATCTTTCAATCGCTGTTTTCGTCGGTCTCGAATTTCGTCGGTGACAGGCGGGGATTTTGGTTTCTTCTTATGGTTTTTGGCTTTCGCATCCGCAGTGCTTGCTGCTTGGTTAGCAGTGCTTGCTGCTTGGTCACTAGCGGCATCTTTTGGCGGAGTTGGCCAGTCCTTGACACGTTTGCTCCACGCCTCGATCAATCGCCGTTCGAGTTTATTCGCTGCGTCGATCCGTCGCATGGCTTGCTCGATGAAGCCGGCCGAACGTTCGGGGTTTTCGACGTTCGCGCGTGCGATACCCCAATAATGGATCGGGCATTCCGGATCGATTGCGGCGGCTTGCCTGAACGATCGTTCGGCTTCGAAGTACCAGAAGCCGTGCAATTGGGAGAGGCCTTGGTCCAGGAATCGTTGCGCCATAGGGCTCGGTGTGGACGATTGCCAGTGGACATTTCCCATCCCCGGCATCAAGTAGGCTGCTTGGCGTGGTCCTTCATTGAAGGCTTCGGCGTGGAAGGAGTGACCGGGTTGTGCGTTGGTGGAGTCCGGTGTTTGCGGCACAGCGCCAGCCGCATGGCAAAGTACGAGTGCGATGGAGCCTAACGACAGTTTCAAAGTGTGCATCGTAATTTTATGGCAGATTTAATTGCCGAGAGTAGCGTCGAGTAGGAATCGATGGAGTGGGGCCGGCTCACAGTTCCGACGAGGCGCGTAGCGCTGTCGCGGCAGCTTCGTGATCTGTGGTATCGGCAATGATTTTTCCATCGCGAAGGACGATATTCCGGCGAGCGTTGCGAGCGACACCGAGGTCGTGGGTGACCAGAATGACAGTCAAGTTCTTTTTCTCGTTGAGTTGCCGGAACAATTCGATCACTTCGCGGCTTGTTCGTGAGTCTAAATTTCCGGTTGGTTCGTCACCCATCAAAATGGATGGATCGGTGGCCAATGCTCTCGCGATCGCCACACGTTGTTGCTGACCTCCTGAGAGTTGTCCGGGATGGTGATCGAGTCGATCGCCGAGACCGACGAGTGAAAGGAGTTCTTTGGCCCGATCGTGTCTCGCGCGATTGCTCATCATCTTCCCGTACAGCATCGGGAGTTCTACATTCTCGAGCGCTGAGGTTCGAGCGAGGAGGTTGAAGTTCTGGAAGACGAATCCGATTTGTGCGTTCCGAATTCGGGCGCGTTGGTCAGCAGACATGTCGACGACTTCGATGCCGTCGAGTAGATAGCTGCCGTGGGTTGGTCGGTCCAGGCAACCGAGGGTGTTCATCAGGGTTGATTTTCCCGAGCCGCTCGGGCCGATCAACGCTGCGTATTCGCCTCGGTTCATGACGAGATCCACCCCATCGAGAGCTCGAACCTCGACTTCATCAAGCTTGTAGACTTTCGCGATTTCGCGAAGTTCAATCAGCGGTTTGTGGGTGGGAGCGGGAGAGTCCATGGGGAGCATTGGTTTTTAGATCGCTTCCGAACCGCGTTCGCCGGTTCGAATTCGGATGCAGTCTTCCATGGGGAGAACAAAAATTTTCCCATCACCGATCTGTCCCGCGCCTTCCGACTTCGCAGCCTTGAGGATGGCTTGGATCGTCGGCTCCACGAACTCATCGTTCACCGCGATTTGCAGTTGGAGCTTTCGGAGTAGGTTGATGGACCCGTCGTGCCCTCGCAACGCGTTCTTTTGGCCTTTTTGTCGGCCGAAACCCAAACAGTCGAGGACCGTCAAGCGAAACACTTCGACTTCCGTTAGTGCTTCTTTGACGTGTTCGAGACGATTGGGTTGGACGATGGCGATGATAAGTTTCACGAAACAAATCCTTGGGTGCAAAAACGTGGGATCCAATCCGCAGAAGAAATTGTGAACTGAACTGCTAGGGTTGGCAAATGGAACCTGCGTTGAACCGGTCTAAGTTTGCGAAAATGGAGCAGTTTTGTGCAAGCTTGCCAGGAAATCAGGGCCTAGCGATACCTCCCATTCTCGTCTTGCGGTATTTCCGAATGGGTAGGAAGCAGGGACGATCTCGCCGATTCGACGCCCGGAAAAAGAAAAGTCACGGCCCGAAGGCCGTGACTTTACTGTTTGTTGGAAAGCGATCTGTTTGGACCAACAATTGTTGACCCATCGATAGGTCCTAGAAGTCCCCGCCTTGGCCTGCCATTCCAGCCTTGACACCACCGGCGATCGCTTTGAGCACACCTTCTTGGATGGTGAATCGAGCGACGGAACCACGATCGACAACTTTAGAATCGATCATGACCATGTCGTCACCGCTGCTGAGTGCAGAGAGCATACCGTCGACGATTGGGTTCGATTCAAAGGTTTGAACGAAGTTCAAAAGTTGGGACATATCCATGCGCATCCGAGCTGGCGAAGCAGCGGTATTCGGGTTGGATGCGACACCATCGATTGCGGCTTTGAGGGACGCTTCCGCGGTCTTTCCGACCGAGAGCAGGATTCCCTTAGGCGAGGTCCCGATCGAAACGTTGATCGAATCGCCCCAGATCTTGCGTTGTTCGTCGGGAGCGTTTTCTGGAAGTGGAGCGGAGATGCGGTGGAGATTGAAGCCTTGATGCTTGCCGCTCATGAGTTCAATAGTGAGAGGTGCATTCGCATTCGATGCTTCGGTCGCCAAATCTTTCGCGAGTTGCTCGACCTTGGTCCCGTCCGCGACGCTCAAGGCGAGGAGTACGTTGAGGGATGGATTGGTCGCGACGTTGGCAGCGATTTCCACCGAGCCTTCTTTACCGCTTTCGAGGAAAATTTTCACAAGACGATCGAGATATTCCTTGGCCTTGGCAGCTGCAGCGGTGTTACCGTTGCTGTTGTCATCGATTTGCTTGTACGCGGCCTTGATTCCGGCATCGAGCGAGGACTCGATTTGAGCCATGTCTTCTGGAGCAACGAGCATGAGTGCTTTGTAGTTCATCATGCTTTCATCCGACAAGAAACCTGACAGCTTGGACTTTGCCGATTCCATCGACTTCATCTGCTTGGCGAATCGCGAACCGTCGACAAAGCGGCTTCCAAAGTCGATGAACATGTTCTTTTCTTTGGGACGGATACCGAGACCCACCACGAACTTTTCGGTCCCTGTGAAGATCTCTTCCATGTTCTTCATCATTTGCTCGCCGGACGCTCGGCTCGCTTCGAGTTCTTCATCTTCCAAATCGCCCGCCTGAGCTTCGATCGCTTGTTCGAAGCCGCTTCGCATTTGGCTGGTGAGGAGATCGATCAAATCATCTGGAATGTTTTGGACGTTGACTTCAACGAGCAAGTCATGTTGGGAAGCCATTTTGTCCAAGCGTTCGGCGCTCGAGCCGGAAACCCCTTCGAGCGACTCTTCCGAGCTCGAAACAAACAGCCAGTCACCTTTATGCTGAGCGAAAATCGTGTTTGGTCCCAAGCTCATGCTGTAGAGGCCATCACCGAGGTCTTCTGCTTCGCCGAAGAGTTCGAGTCCGCCGAGGAAACTATCCAGATCGGAGATCGGGAGGGCTGCGACAGAAACAGGAACACCCGCGTCGCCGAGGGTAACAAACGCCCCGATGGGACGGGCGCGATCCAATCCGCTCGTGTAGCCGTTGACGGCTTGGGTGACGATCCCGCTTTGGGCACCCGCACCGACCAACCGCATCAAGTACGTGACGTTGGGAAGGAGTCGGTCCAGAGGAGCGATCGAAACGGTGACGACTTCGTCCCCTTGTTCCGATGAGGATGATTGGCCAGAAACATCAAGTACGTTTGTTTCTTGGGCGCAGACTGTGGAGGGAGCGAATGCTGCGACCGACAGCGCGCTAGCAGCAGAAAGACCCGCAACCGTTAACCAACGAAATTTCATAACCGTGAGCTCCTCCGAAGAGTAGAAAGATCCAAAACCGTATGTCGCGAAACCAAATTCGTTTCCATCCGCCACTCCTTGGCAATCATTTCCTAAAGTGGGAAGGAATTCTCAAGAAAAATATACCTTCGTTCCAGAAATCAGAATAGCGGAGAGGACCCACCCCAAGGGTGCCGGGCAACGCATTTCGAGATTTGAAGTCGTTTTTTTACGTTTTGCTAATCATTTGAATGGCGGTAATCGTACCCGAGGCAGAAAACCTTCTCAAAAAGGGGGGCCTTCGTGGCCGCATCTCCACGGTTGGCCGACGGGGTGCTGCGATCGGGGATGCCGAAATTCTTAAGCGTAAAGACAATCTCACAAAACTCATTACAATAGTGAGGTGTATCGCTTTTCGAGTGCAAGCCTTTTTGTATCGTCTCGCTTCCTTTTGGTTTTGGCGATCATTGCATAGCTGGTGCTGGCTCTAGAATCTGTTCTCCCAGCGAATAGGAACACGATGAAGACCCTTTTTTGGCTCCTACTGCTTTGCGCTGCCGGGTTGGGCGTAGTTCTTTGGTACTTCCTGAACGTCCCAACCTCCGTTCCGTTAAATCCGGTCGATGGTTCGGTTCCGTTTGCGACCTCAGCGCCACCCAAGCCAGCGGATTGGCGGCTACTGCCAAAAGACATCAGTTCTGAGCCCGCGTCGGATCCCAGGTTGACCGTAAAAACGATCTTCCGAAACGTTCGTCCGGAGGTGGCTTATGTGGGGGATGCAAACTGCGCGGAATGCCATCAAGGACTTTGCGATTCGTTTCACCAGCATCCCATGGGTCGATCTGCAATCATTGCAGGGGCGGACCAATTAGAGGGAGTTGATGGAGACGTCATGGATCCGATCCATGTCGGGCCGTATGAATTGAGTGTAAAGAAGGATTTGGATGGTTTGGTACAGGTCATACGGGCCAAGGGCGGAGACGGGAAATACTTACCCGCAGTCGAGTACCCCATCTCGATCGCCATTGGATCGGGGACTCGGGGCCGCTCTTATGCGAGTTTGGATGAGGACAGTGTGTGGCAGGCGCCGATGAGTTGGTTTACCGAAAAAGGGTGTTGGGATGTTTCGCCTGGGTTCAATCTCGGCGAAGCGACACAGCGACCGATTGTTCATGGTTGCTTGTATTGCCATGTCAATCAGAGCGGTTGGATTGAGGACTCCGTCAACCGGTACAAACTACCCGTTAGCAAACTGCAATTATCGATCGGTTGTGAACGGTGTCATGGACCTGGCGAATTGCATGCCAAAGAGCATGCTACGGGTATTGTTGAAGGTTCTTCGAAAGACGGGATTGATACGACGATTGTCAATCCCAAGCATCTCTCTGATGAATTGCAGATGTCGATCTGCGCTCAATGCCACTTGGGTGGGAAAACACGAGTGGTTCGCAAGGATCGTACGCTGGAGGAATTTCGTCCTGGTCTTCCGTTGGATCTTTTTGTGAATGGATACATTTCGACGCCTGATTCCAATTTGCAAAACAAGGCGGTCGGGCATTTCGATCAGTTGTTGCTGGCCCAGTGCAGGACCTCCTCAGGAAAAGCACTTTTGTGCAGTTCGTGCCACGATCCGCACCGAAAGCATGAGTCCGAGGAAGAAGAGCGACTGCAATTGCAAAACTGCAAATCGTGCCATCAGGATCGCGGTTGCAGCGCACCGGCAGAAGTGCGCAGCGCGCGGCAAGATAATTGCATCAAATGCCATATGCCAACGACCGATGATACTCAGATAGCCCATACTAGTTTGACCGATCATCGCATTCTGAGAGACCCGAGCAAACCGCTTCAGGATGCCCTAATGTTGGCAGGCCAAACGGTATTGATTCCCTACTTCAATTGTGTCGAGGTCAGTGAAGCGGAAAAAGAACGTGATCTCGGTATTGCATTGGCCCGTTTTGCTGAAAAGATCCCGGCGGATTCTCCCAGGAAACAACAAACGCTGGATCAAGCCAAATCAAGGCTGAAAAAATCGCTCGAGAAGTGGCCGGATGACACCCAAGCTTGGATTGCTTTCAGCGCTGTCGAAGCAGCATCGGGGAACTTAGAGTCAGCGATGAGTGTTATGCAGGCCGCAGCAAAAATTGCACCGAAGGATGAAGCTGTTCTCTCGCAAGCTGCCAACATTGCGGAGTTAGCGGGTCAAGTGGATGCAGCGATCGCACTTATGAATGACTTGGTGGCGATCAATCCCGCCTCCCATGATTATCGTATACGGCGAATGATGATGTACATGTCCTCCGGAGACTTTTTCCGGACGGAGGCCGAGAGCCGCGAACTATTGCGGATCAATCCGCTGCAACCGATGGCTCGTTTGGTGCTCGGACTGTGCCTTTATGGTGAAGGTCAGAAGGATGCTGCACAGGCCGAGGTCAATCATGCGTTGCAACTCGCGACCTCGAAGCAGCAACAAGCATCCATCCAATCGTGGTTCCAGCGATTTGTGGCCTGGAGGTCACAAGCCAAATAATGGTGCGTGAGAAGACCGATGGGTGAGTCTGCGGTGCAGGTTGATCGAACCGTGCAGGTTGATCGAACCTGTGATCAAACGGCCTTATAGAAGTGCAATCAGCCTTGGATGGCTTACCGTTCTCGGAATACGATTCGTCCCTTGGTCAAATCGTAGGGGGACAACTCCACTCGGACTTTATCACCGGGGACGATACGGATGAAGTTTTTCCGCATTCGACCAGCGACGTGCGCGAGCACTTCCGAACCAGTTTCCAATTGAACGCGAAACCGGGTGTTCGCTAGAGCCTGGGTGACAGTACCCTCGACTTCGAATGCTTCTTCGTTTTTTCCCATAACGTCCCGAGGACTTCACTCCGAGAAAATGTTTGGATGGAACTTGTTGTGAACTACCAATGCGGGAATTTTGACTGGCCACGGCTGTCGGCAACTAGCGGTGCCACAGCTAGCGGTGCAACAGTGAGTGGACGGGTTGCTTTGCAGTGTTAGACGGGGATTCATCGGCCACCACTATTTTGCGTGGGGGCTCCCGATCTGCCGTTGTCAAAACTTTCATTCCCATCGGACGGCCCTAGTTATACGTGATTTTGCGGGTAATCGTCCACGCCAAACCCAATGAATCCTCTCTTTTTAACGGACGCGGTGCTGTTTTTTGGGGAGCCGATGTTTTTCGAAGCATGCCGCCGGGGGCTTTTTGGTTCTGAGACGTTTTAGGGATGGTGGTTCGATCGATCTCGAGTACTTTGGATCAGGCCATGAGTTCACCAACTGCCAATCCGACCAATCGATTTCTTTATGCCGCTTGCCAGCACGGAGCAGAGCAGGTCCTCAAACAGGCTCTTTGTGAGCCGGCGGGGCCCTTTCGGCTGGCGTATTCCGCCAAAGGTTTCTTGACATTCAAATCGAACATGTCGACTCCGATATGGTCGAGGGCGCTCATCGAGCATCCGCTGGTCCGAAGCCGGGGAACGGTTCTGGAGCGGATCGAAGGTACCGAATCAGGGCCGATGGTCGAGCAAATCCTGGCCTCGTATCAGAGCTTGGACTGGGAGGTGCTTCACGTCTGGCAGCGGGATACGGCCCAGCCAGGTTGGAATGGATTTGAGCCTGGAGTGTCCCTTTTGGCGTTATCCATAGCAGAACAATTGAGGAGTGCTCTCAGGAAGCAGAACGATGGGAGGGAGGTTCACGCTGGAGGTTTGTCGCGTGAGAATCCCAAAACTCCTGCGAACAGCTTGTCTGTGGAGCCTAGCGATCACGCTTCAGAAAACGAGCCTGCGGAAGAGTCTGCCGATGAGTCTGCCGAAGAGTCTGCCGAAATCAACGTAAAACACAGCGAGCCTTTGAAGCGCAGCGAGCCAATGAGCGAAGGCGTTGCCCCAGGTGCAAAAATCCTGGAAGTGATCATCGACGAGCCGAACCGCTGGTGGATCGCGGCAAAATACGCTCAAAAGAGTTATGACTTTTGGCCTGGAGGAGTGCCCGATTTGTTCTTTCCCGACGAAGTCATCAGTCGGGCGTACTATAAGATTGCTGAGGCTTTTTCATGGGGTGGGATTCAACTTCGGCCCGGCGAGAAAGTTGTCGAGATCGGAGCGTCGCCTGGGGGGGCGTGTCAGTGGTTGCTCGATCGCGGCACGAAAGTCACCGGCATCGACCCCGCCGAGATGGACGAGAGAATTGTGAACCACCCCAATTTTACCCATTGGAGGAACCGTTCTCGCGAAGTGAAGCGAAGGGCATTTCAAGGCTTCCGCGTGCTGGTATGCGATGCGAATGTGACTCCCAACTACACGTTGGATACGGTCGAAGCCATTGTGATGTATCCGACGTCTCGATTTCGGTTGCTGGTGCTGACGATGAAGTTACCGGATTGGGAGCATGCTCAAAAAATCCCTGAGCACTTGGAGAGAGTCAAGTCCTGGGGATTCGAAAGTGTCGAAGCTCGCCAGTTGGGGCATAATCGACGCGAGTACTGTCTATTGGCCAGACGGCGGGTTTCACAACGCCACTCCTCATGAGATTCCGAAAGTTACGAAACTGGCCTATAGGCACTGTGGCTGCCCCGTGTCACGCGTGAGGCCAAGCTGTTCATTCAAGGATCGCGTGAAAATAGGATGAAGGTTTATCGCGGGGCCTTGGTGAGTGCGTTCGGATTGCGTTACGCTCTTGGGGGTCTACAAAATCCCGAATTGCTTCCCCGCTGTTTTGAATCGTGAGGGCTCCATGCTGATGCGAACTACCTGTGTTTTGTTTGCGCTTATTAGCCTGTTCGCTGCCGTTGCTCGTGCAGAGGATCGGACTGCCGCCAGCCGAAGTAACCGTCCGTTGGTGATCGCCCATCGAGGTGCCAGCGGGTATGTGGTGGAGCATACCGAAGGAGCAAAGGTACTAGCCCATGCGCAGGGCGCCGATTACATCGAACAAGACGTTGTGCTCAGCAAAGATCTGCAGTTTGTGGTAACGCATGACATTACGATGGAAGAAACCACGAATGTCGAGCAAGTTTATCCGGATCGAGCTCGATCCGACGGCAAATGGTACTTTGCCGATTTTACATGGGATGAAATCCAAGGGCTCGAATTGCATGAGCGAACGCGTCGCGATTCGCACGAGCCTGTGTTCGCCGATCGGTTTCCTAGGGGTTGTGGGCAGCGAGTCTTGAAATTGGAAGAGGAAATCAAACTTGTCCAAGGCTTGAACAAGACCACAGGAAAGTCGATAGGACTGTATATCGAACTCAAGGGGCCCGCATTTCATCGCAAGGAGTTCAGCGATCGAAGTGATTTTCATGAGTCGATGGGACGCATGCTGCTCGAACTCCTTGAGCGTTTCCCGATCGATAAAAACAGCTGCCCTTGCTTTATCCAATGCTTTGAGTTCGGCGAGCTAAAGCATCTTCGAGAAGACCTGCAGTGCGAGTTACCACTCATTTATCTACTCGGACGCTCGATCGATCCCAAGGAACTGGAGTCGGCATCAAAGGTTGTTCAGGGGATCGGCCCGTCCCTCGATCTCCTCGCAAAGCGCGGTGACGATGGTCTGGTTTCAAGCACCGGGCTGGTGGAACAAGCAAGGGAGCTCGGTCTGAAAGTACATCCATACACCATACGCAAAGAAATGCAGCCGCGATGGTCCCGCTCCCTTGAGGAAACCCATCGCTTTCTCGTCGATACCCTTCGTGTTGATGGATTCTTTACCGATTTTCCCGACCTCGGCCGACAAGCCGTCGACCGCGACTGAACTCGAATGCACAATCGCCCACGAAGAGCAGCAAAGATGCTGGTTCCTATCTGGGTGATAGGCAGTATTAAGGTGCCACGGAGTGGGCTTGGAGGTCCGCCAAATCCACAAACTCCAGGGTAGAAATATGGGTCGACTCGAGGACCACTGGGGGTGCGACGCCGGCTTCGAAGGCTTCACGCCAGCGGAGCACGCACAAGCACCATCGGTCGCCGGATTTGAGACCAGGAAAATGGAACTCGGGGACGGGGGTTATCAAATCGTTTCCCCGGATCTTTGAAAATTTGAGAAAGTCTTCGGTGACCTGGGCGCAGACTAAGTGCAACCCTAAATCCTCTGCACCGGAACGACAGCAGCCATCTCGGAAGAATCCTGTAATGGGATCCATGGAACAGGGTTTCAGCTCGGTACCCAAGACGTTCGAAGCAGATGCCATGGAGGAATTCTTTCGGAAAAGTGTGTTCGCAATCAGGGATGAAATGCGATTCTTGAAACGTCGGGCGTGAAATGTTCGCTGCAAGCGAGGAGGGCGTATGACAACCAGATCGCGAACTTGCATTGTACCGCAACGACGCCGGAAGATGTTGGGCGGCAACCAAACAGGACGAAGGACTTCCTGCATGGCATAGCGACTCGAGGAATCATGCCCTTGGATTTCCGGTCGCTGAATTTGCCCGTCGCTAAATTTGCCCGTCGCTAAATCATGTAAGACCAGTCGCTGGTCGAGAGGCTAAGGAACTGGTGCTGGCAGTGAGAGCACCGTTGGTTCCCGAGAATTGTGTATGCCTTTTTCATGGCTTCGATGGTGCTGGCCCAGATATCGGATTCTTCGCGGAAAACATTTCCAGAGCCAACTTGCTCGAGAATACCGACATTCGCCATGACTTGGATCATCTCGCTACCGACACCTGTAAGCATGACAGTGACTTCTTTCGAGTGCATGCGATCGATGAACGACTGAAGGATTTGCATGCAGACCGCATCGGGATTGCGAGCACGCTTCAGGCGAAGGATAAGTACTTTCAGATCTTTAGGCGAGGAGTCGACGATGGTATCGAGAACCCGTTCGAGTTCGGGAGCGCTCCCGAAAAAGAGTTCACCTTCTAGGTTGTAGATCCTGATGAATTGGCAACGGGGATCCTCAGGCTGAACCTCGCGAATGATTCGATCGCTGGTGACGGCCAACTCGGATAGAGAAATCTTGGCTGCCTTTGGGATATAGAGTGCGAACGAGAGGACGACGCCGATCAATATGCAAAACTCTACGGAGATGAGGACTGCCGATAACGCGGTAATTGCCAAAATCCAAGCGTCGAATCGCGTCGCCTTGACGATGTAAGTCAAGGTGGCGATTTCGGTCATTCGAAATGCCGTCAGTACCAAGATTCCTGCCAATGCGGGTCTGGGAATGTACTCCGCATAAGGGGCAAAGAGGAGCACGGTCGCTGCGACGCCGATCGCGCTGATGACGCCTGACCACTGCGTCGCAGCCCCGGAGCTGTGGTTGATGTAAGTACGCGTCAATGAACCGGAACCAGGGAAGCATTGGAAGAAGCTTCCTACGGTGTTGGCGAGACCTTCGCTGAGGCATTGCTGGTTCATATCCAGTTTCTCACCCGTTTTCGAGGCGATGGATTTTGCCATCGCCATCGCTTCGAGCAATCCGAGAAACGCGATGGCTGCGGCGCTGCTCGAGAGTTCCCTTACCATGTTCCAATCCCACTGAGGCAAACCGGGAGTTGGCAAGGCGCTGGGAACCTTTTCAGTGAGTTTGACACCAGAGGTCCTCTCGGGATCGAGCACTGCGCAGGCGCTGGAGACCACAATCAAGGCGATCAGAAACTCAGGAAGCCACAAATGAAACTTTCGGTTCATACCACGGATAGCAATCGAAAGGCAAATCGTGGACGCCGCGATGATCAGCGTCGGCAAGTGGATACCGTCGCTCTTGGAGATGCTGGTCCAAAACCGGACCAGAAAGTGGTCGTGAGGGTCGATGGGGGCATTGAGTCCCATCACGTTTTTCATTTGGTCGAGCAATAACAAGACCGAGGCTCCCAAGGTGAAGCCGACGATGACGGCTTGGGAGATGAATCGGGACAAGTCCCCGAAGCGGCAGAGGGAAATCGAGGTTTGGATCAGCCCGACGAGCAATGCCATCAGGATCGCAGCCGAGACACGTTTTTCCTCGTCGATGACTGCCAATGCGCTGAGCATCGCGATTGAGATCGCGTTGGTCGGCCCGTTGATCAACTGCCGTGACGAATCCAGCAATGCTCCCACGGTGGTCATCACGATGGCCGTGTAGAGCCCCATTTCTGCCGGCATACCAAAGATTTTGGCATAGGCGATCGCTTGCGGGACAGCGACGGCGGCGACCGTGACGCCGGCAACCAGATCCCGCCGAAACGATGTTGCGGAATATCCGCGCAGCGATCCGAAGGCTGGAACCCATCGGTAGAGCGAATTGATCGGTGAGGGTTCCGGCATCAGTGATTTTTCAAGTAAGAATGCCTTGCGGCTCGTTTTGCATCCTGCAAGATTCGCACGTCAAAGGAGTGCATGCAATGGTAATGCGGAATCGCTGGAAATCCAAGCAAGCTGCAGGTGTCCGGAGGCAGATCCTCCTGCGTTTTCAGCGAAGTCGTTAGAATGGGGGTGGAATTTCGGTTTTATTGGTGGAGAACTTTTCCAAAAGCCCGGAGGAATCCTCCGCGGGTGAACCCTAGGATATGTTAAGGCAATCGGTTAAGGCGATCGTTTGATGGATGAAATCTACCTCGACAATCACGCGACCACGCGGACGGACCCTCGCGTGGTGGATGGGATGTTGCCGTGGATGCTCGACGAGTACGCGAACTCGGGAAGTACCACCCATGCACCGGGTCGACGCGTGGCTGCCAAGCTCGATGAGTGCCGAGGGAACATCGCCAAGCACCTAGGCGCCGAATCGGACGGGATCGTCTTTACGAGCGGCGCCACCGAAAGTGTCAATCTCGCGATCCTCGGCGTGGCACTGCACCCGCGACAAAAGAGACGAAAAATTGTTTCGGTCGTTACGGAGCATCGAGCCGTATTGGATCCATTGAAAAGGCTCGAGCGGTTGGGATTCGAGGTGATTCGATTAGGGGTTGAGACTCAGGATCCGGCAACCATCGGGATGCTCAATATCGACGAGATTGAACGAGCGATCGATGGTGATACGGCGCTGGTAAGTGTCATGCTCGGGAACAATGAGATCGGAACGTTGCAACCTTTTTCGGCGCTTTCAGCGATCTGCCGGCAGCATGGGGCGATCCTGCATACCGACGCCACGCAATCGGTTGGCAAAGTGCCTGTCGACATCGTGGGGATCGGGGCCGATCTGCTCAGCTTTTCCTCGCACAAGTTTTACGGCCCCAAAGGAATCGGAGGTTTGGTGATCCATCCCGATAGCATGTCGATCCCTATCCTGCCGCAGATACTCGGTGGCGGCCAACAACAGAATCTACGGTCCGGTACGCTGAACAGCGTCGGTGTTGTCGGCACCGAGATTGCCTTGACAATCGCGATCGAAACGATGGTGGAGGAGACGGAGCATGTCGCATCCTTGCGGGATTTGCTTTGGTCTGAATTGAAGAAACGCATTGAAGGTCTGCGTTTGAATGGTCCGTTGTGGACTGGCCCGCTTCGCGGGCAGCAACTTCACGGGCAGCAGTCTAGCCGTTTGCAACCAGGGCCCACCGATTCGGGCTCGCATTCGGTGGCAGGGCTTCATCCAGCCAGGTTACCAGGGAATCTCAACGTTTGCTTCCCGAGAGTCGACGGGCAATCCCTCATGCTTCGAGTGCCACAACTCGCCGTTAGCAGCGGATCCGCATGCACCTCGTCCGAACCGCACCCAAGCCACGTGCTGATGGCGATTGGAAGGTCTGAAGACGAAGCCCGAGGTAGCTTGCGCTTTGGTATTGGTAGATTTAATACTGAGTCGGAGATTTTGCGAGCTGCAGATGTTTTAGGTGAGGCTTATGCAGAACTCTCACGGTTCGTCGCTTGACCACCCGCAGGTTGCATCGACAATGATAAGTTCTTGAGATTGCTGCGGTTATAGAGCTGGATACGTTATTTCGCAGTCAAAGATCGATTCCTTTCGAACAAGAGTTCAACAATGAGCACAGTCACTCCGAATGCGAACGCTGCTTCCGAAGAAGCGGTTCGGCAGGTTCCGGACGCACAGGGGCGATTTGGGCAATTTGGTGGTCGTTACGTTCCCGAGACGCTCACCAAAGCGTTGGAGGAATTGACCCATGAGTACGCCAAAGCCAAACAAGACCCTGACTTTCAGGCAGAGCTCAACGAGTTACTCCACCGTTTTGTTGGTCGTCCCTCCCCGCTCTACCACGCGGCTCGATTGAGCAAACAGCTGGGTGGCGCTCAGATTTGGCTCAAGCGAGAGGATTTGAACCACACGGGGGCTCACAAGATCAACAACACGCTCGGTCAGGCACTGCTGACATTGCGGATGAAGAAGACACGTGTCATCGCTGAGACAGGTGCCGGCCAGCACGGAGTCGCATCGGCCACGGCATGTGCCCACTTCGGTTTGCCATGCGTGGTTTACATGGGTGCCGAAGATGTTCGGCGTCAAAAGCCTAACGTGTTCAGCATGCGTTTGATGGGTGCCGAAGTCCGTCCCGTAGAGAGCGGCTCACGAACCTTGCGCGATGCGGTCAATGAAGCGATGCGGGATTGGATGTCGAGCGTTGAACATACGCATTACATCATCGGTTCGGTCATCGGGCCTCATCCCTTCCCGATGATGGTCCGGGATTTCCAAAGTGTGATCGGTCGCGAATGCCGCGAACAATGCTTGAGCAGTTTCGGAAAACTTCCTGACACGATCGTGGCATGCGTCGGTGGAGGAAGCAACGCAGCTGGGATGTTCTTTCCGTTTGTCGAAGATCGTTCGGTACGCATGGTGGGCGTGGAAGCTGGCGGTCGCGGCGCGGCCCCGGGCGATCACGCTTCGCCACTCACCTACGGATCCCCTGGCGTGCTTCACGGTTCCTACAGCTACGTGATGCAAGACGAGGATGGCCAAACGAGCGACGTGCACTCCATGTCGGCAGGCCTCGATTATCCCGGCGTCGGACCTGAGCATAGTTATTGGAAGGACGCTTCGCGGGTTGAGTATACTTCGTGTCGCGACGATGAAGCCCTCGGCGCGTTCGACTTTTTGGCCCGCAATGAAGGGATCTTGACCGCGCTAGAGACGTGCCATGCTGTTGCCAAGGCGACGGAGATCGCCAAAACCATGTCCCCCGATCAACACTTGGTAATCTGCTTGTCTGGTCGTGGGGACAAAGACGCAGCCGAGTTGGCGCGACTCCGAGGTCAGGAATGGTAGCAGGCTCCAGATTCGTGGGCCCTGCACTTGCGTTGCAATGGTGGGATTCCAAGGCAACCGTCGTTCGACCCCGGCTTTTCCAAGCAGCAGCCCTCCCGTTTCTCCGTGATGACATCTTTAACTTGGTAACCATCTCTCATGACTGCGATTGATGATCTGTTCACTCGGCTAAGGGCTTCGGGCAAAAAAGCGCTGATGCCATTTATTACGGCGGGTGACCCCAACCTGCCGTTCACCTCCAAAGTGTTACTGCGATTGCAAGAGTTGGGATGTTCCATGGCCGAGGTTGGAATCCCATACTCCGATCCGATTGCGGATGGGCCGGTGATCCAAGCGTCCTACACTCGAGCGTTGGCCAATAAAGTAAAGCTCGACCAGATTTTTCATCAGATCGCCGGAACCCAGCCGTCTTTGTCGATGCCGTTGGTTTCGATGGTCAGTTATGCGATCATCCACCGCCATGGTCCAGCTCGCTACATTGAATCCGCAAAGGCCGCGGGATTCTCTGGGGCAATCGTTCCCGATTTGTTGGTCGAAGAGAGCGCTCCGTTTGCAATACTGTGCCGCGAGCACGACTTCAATTTGGTGCAATTGGTGACCCCGACGACCCCCCAAGACCGCGCGCTGAAGATCGCGGAACAATCGTCGGGATTCCTGTATTTTGTTTCGGTTACAGGGATCACGGGTGAGCGGACTCAGTTGCCCGATGGCTTGGTCGACCGAGTTGGTTGGCTTCGGGAGCGTACCAAGCTGCCGATTTGCATCGGGTTTGGTATTTCCAAACCAGAGCATGTTCGATTACTTTCTCCTGTGTGCGACGGATTGATTGTCGGGTCGGCAATTGTAAGATGCCTCGAAAAAGCCCACGAGTCTGAGGCGAATGCGATCGCTTCGGCCGCAGAGCTTGTTTCATCGCTGCTGGCAGCTTTGGAGTCCTAGTTGCCTACTTTTGAATCGTAACGCTTCGTGATTCGCAAGCTTGGAGTTTTGTATCGTGCGCTATCGTCAGTTGGATCGGATCATTGAACTGGTGCCTGGTGAAAAAATCTTGGCCACCCGTCAATTGCGTGAAGATGAAGATTATCTGCGCGACCATTTTCCTTTGTTTCCGGTCATGCCCGGCGTAATGATGCTGGAATCATTGTTCCAAGCGTCCTGCTGGTTGATCCGGTCGACGGAGGATTTTTCGAACTCGATCTTGGTTCTCCACGAAGCTCGCAATGTGAAGTTTGCGGATTTCATGGAGCCGGGGCATGTGCTAACGGTGACGGCCGAGTTCGTAAAGACCGACGGCGATATTGTCACCATCAAGGCCTCTGGCTCGCGCGGCGATACCGTGGCGGTTTCCGGCAGGTTGCTGATCAAGAAGTCCTCGATGGCGGATCGCGATCCGAAACTCGGCTCGCTCGACGAGTTCATGCGGGACTCCATGCGTCAAGAAATGGCAAAGCTCCTGACACACTAGTCGGCCATAAGAGATGGTCGGTTCGCGTAAAGTCACTCGAACCAACTGCGACAATCCGTTTTGCAAATGCTTGATGGGATGGGTGCCATCAAGCACTTAGGTGAGGGAGCGAATCGACATCCCTCCGGTCAAATTCAAGACATCTTGGAAGCCGCTAGATACCAGCCGCGACGCACCCACGTGCGAGCGCTTTCCGCTGTGACAAACCACCACAGTTTTACGGTTCGGATCGAGTTCGGTCCATCGCGTTGGAAGTTCGTCGACTCCGATTGGGATCGCGCCTGGCAATGGGAGTTGTTGCCGCTCTTTCTCGGTGCGCACATCGACGACCTGCAGGCCGCTCAAATCGGTGTCGGGCAGCGTTAGTCGCGGCGTGTGTTGCAAGTCATTGATCGCGACAAAGGCAGCGATGTGAACAGGGTCTTTGGCGGACCCGTACGGCGGTGCGTAGGCGAGGTCGATTTTCGCAAGGTCGTACACTGTCCCGCCGAGTTGCATCGCAGTTGCGATAATATCGATACGTTTATCGACACCTTCTCCTCCGACCGCTTGGGCTCCCAAAATTTGACCCGATGGATCGTCGTAGAGGATTTTCAGATGCATGTTGCTCGCGCCTGGAAAGTACGACGCGTGGCTGGTCGCTTGGATGATCGCTGTACGAAACTCGATACCGCGTTGAGCGAGCTGCTTTTCAGACATGCCAGTCATCGCGGCAGTGCAGTCAAAAACTCGAACGATCGAAGTGCCGAAAACGGGACCCATCATTTCGGCATCGCCGCTCGCGGCGTGCTGACCAGCGATTCGACCTGCACGATTAGCAGCCCCGGCTAGAGGATTCAAGCCTTTCTCACCGGTAACGCCGTACGTGTATTCGATGCAATCGCCGACCGCGTAAATGTTCGGATCGGAGGTCTGAAGGAACTCGTTTACTGCAATGCCGCCTGCGGAACCAATCGTCAATCCGGCACTTGCCGCTAACGCCGTGCGAGGCCGGACCCCAATCCCCATCAAGACAAGGTCGGTTTCGACCCGCTCGCCATTGGATAGGCGTACAGCAACGGCAGTGTCGTTCTCCAGTTCCAGCGACTCCACCGAGAGGCTGGTCAAGATGCGGACTCCATGGGACTCGATCACGCGAGCAACCATCTTCGCAAAGATGGGGTCCATGCGAGTCAAGATTTGTGGATTGCGTTCCACAAGATCGACTTGAATACCTAAACGATGGAATTGTTCGACCACTTCGAGTCCAACAAAACCTGCGCCGACTACCATCACTCGCTTCACTGGATGCTGTTTCAAGTAAGCGAGGACATTGTCCATGTCTGGAAGTGTCCAAAGTTGGAACGCATTTCGAGGGAAGGACGCGGCAAAAGGTGGACGCACCGGTTCGGCTCCGGGGGCCAAGATCAGGCGATCGTACGGAAACGTGAGTTCTTGTGCATTGCCATCTGGCGAGGTCGCGCGGACGTGAACAATTTGCTCTTCCCGGTCAATCCTCACCACTTCATGATGTGTTTTGACAGAGATTCGGAATCGGTTCCAAAATAGCTCTGGGGTTGCGACGAGGAGTTTGTTCCGATCGGCGATCTCACCTCCGATGTGGTACGGAAGACCGCAGTTTGCAAAGGAGACCGCGGGGCCTTTTTCGAGAATCGTGATCTCGGCGGATGCGTTGATACGCCGTGCACGCGTGGCTGCCGAAGCTCCCCCGGCGACCCCGCCGACGATGACGATTCTCAAGCTGGCTGCTGAATCCATTTGGGTCAAGACTCCTGATGATGAACGCTGGGCTTATGATTCCAGTGGGCGTTACTAAAGCTCTTGGAACCCTCTCAAAAACAAAGAGCGAAACCGATGCATGGATCGATTTCGCCCCGAATGGTTTGATAGATGGTTTAACAGCTTTTGGAGATGCGAGCAAGTCACCCAGCAATGCGAGATGGCTGTGGTTCTACGTCGCGATCGAAGCTAGCCGCTGCTAGCATAGGCACAAGCGGAGTCCCCTTATGGCTTGAACTTGTCTGGCTTGAGGGTTACCGTTCCGAGGTCATTCGCACCCGGCTTGAGTGTTAACTTGACGTTCCCCTTCTTCCAGCTTTCGGCTTTGCCATTAACGGAGACTTCATCGAACTTGTTCTGTGCTTCGTGCCACAGTTTGAAGGTTATCTCGGTACCTGCTGGGAGCTTTTCGAGCTTCACGACACCAGCGGTGTTGCTGATGCCGACGTAGGGGTGATCCGTGACGACGTGGTAAGCGGTCATCCAAGGATGGATATTGCATTCAACCTTGGATGGGCCACTTTCGGACTTTTTGATTTGGAGCGACTTCACGCCGCCGTTGGGGATCACTTGGTTCCATTCGTCATTGTTGAAGAAAACGAACTTTGCGTTGTGTCCAGTGGTGTCTGAGTTCTTCACATCGATGGTTTGTCCGGCGCGAATGTGAACGATGTGTGGAATAAACTGGCAGTTAACGTTATCGAGGACAGGCTTGGCGGCAGGGACATCCCGGAGGTCGGGATGGATCTTGTCGTTGGCGAGTTTGGTTTGTTTGGAATCGATCATGAAGACCATGTTCGCGATCCCTTTGGAGTCTTTGTCGACGACGAGGCGTTCATTGGGAATGGCTTGTTTGGCGCAAAAAGCGTCCGCTTGAGCGTTCACGGCTGGGAGTGCTGGAATGGCTCCGTCGAGGACGAATTTCACGGTCACATCAGCCCAGTCTTGAGCGCGGGCGACGGAACTGCTGGCAACGATCGCAGAGCATGCGACCAGGGTAGTCCATTTCATATTTCGAAGTACCAAGAGAGTGGAAAGGTGGGAAAACAGTAGGGGATTGAACGCCCCTGGCTAGCCTTAATGGTATACGGCCCGCTGTTTTTTTCAATCGCAGCCGGGGGGGGATGCGGTTGACGACTGGGAAAACGACTACTAAACTTGTTCGCGTTCGAGCCGGATTTTTCAGATGGTGGTAGTAGCTCAGTTGGTTAGAGCGTTGGATTGTGGCTCCGAAGGTCGCGGGTTCGAGTCCCGTCTATCACCCTTTAGGTTTTACCAATGCCCCTCAAAAGCTGCCCGGTTTGCTCGCCGCCGAGTTTACGCCGCCGAGTTTACGACGAGCAACCGGTTGACGTGGACGTCCGGTTGACGTGGACGTCCGGTTGACGTGGACGTTTCTTGGCGGACGATGATCCGCGCCACGCGTGGAATCAAGTGGTACCTGGGCTGCGAACTCCGACATGCCCCGACATTTGCCATTTGTTCGCTATCTTTTTTTGCGTCAATCGCAGACACGCAATCTGTCTGGCCGTTGTCCCGGATGGAATGACAAATACTTGGTGGCTGACGAAATGATCGAAATCTTCGGACACACGAGTGAGTATGTGGTCGCTCGTGAGTATGTGGTCGATGCGGGCTAGCAGGCAAACGGAATTGCAGCGCGAGTTCCCGCTACACGTGGTTTGCTCCTGGCTGGGCAACTCACCACGTATAGCGCAGCAGAGTTACTTGCTGGTCACCGAGGATGATTTTGCCAAGGCGGCTGGCGTGCCGAAGGTGATGGTGGTCGGATGAGCGAATCGTGGTGTGGGGAGGGGGAATGGCAACGGGTATCCTTACCCGATTTCTTCTTTTCTTCGATGGGCGAGCGGATCGAGAAATTCTCCTATGGATTCGACGATCGTAGTAGGCAACAACTTGTGCTGAATCGCCCACTCGTCTGTCCATGCGTATACCTTTACGTGCTCCACAATGGTCGTTTCTGCCTCTGTCACAAGCTTCGTCCTCGATAGTTCCCCTCCAAGTGCAGAATCGGAAAATAAATGTAGATCTTCACACCTCCCTTCAGCTACGAGTCGCCGAAGAAGGCTCAACGAATTGATCAAGAAGTCCAAACCACGAAGATCAGCATGCACCGAGATCATCGTTCCATCTTGATTTGCAACAACGCTCAACAAATGATCGGCCACGTTCTTCAGTTCCATATCTCGAAGCATCCGAAAAAACACGATTAAATGATAATAGGAAAGCTCTTTATAATGCAATCCACGACTCGCCATTCGACGCTTGAAGTGAATCGCTGTCGCCAATCGTTGTAATGGGTTACTCAATTAGTATCGATCAGTGGAGATTAGTGTTCCGCTCTCATTCGAGAAGTGATGATCGGGAAAGAACACTAATCAACACTAATGGCCACTAATGCAAATGACAGGTTAGATTCAAGCGGAATGACCTGAATGACCGAGGGCGAGGAGGGGACTCAACACAAGTAAAAGACGGATAGTTACGTGCCACCCACGAATGGCACTGTACGGCTGACGTAATTTGTTTCACTCAAAGGAGTTATCTCCCTTGCTGAGCCTGTGTCGCAGTTGGTTTCGTGGTTCCACCATCAGCTGGTACTGGTCCCTCCGACGCTTGACGCATCGGGGTTCGAATCGGCCCGGTCTACTACCGACTCGGCATTGCGATACACAGCGAAGAAATCGGCGAATGAACTCATCGGGATTCAAGGCGGAAAAA
>CAIYZV010000174.1 GCA_903930765.1 uncultured Pirellula sp.
GGCAATTGCGCGCCCACAGGTGCAGCCATCGACGACAGGAGGATCCCGACGAAGAAGCCGTTGAATTTGGTTTTCGCGTTCCAATGAAAACCCACTTGCTCTCCCATCCTTTGCTAGCACCACACCTTGGTAAACTCTAAGGTTTATACCGATGGTATCGATGCTTTCGTTCGGGTCACTTGAGCGAATTCAAACGCCGAAGCAGCTTGATTCAAGATTCGCAAAGCCGAGTGCGTGGAATTACCCAACGGCGGATCGCTAGCATTTCACCGTCGGTGTGCATTTACATGCGTGCGCTTCCCTAAGTGCACTTCCCTGTGTCCGCCAAGTTGACGACGGGGGGGTGTCGGAATGGCCCCTCGGACGGGCCTGACGTTTACTGGCCTGACGATTACTGGCCTGACGTTTACTGGCCTGTCGATTACTGGCCTGTCGATTACGGGCCTGTCGTTTACTGGCCTGTCGATTACTGGCCGAGCGACTGAAGGTAGCTCACCAGATCGGCGAGCGCGGCAACCGGAATTGGGTCCGCGAGTCCTTCGGGCATCACCGACAACTGACTTTCCTTCCGCTCTTCGATGGCTTCGACAGAAACCTCGATGACCTCCCCTTCGGCATTACGGAGAACCACAAGTTCGGGGCTTTCTTTGGTCACGAAACCAGACACCGTAGTGCCATCATCCAGCCGAAAGATGTTTTGGACGAATCCTTGTGCGATGGACTTGCTCGGCGAAAGAATGGCCTCGACGAGTTGGTCGCGTTTGTAGGTCTTCGCCACATTCGGCAAATAGGGACCTCGCAGCGACTCGGTAGGCTTCACGTCATGGCATTTCGCACACCCCAGGAGCCCGAAGAGTTGTTCACCGCGGACCACGTCACCTGGCATCGCAAGAGCGTCCTTGAAGGCAACCTCGCGTCCAACATCTGAAATCTTTGGACCGGTCCACTGCGCTAAATCCGCGAGTCCCCATGCACCGGCGATCTCTTTACCGCGCGTGGCGATCTCAGGCCGTTTATCGAGCAATGCGCGACGGATGATGGGCTCCGCAGACTTTGCATCGATCCGTTGCAACTCCGATAGAAGTTTTCCGACGACAGCCTCGTCTTGCCACAGTCGTTCTACCATATTCTGAACATCGATTCCTTTTCCTTGCTCTTTCCTACTAGCCGTCGAAGCGACGAGAAGCGCCACTGCGACGGGATCGCGCGATGGATCGTCGAGCAATCCCTTCAATCGATCGTTCCAGCGCGGTAGTTGTTCGCTCGTGTAACACTGCATCCATAACGCTCCCAAAACCTCCTTCGGCAACGTGCGCGCCTTTTCCATGAGATCGGCGACGATCGCCACACCACCTTGTGTTCCTTGTTTGAGAAGGAAGTCCGAAACCTTGAGCAGATCCAACGGCGCGACGGCTTCGTTTTTTAGCACTTGGCTAAGATTCGCGAGGATTTCTTCACCGTCAGTACCCGCTTTGATCCGTGCGCTTTGCAGAACCGTCATACGTTCCGCGATCGGGAGCGTGGCCCAGTCGCTCGAGGTGATCCAATCGGCGAGATAGGACTGGGTATCGATGCGATTCAGGCTCATTCGCTGGAGCAGTGTGGCGGCCGCACGTACGCTTGAGCCCTTCAGTTCCTTTGCCAGCGTTTTCTGGATGAGATCCGTACCGTCCCACGATTCGGGTTGGTAGTAGGGACCGCGTGTATCGGGACGTGTCCCCCAACTGACTCCAGTCCAATTCCCTTCGCGTTGATGGAGTCGGCATAGGGCTTGGTGCAGATACCCTCGAAGCTCCGTAGAGCAATTCGGGGATTCCAACTCGCGGATCAACCGCTGAACGACTGGAACCGAGTGCCGCTCATGGAGCGTGTAGATCGCGTGTTGCTTTGCCGACTCAGAGGCATTTTCTGATTGAAGAACTGCGATCGCTTGTTCGGTTCCTCTGAGTTTCGCAAGCGCCAACGACGCGGTATGCCGGATGACAGGGTCGCGACTTCCCAAATGCGCAGCCACCGCATCAGCAACTCTTTGCAAGGCATCAACCTTCACCCGTTCAACCGTTGAGGTGCTTTCCTCGGAATTTCCCCAGACCCCGTCGCCGGCCCGAGCCGATGCGACCAGGGCCTCGAGAATGGTACGAGGTTGCGCTGTCGACAACGCGTTGCGAAGAACGGTCAGAAACTCCGGATTAGCGACCGCGTCGAGATCCGCGAATGCGCGAATCGTCCAGGGCAACAAGTCCGCATCGCTACAGAGATCCAGAAGGGTCGGAATCGCTCGCTGTTTGGCAATCTGCACGTAACCAAACAGTGCTGCGATTCGAGATTTGATCGTCGCGCTGCCGTCTTTGGCGATTTCGATCAAGGCCTGCTCGATCGCTCGTCCACGCTCGGGGTCGAGCCACGCTCGACGGACAAGCACCCGTTGGGCTTCCAACCGACGACGGTGGCTCGGGTCTTTCAAAAGTCTCAACCAAGTTTCATCCGAATCGCGCGTCGCATCGGGAAGAGTCGGTGGCGCATACGCTTTGGGTTTCAACTGCACGACATATCCAGCCTCCTCACCTGCGTAGGTAAACGTTGCACCTTTCCAACTCGCAGCATAGATCCGAGAATTGGCGTCAACATCGAGGTCCGTTGCTCGCTCTATCCCAAGAAACTCCGACTGCCCGACCGAAACAGAGGCTCCTTCGTCACTCACGGGATGCCGATAGATTTGCTGCCTACCCCAGTCTGCGGTGTAGATACAATCGCTTAGCGCCGAAGGCATCCCTGGTTCATCGAGGAACAGGGCACCGCACCCCGAACCGCCGCCATAATCAGCAAGCGGGGCGATAATCTCGTTCGAGAAATTCATGTATCGACGAGGATATCCGTGATCCTCGAAACCACTGAAATGATGCATCCGCACATCCCATCCTCCACCATCGTTGGTATTGTCTCTCGCGTAACCTCGAAGCAACGGATCGACGGCGACCTCGAGAATATTCCTTGTACCGCGGCTGTAGAGTTCTAGTCCAGTCCCATCGGGACGCACACGGACAACACCTCCGCCACGCAACTGTAGCGACTTGCCATCGGCACCGACCGCGTTCATGAACCCGAAGTCGCCGATCGCTAAATAGAGCCAACCATCGATCCCCATGGTAACTCCGTTGCTCGTGTGATCCGCTGGGCGATCTTTGAACCCAAAGGCGATATCACGAACGAGGATCTCTTGTCGATCGCTGACTCCGTCACCATTCTCATCGATGAATGCACTTAGATGCGGCGGGTGCAACAAATACAATCGATCCTGATCCCATACCAATCCACGTGGTGAATCGACATCGTCGACGTAAAGATTCGATTGATCGGCGCGTCCATCCCCGTCGCGATCTTTCAGACGAATCACCGACCCCCGCTTGGCCTCCCGATCCAACGAGCCGTTTTTGTCACTCGATACGAACAGGGTTCCATCGGGAGCAGCAGCGACAAACACTGGATAATTCACTGCGGGCGGACCAGCAAACACCGTCGCATCAAAGCCTTCCGGGAGGCGGCATTCGCCGAGCAACTCAGTTTCTTTGTTGGGGACCGCAGGGGCGTTGGACACCTCCACCGTACCTTCACCAAGCACCTTCAACTCACGGATGCTAGCCCACGCCCCAGGAGAAGCTTTGGAACAGGTAACTTTCACAAATCGAGCAATTCGCTTTTCAATAGGATGATCCGCCAGTCGCCCTAAGATCCCCTCCGGTTCGCTTTGAAAAAGGGTGTCGTACTTCACGCCATCCAACGAGACCTGAACATCGTAGGTGTACTTGGCAGAATCCGACTCCCAATCGATCCCAACCCCGTGGATTTCTTGTTCGGAGCCGAGATCGACGGCCAACCACTGTGGAAAACCACCTCCACTCGCACACCAACGGGTAGCTCGCTTCCCATCCACAGCCATCCCCAAAAGATTGTTCTGGTCCCGTTGCTCGCTCGAAGCGGTCATCGTTTTTCCCAAAGCCAGATTAACGCGTTCGCGCTTGACCGGTTCCGGTTTGAGATACTCCTCCGTCAACTTACCAGCAGCCCACAAGGTGCCTCGGGTCAACATGCGAACAAAGACCGGGTCTTCGACTGTCTCGTTGTGATGACCAAGGGTGGTTCCGAAGACGCGCGTTCCACGATAATCGTTGGTCCATACGCAGACTTGGTCTTGGCCGTTTTCACGGTCCTTAGCAGTTCCGAGCGGTGTTGCGGTCGGCCAGAACTTTTCGATCCTATAAAGTTCCCCAGCTGGATTTGCCCACGCCGCCCCGAAGCCCTTCATGATCTCATGTTCCGCCCGTACATTTCGAACTTCGTGTGGGTAATGGGGGCCATGCCCTCGGCTGGTAACCCCGCATAACTCAAACCAGTCGTCATTGCCGACGCGATAACAATGCATGGCACAATGAATCATCACGGCAGGTTTTCCAGCACGGTGTGGTGCTAAGATTTTGGCCAACCAAGCTGGATCTTTGTCATCCGAAAAGCACTCGTCGTGCAAGATCACATCGAAGTCATCCGCCCATTTCGGGTTCTTGTAGAGTTCAATCTCAGCACTGGTACCGGTTCCGCCTTGATGCACAACCGTCACCTCGATGTGTGCATGCTGCTCCAGAGCGTTCTTGATCAAGCCTTTTTGGCTTTCATAGTCGTGGCAACATCCACCGCAGATCAGCAACGCGCGGACCGGCTTTGGGGCCTGGGCCAGTTTCTGGTCTTGGGAATGGGTCACCCTTGAACCTGAATCTTCAACAAACGCACTCGCATTGGCGACCAAAAATCCGCCGATCAAAACAACGCTCGCAGGCCAGGATCCGAAAACCATCCTGAGAAACGAGAAGCCTCCAACGGAAGGCAAAATATTTTCCCGAGTACCCGTAACCATATCTATCAATCTCTTTCCGAACGAACGAAAACGTAAACAACCGGAGTGCTTGCCACTACTAGGATAACTCATCGCATGGCATACTGAATCGACCCTTCCACTATTTCGAGGTTTCCCCAACCATGATTCGACGGACAGCATCAGCGCGACGGATATCATCAGCACGACGGATATCATCAGTAAAACGCATTGTTGCAGGTTGCCTAGTTGCGTTGGGTGCTCATGTCGCTGCGATGCAGGCATTCGGCCAGGAAATGCAACCATTACGCTACAATCACCCTGGCCTAACGGTGGATCTCGGCGTTGGACTTTGGGCTTGGCCGATCCCGTGCGATGCAGACGGGGATGGCGATTTGGATTTGATGGTATCGTGCCCCGATAAGCCATCCAATGGCATTTGGTTTTTTGAGAACGCGACAGGTAGCACGAAAGAAACACCTCTCCCCATCTTTCGGCCCGCTCGACGCATCAGCGGCACCGTCCATTACGTAATGCCCAGCTACATCGATGGCGGGGTACGAGTCCTCAGTCCTGGAAAAGAGTACAGGGACTTTGCTCAGAAAGGGACGAGCGATCCGATTCCCTTAGGTGTGCCTGCAGATTTCTACAAGCCCCGAGGCCCTCAACAAAAGGGGCCCAAGGTTCGCCACAACCAATGGCGTTATGTCGATTACGACGGGGATTCGATCCTTGATTTGGCGGTCGGTATTGAGGACTGGAGTTACTACGGATGGGATGATGCCTATGATGCCAAAGGAAACTGGACCGCCGGTCCACTTCGAGGTTTCGTGTTTATTCACAAAGGGTTGGGGAATGGAAACTACGCCGCACCCATCCAACTGATGCTCGCAAGAAACCCTACCGAGGTAGGGGCACCTCTCGAAACCTTTGGTTGCCCATCCCCTAATTTCGAAGACTTTGATGGAGACGGGGACCTCGATCTCCTATGCGGAGAATTTCTGGATGGGTTCACCTACTTCCAAAATATCGGTACACGTAGCGAGCCAAACTATGCGGCCGGCTCGCGTCTCACCGCCTCGGACGGAAAACCGCTGGTGATGGAGTTGCAGATGATCGTTCCGGTTGCGATCGACTGGGATCTTGACGGTGCGATGGATCTGATCGTCGGCGATGAGGATGGCCGTGTCGCGTGGATCCGCAACAGCACGAACCGCACCTCCGATGGCGTACCGATCTTCGATCCACCGCAATACTTCGAGCAAGTTGCAGACACGTTGAAATGCGGTGCTTTAGCAACACCCGTTGGCATCGATTGGGATCACGATGGCGACCAAGACATCTTGTCCGGAAACACTTCAGGCACGATCGA
>CAIYZV010000175.1 GCA_903930765.1 uncultured Pirellula sp.
AGACATCATCATGTTGCAAGATGGTTACGTTCGAGGGGTGTCGAAGAATGAGGTAACCTTAGAGCGTGCAGTCGATCAAATTGAGCATGTGCGCGAGTTGGCTAATGGATCGATTGCAAACGTTGGGATCGGAACGGATCTCGACGGTGGGTATGGTTGCGAGCAGACACCTGCGGACCTGAATCGCTATCGCGACGTTCAGAAACTTGTGCCGTTGATGTTGTCGAGAGGATTTTCTGAAGAGGATATCCAGTCCGTGTTTTATGGGAACTGGATGAAGTTTTTCAGCAAAGTGCTTCCCGAATAACACCTGCGGATTTTGATTCGAATCAGAAGACCCTTGGTGCTGTGTTTGCGAACCCTATCGAGTTTGCTTAACAACTTCCAATTGATTTCGAATCTGAGAGATACCAGGTTCGAAACTAAGCATGGTGGCCGCCAGCTCTGCTTCGCGTGGGGAGGCAACCCTTCCCCGTAAGACCGCCACTCCGGCGTCCATTTGTACTTCGACATTTGGATAACCAGCACGCTGCAGACGTTCTTGTACTTCGGTTCGGAACTCTGGGTTGCGAATTACTTCTGCGGCATCGGCATCGCTGTCGTCTAGAACAAGTTTCGGATAGTACATGCTTTTCTTAGGCAACGGCGGGAGTGGCCGGTTGACGCGTTGCGAACTGGTTTCCAGCCGAAGGTTGCTTGTCGAAGAGTTAACATTCCCAGTACCGATTGCTTGCGTTGCACCTACGAAGCCCTTTAATTCGGTTCGGTTTGAGCCGACGAAATCCCCTCGCTGGCGATTCCCACGAACGAAGCGACCATTGGATTGGATACCGCCCCCGGGGTTATTGCCAACGCTCAGTCCGTTCGGCCCAATCGGACCGGAATTCGCAGATGCATTTGTAAAGGAGCCGGAACCGGCGCGTGCCGAGGGAGAGGTTTGCTGGATATTTCCTGGTGCGTTTCCGACGGTTCGATTTCCGATCAACTGTGCGTGGGATTGCTGCGAACTGACAGAGGTGCCACCCAGGAACGCAGTGACGAGTACCAGCAAGGTTCGTAGTCGGTTCGTTGTAATTCTCATGGGGAAAGCCTTGTTTCTAAGTCGGGCGTGGTTTAACTCAAGCCTGTGTGCACGGGTAGTGCGAGGTGGTTTATTGGATACCTGTCGGTGCGGTATAGGGTTCCGAGGGGGCGTTTGCTGTCGCGGGCTCGACGACTTCACCGATCGATTCCCCGAGCTTGATCCAATGTTCTGAGTCATTGAAACGAATCAGTACACGATCGGATTCAATGGTCGCGACGAAGATTTCATGCAGCGGGCTTGGAATTAATTTACCAGCTTCTACTTTTTCAATTTTACCCCTCACGCTTGTGCTAAACCATGCTTGGGTAGCCCCCTGTCGGTTGACCGTGATCGCTTTGAGTTCCATATCGCGTAGAGCTTTTGCGAACCCTTTTGCGAACGGGTTTCGTTGAACAAGTACATTTCCTTGGGCGAGTTGTTTGGCTGCATCGTCGGTGATAGCCCAATCGCTCAAAGCCGTCTCGGATGCCGCGTCATCTAAACAGAGGACTTGGATGCTGAGATTCACATCGAGGCGGCCATCATTTCCAAGTGGATTGAGGCTAACGGAGCGAATTTTTTGAAGGTGGCTAGCTCGGCGAAACGCATCGAGAAAGGCGGTTAGTTTTGTTAGTGTTGTTTGTCCTCGAACGGAGTAATCGATGCGATGGCCGATGCGAACGCGTTTTCCGCGTTTAGTGCGAGATTTGATTTCGATTGGGGTTGGCTGAGACGCATCGACACTTGCTGAGGCCAGTTCATATCGATCGACCATATCCAGCAACCATTGCTGGTAGAGCGATTTCGCGATGGCGGGATCTGCGGGGAGCGCACGATGCTGGTACTCATCGAGTCGTTTAGCAGCTTTTTGTGCAGCGAAGCGTGTTTGATTGTCTTTTTGGATATCGTCCGATAGTTTATCGATGTTTGCTGTAAGTTCTTGTCGCGGTTGTTCGATCCAGCCGCGGTAGAGTTGGTCTGCACCGTAGAGTCCGAAGACAGATCCGCCAGCAATCAACAGCCATTTCATGGTAGGGGTCATGACTTCACCTCCGTGGGTACAGCGGTTGATTGAGCAGGCGATTGAGCAGGCGATGCGTTAGGAGGATCGCTCGGCGGCGGTGTTGTTGGAGGTGGTACGGTTGGAGGTGTTGTGGCTGGAGGCTGCTCCGCCGTAGTTTTATCGGGGACTTGAGTTTTCTCAGGTTCCGCGGATGTAGAGGAGGGTTCTGCGGGATTTGGTTTTTTGGGAGTTTCAACAGCTTGGAATCGTCGAAGTGCTGGAGCAGTTAAAGGGAATTCGATGTGGGATTCGAATTGCCAAGGGTACTCTTGGGAATCGGGGTTTTGTGTG
>CAIYZV010000176.1 GCA_903930765.1 uncultured Pirellula sp.
CAACGCTTCCTGATCGGATTCCACTCGATGGCTGGGCGCTAACGACGCATCGATAAAACAGATTTGATCGTGTCCGATTCCATTTCCGCCATCGGTTGCGATCAGCGTCAGCGTTGAAGCCCCCCCGGGGAGTTCGTGCCGTATACCCTGAAGCCCATCATTGCGGCCTAATCCGACATACCGAAAAACCAGCTGGTCATCGATCAGCACATAGACATCGGCACCCTTGCTCGCTGTCTCGCCAAAATATCCGACCATCGCCGTGAAGACGACACCCGCGCCGTCGGTACCACCAGCGTTGGATTTCTGAAGCTCCTCGAGAGGTTCTTTTTGCAAACGAAACGTGATCCCAGCGTTGGCATGAAGCGACAGCATGCTGCGGCCCGGCGGAGCGCACTCGATCCCATCAAGACTCGTCGAGAATTGGGAGTTGACCGGACCATTCCGGATCGCATCCCACACCTTCGGGTCGGTGGATGGGATGCCCTGCGCCACAGCGCCCGCTTGGGAGATCGCCAAGCGTGCCATCGTTCCACCATCGGGAACGAAGACCGAATCGATCCAAGGGTAGGTGGTGGTATTCAATCGATTGGCCACAACACCATCCAGAAATCCTTTTTTGTCGTTGGGATTTCGAATCGCTCCGGTGCTGGCATCGATGCCAGCACCCAACGTTCCGGTCCCGAACCCATTCCCGCCTCCAACGATATCGGCCAGCGATATACCCACGCGAGTGCGATTGAGCTCTTGGTCGATGGCTAGCTTGCGTCCTTTCAGCTCATTTCGCTTCGAATCGATCCGCTGCGACTCTTCCGTCGAGACGAGTCGATCTCCTCGTTTTACCCCCGAGAAGATCGCGGTCAGCGCATAGTATTCTTCTTGCTGGATCGGATCCAATTTATGGTGGTGGCACCGAGCGCAGTGGATCGTGATTCCGCACGTGCTGGTCATCACCTGAGCCACCATGTCGTCCAAATCGTCGGCTCTCGCCAATCGCTTGATCACCGGACTCGGCGTTTCGACTTGACCGACATAATCCCAAGGCCCCACCGCTAGGAAGCTAGCGGCGATCGTTGCGTCGGTGGTGCTGTTGGCCTGTGGGTTCTCTTCCGCGAGAACATCCCCTGCGACCTGTTGTTGCAAAAACGAGTCGTAGGGTAAATCCGCATTCAATGCATCGATGACCCAATCGCGATAACGCCATGCATGATCGCGCCTCTGGTCTCTCTCGAAGCCATGGGTATCCGCATAGTGGGCGATATCCAGCCAATGCCTAGCCCATCGCTCGCCGTACTGCGGCGCAGCGAGCATTCGATCGACCAATCGCTCCCACGCATCGGGGGCTCCATCGGCAACGAAGTCATCCACCTCTTCAGGAGTTGGCGGGATGCCGAGCAAATCAAAACTCAGGCGTCGGACCAACGCCTCGCGCGAAGCCCTCGGGAGAGGCTGAATGTTGTGCTTGGACATTTCCACAGCTAAGAAACGATCGATCGGGCTGTCTCCAGCGAGGGTTGCACCAACATCACCATTGGCGGGCACAGCAACCGACCGCAATCCTTTCCAAGCCCAATGGTCCAACCGAGGGTCCTTCAGCGATTCCTCACCCCATGGGGCCCCCAGATCGATGAAGCGACTCAACGTCGCGATCTGCTCGTCGCTGAGCGGAGTCCCTTTGGGTGGCATGCGGGATTCATCGCGAGCGGTGACACGCTCGATGAGCAAACTATCGTGGCTGCGCCCTACGGCGATCGCGTTGCCCGAATCACCGCCTGCCATCAATCCTTCGCTGTGATCGAGCCGCAGGTTTCCTTCCTGAACTGTTTCCCCATGACATGCGATGCAACGATCTCGAAAGATCTCGCGCGCGGACTTGCCAACTTCTATCGCCGACGCAACGGCTTGAGGTTCCTGTGCGAGTCCATCCGGCGCGAGAAGGATAGCAAGCATCACGATTGCGGTCGAAAGCTTTGGAATTCTTGCAGAGAGGTAGGTTGGCGACATGCAAGAGGGATCGGTTTCGAGGGTTTCAGGATTGCTATCAATACGACTTGGTAATCTGAGTTGAGTATACAGTGCGGGTTAGGCGGATTGAATTCTTCGTACCGTTTATTTCGATCTTAGAGTCGCCGAGACGAATTCAGATTCGTTGGATCCGGCATGTCATTACAAGGATCAAGTCATGAAACGCGGTATTCAGTCAATTGCATTAGTCGCCTTGTCCATCGTTGGATCCACAGGCTGCAACATTTTGCATCATCACGGTCAGTGCAGTTCCTGCAACGGACCGATCGGATGCCGTCCATGCCGAATCGGCTGGCAACGTGGGGGTACCGACTACGGAGCGCACTTGTCGCACAGCGAGTATCGCCGTGACGATCAAGTCGCCTCGGGTGTTCCTGGACCGACGGTTGCTTATCCGTACTACACCACGCGTGGACCCCGGGACTTCTTGGCGAGCAATCCACCGAGCATCGGCCGCTAAGCTACCTAGCGTCAAGCGGTCTGGTGCTAGGCGATTCCGTGCACCATCTTTTTAAACTCAGCGATCAATCGTGTGGTGACAGGTCCAACCGTGCCATCACCGATGGTTCGGCTGTCGATGGATACCACCGGGATGACCTCTGCGGCGCTACCGGTGAGGAAGCATTCGTCGGCCACCAAGAGATCGTGGCGGGTCATGGTTTGTTCGTGGGCTGGGATATTGAGCTTCCCGGCCAACTCAAGGATCGCGTTGCGCGTGATCCCTTCGAGGATCCCGGCGTCTTTGGGCGGGGTTAGCAGAATACCTCGTTTGATGATAAAGATATTGTCGCCGGTGCACTCGGCGACTTCGCCTTTGTGGTTGAGCATAACGGCCTCCACGCATCCGGCTTGCAGTCCTTCGATTTTCGCCATGATGTTATTGAGGTAGTTCAGCGATTTGATGCGAGGGCTGAGGGCGGCGGGGTGGTTTCGTATCGTCGACGCGGTGATGATTTTGAGTCCCTTCTCGTAGAACTCGGCCGGGTAGAGGGCGATGTGGTCTGCGATGATGATGACTTGCGGATCCGAGGTTCGATTGGGGTCGAGTCCGAGTGAGCCAGCGCCGCGAGTTACCACCAACCGGATGTAGGCATCGGTGAGGGCGTTTTTCTGCAACGTAGCGTTGACATCGTCCTCCAGTTGGGACTTAGAAATGGGGATTTGCAAGCAGATCGTGCGAGCTGATTCGTACAACCGGTCCATGTGTTCGCGTAGCTTGAACACCTTGCCAGAATAAGCCCGCATCCCTTCAAAGACGCCATCGCCATAGAGCAATCCGTGGTCGTAAACGCTGATCTTCGCGTTCTCTTTGTCGTAGTAGGTGCCGTTGATGTAAATCTGAAGCGACATACGCTCGTTCCTCGGATGGAAAACTCGATCTCGATTGGGTAAGCAGGCTCTCGATCGGAAAAAACCAATCGATCTCCAACGTAGACCAATTCCTGAACCGATGGTTCGCAAAAACCAACAGTTTGATGGCCTGTGCCTTTAGGTTAACACACCGAATGGAATTACCAAGGCGTAGGCCTCGTTGAGCGGAGGAAATATGGCTATGATGAAGGCTCACTTTTCACCAGAAATCCACAGGCTATCGATCCTATGACCGAAGACAATTCGCCGGAAAAAACCAGACCTTTTTACCGCCGTGTCATCCTCAAGCTCAGCGGAGAGAGCTTGGCCCATTCCGGCGAACGCGGAATCAGCATGGATGAAGTTACCGCAATTGCTCGGCAAATCAAAAACGCCCACGATCTCGGTTGCCAAGTCGCCGTGGTTGTCGGTGGCGGAAACATCCTTCGGGGGGCCCAGTTCAAGGGCTCGAGCGGGGAACTGATCCAAGAAGCCACCGCGCACTACATGGGTATGCTCGCGACGGTGATCAACGCACTGGCGTTGCAAGACGCCCTCGAAGCGATCGGGGTTACGACGCGCGTGATGTCTGCGATCAAGATGGATGGGGTTGCCGAACCCTTCATCCGCCGCCGCGCAATCCGTCATCTTGAAAAACGAAGGATCGTCATTTTGGCCGCTGGAACGGGGGCACCGTTCGTGACCACCGACACGTGCGCCGCCAACCGAGGCCTCGAACTCGACGCGGACATCGTGCTCAAAGCCACACGGGTCGACGGCGTTTACAGCGATGACCCCGAAAAGAACCCGCATGCAGTCCTCTATCGCGAGCTCGACTACGACACCGTGATCGAGAAAAACCTCAAGGTCATGGACTCCACGGCCATTGCCCAGTGCCGCACCCACAAACTGCCGATCTTGGTCTTCAACTTCAAAAAGGAAGGGAACATTGTGAAGGCAGTCAGCGGCCAAAAGGTCGGCACTCGGATCAGCCCTAGGAACGAATCCGGCGAACGGATCTTGATCAACGCCAACTGATCACTGTCGTAAAATCACCGTCGTCAAATCACGGACGAAAAATCACTGTCGAAAAATCACTGTCGTAAAATCACCGTCGAATAACCACAGCGATACGCCAACAGCATTCTGTCCAATCCACCATTCCACGCAACTTACTGAAATAACACATTAACCACTACGGAGACTCATCATGTCAGTCGAAGATATCCTGCTCGATGCCGAAGAGCGAATGGACAAAGCCCTCAACCATTTGAAATCCAACCTCGCCGGGATCCGAACCGGCCGCGCCGCCCCAGGCTTGCTCGACTCGGTCAAAGTCACGGTCTACGGATCGCAGACTCCGCTCAAGCAGCTCGCCAGCGTCGGTGCACCGGAGCCTCAGCAATTGGTTATCCGACCTTTTGACCCGAGCGTCATCAAGGATATTGAAAAAGCGATTGTCGCTAGCGAACTGGGGCTCAACCCACAAAACGATGGTCGTATCATCCGCATCAACATTCCGCCCTTGAGCACCGACACCCGCAAAAAGCTCGTGGCTCGGATCAAGGAACTCGCCGAGGAAACCCGCGTTTCCATCCGAAACGTCCGACGCGATGCCAATAAAGCCATCGAGACCGCTGAAAAAGACAAAGCCATCAGCGAAGATGATCGGGACACCGCCAAGGAAGAAGTCCAAGAGCTGACCAAAAAGTACGAGGAATCGGTCGGCGAAGTCGCAAAGGCTCGCGAAGCGGACGTCATGGAGCAGTAGCTCGCCGCTTTCTTACCACAACGACAGAACATCCAGGAACCTACCACCATGAATCCCGCACTCCCGTATGGCGGCACTCGCCGAAGATTTCTGTCGTTGGCGACCAAGACCTCGGCGATCTGCATCGCGACGTCTCAGGTGCGACCGATGCTCGCCTCCACCACCCATCCCGTCTCCGCCAACGAGCGGATCCGGGTGGGCGCTATCGGCGTGGGTGGACGCGGGTCGCTGTTGCTCGAACAACTCCCTGAGTCTGCACAGATCGTAGCGCTCGCCGATTGCAATGAATCGCGAGCGACCGCGTTCCGAGACAAAGCCAAAGGGGATTGGCCGATCTATTCCGATTACCGCAAGATCCTCGACCGCAAAGACATCGATGCGGTGATTGTCGCCACCGGCGAGTTCCAACGCATCAAACCATGCATCGAAGCCTGTGCGGCAGGTAAAGACGTGTACGCGGAGAAACCTCTCTCGCTGTACATCCAAGAAGGCCGAGCCCTCGTCAGCGCTGCTCGAAAAACCAAACGGATCGTTCAGGTAGGTACTCAGCAGCGTTCCATGGAGATGAATCGCATCGCCTGCGAGCTGGTACGAAACGGCGGACTCGGAAAGATCCTCGAAGTCCGCGCGATCGCGTACCGAGGCCCTTCAGCATCCCCCGCGCAACCCTTCCCCGCCGAATCCATTCCCGCCGGACTCGATTGGAACATGTGGCTCAACCAAGCCGCCCAGCGTCCGTTCAATCCCAAGTGGATGGGATGGATGCAATGGCGTGATTTCGCTGGTGGGGAAATGACCAACTGGGGAGCGCACGGTGTCGACCAAATCCAATGGGCACTCGGCATGGACAGCACCGGCCCCGTCGAACTGGAACCTTTGACCGCCGGTCCTGACGGTCAGGTACGGATGAAGTACGCCAACGGTGTCGTGGTTAATTACGTCATCGAACCCGGCAAAGGCCCCATGGGTGGCGCCGTCTTTATCTGCGAAAAAGGGAAGCTTGAAATCAACCGCAACAAGTTCACCTCAAACCCGCCTGAGATCGCGCAGGAGCTTCTCAAACAACTCGACATCGTCGAGGAAGAACGCAAATGGAGCGATAACCTGGCGCTCTGGCAAGCGCGATGGCACATGCAGAATTGGCTGGACTGCATCAAGTCACGTGAACTTCCTGTCGCCGATGTTGAAATCGGTCATCGATCGGTTTCGGTATGCCATTTGGCGAACATCACCCGCGAAGTGGGTCGAGCTCTGCGATGGGATCCTGCCAAAGAATCGTTCGTCGACGACTCCGAAGCGAACCAACTATTGGTACGCGCACGCCGCAAAGAGTTCGAGCTTCCCAGCATCGTATAGCATCCAACAAGCATCGCGTCCAACCAATGGACACCCCATCGGAGCCCTAAGCGTCAGCGCCGGGTGGAGGTACGATGAAACTGCCAGTACCGATATTTTGATCATGGCTAGCAACGGGGGATATCGGGTTCATGCGAGCGTCTTTCAGTGTCCGCTTGAATGCTATTTCGACTTCCCGACGACATTGGTGTTGTAGATCGTAAACGAGTCGTAGGTTTGAAGCGAATCGCCATCGGAGATGGAAATGATGACATCCACCGATTCTTCTTTGAAGTCCTTAGGGACATTCCACGTGACTTTGCCTTTGGGAGAAACGGTCATTTTCTCGGGCCCGCTTGCGACTTCAAATTTGAACTTCTTGCGATTGGATTC
>CAIYZV010000177.1 GCA_903930765.1 uncultured Pirellula sp.
AAGTACAAACCTCAGCTATCCGCCTACATGACCTACTTGGAACGCAAATGCCCAGAAGGAAGCGATTCCGGCATGCGTCTTCTCGCAATTCCATCGACCGAACGACTCAAACGATTGCTGGCCTACATGCTCGATGAAAAGGAGTTCCTCTCACCATTTGGTATACGCTCCCTCTCGGCCGCTCATCTTTCAAACCCATTTGTGTTCGACTACGACGGTGGCACTAGCTCCGTCAGCTACGTTCCGGGCGAAAGCAATTCGGGAATGTTCGGTGGCAACAGCAATTGGCGAGGCCCCGTCTGGTTCCCCCTCAACTACTTACTCGTGGAATCACTCAGGCATTACCATGAGTACTACGGTGACGAATTTACCGTGGAATGCCCCACCGGGTCCGGGCACCACCTCAACCTGATGCAAGTAGCTGACGAAATCGAACGGCGACTCGTCCACTTGTTCAAAGCCACACCCGATGGACAGCGTCCCTGCCATGGAGACAACGCACGCTACGCCACCGACCCTCACTGGAAAGACTTGATTCTCTTTTACGAATACTTCCACGGCGACAATGGAAAGGGACTCGGTGCAAACCACCAAACGGGATGGACCGCGCTGGTCGCATCCATTCTTGAACACCAAGCCAAATCTCGTGAGAACGCTTGAGCTGTATGCCGGAATAGGCGGATTGTCGGCCGCGTGCCCGTGGCTCGAAATCGTCCATGCGGTGGATATCAACGCCGATAGTCGCGATTGGTATCAACTCAATTTCGATGCGCCGTACGCACTACGCGAACTGGAATCGGTTCCCGCGCGGTGGCTGGAACAACACCACGCCGAACTGTGGTGGATGAGCCCCCCCTGCACACCTTACACTCGGCGGGGCAATCAGAACGATGCGCACGATCCTCGCGCTCAATCGTTCCTGCATCTGATCGATTGCGTCCAACACGTCCAACCGCCTTGGGTTGTCGTTGAAAACGTGGTCGGCTTTGAAACCTCCCGAACGCATGCCCAGATGAAGGCCGTATGGGAACAAGCGGGATACCAGGTCGAAACGCTGACGAAATGCCCGAGCGAATTGGGCTGGCCGAATCGTCGCCCACGGATTTATGTGGTGGCTTCACGATCGAACCTGCCGCGATTCCAATTCACTAGATCGTCCAACCACTCCATTCATGCCTACCTCGATCCCAGTATCACTGGAAGGAGCGCCCCGCAACTCTGGCTCGACGAACGCGTCGCTTCGCGATACCTGCATTCACTCCACCGCGTCGACCCCGCGGAACCAGATGCCATCACATCCTGCTTCGCTTCATCGTATGGCAAAGTTATCAATCGGGCGGGTTCCTACCTGCTTGCCGAGGGTGCCCTTCGGCGTTTTTCGCCCCGCGAAGTCGCAAACCTCCTCGGTTTCAGCCCAAACTTTCAAATCCCCACCCATCTGAAAGACACTCGAAAGTGGCAACTGCTCGGCAACTCGTTATCATTGCCCGTGATCCAACAACTGCTTAACGTTACGCGCACTTCCTAGATATTCGCATAACCCTTCACGAAGTAATTCCGTCTCATGTCGAAACGCATCTGGACTCCGTGCTGCTTCTTATGGATCGCACTCCTCGTCTCCGTCTCCGTCGCTCAAAACCAGAACGACATCGATGCTACCCAGCCGAGAATGGCAAAGGCTCTCTCATCGGTGCAGCGCACTGCGATGCCTCCAAACTTCATGGTTATCCTTTGCGATGATTTAGGCTTTTCGGACATCGGCGTCTACGGTAGCGAAATCAATACGCCAAATTTGGACCGTTTGGCAAAAAACGGCGTTCGATTTCAACAGTTCTACAACACAGCCCGATGCTGGCCGACGCGGGCGGCATTGCTTACGGGATATTACGCCCAACAAGTCCGACGCGATACGGTGGAGGGGATCCCAAGCGGCGCGCAAGCAAAACGGCCTCGTTGGGCAAAGCTCTTACCCGAACGCCTGAAGAAGTACGGTTACCGCTCGTATCATTCAGGAAAATGGCATGTCGACGGGTCACCACTCGCCGGTGGGTTCGACCGTTCCTACAGCCTCCAAGACCACGACCGACATTTCAACCCAAAGAATCATACGCTCGACGATCAGCCATTACCCCCCGTAGGTAAAGGCGACAAATACTACTCGAGCACGGCGATCGCACAGTACGCCATCGACCAACTCAACGAGCATCAACAATCCTTTCCTGAAAAGCCCTTCTTTTCATTCATAGCATTCACCGCCCCTCACTTTCCCCTGCATGCCCCGCAACCCATCGTCGATCGTTATCGTGCGAAGTATCAGGACGGATGGGATGCGGTTCGCGAACGCCGGTGGGAGTCGATGAAGGACTCTGGTATTGCCTCAAAACCATCCTCAGTCGAGCAGTCCGTCGGTCCTCCATACGCGTTCCCCGACGCAATCCAGAAACTCGGCCCAGGGGAACTCAACCTCCCTAAACCGTGGCACGAATTGAACGAGGAGCAAAAGGGGTTTCAAATCGACAAGATGGCAGTCCACGCGGCGATGATCGATTGTATGGATCAAGAGATCGGACGCATCGTTGATTGGTTAAGCACCCACAAGAAATTCGAGGACACGCTGATCCTGTTCCTTTCTGATAACGGTGCTAGCGCCGAGATCATGGTGCGTGGTGATGGACATGATCCTCAGGCTCCCGCCGGATCTGCGGCCACTTTCTTAAGCCTTGGACCAGGTTGGTCCACCGTCAGCAACACTCCCTTTCGCCGCCACAAAACATGGGTTCATGAAGGGGGCATCAGTACCCCAATGATCGCCCATTGGCCTGCGACCATTGCTCCAAATCCAATGGCCATCGCAGCTCCGCATCACGTCATCGACATAGCACCAACGTTGCTGGAAATCGCCGACAAAGCGATCGGCAATGGCGGAGCAGACGATGGGAACGTCGAATGGCCCGGACCAACCCCAGCCGGGCAGAGTTTTGTTTCGGAATTAACGGCCACGCGAAAACCGGAACGGGACGATGCATCACCGGCCGCATCCTCTCCCACCGAGCGAGTCCTTTGGTGGCAACACGAGGGTAACAAAGCCCTGCGTTGGGGAAATTGGAAACTAGTGGCGGCTGGAAAGAATGCTCCGTGGGAACTGTACGACATGGAACACGATCGTATTGAGTCGAACAACCAAGTCGCAATGCATCCTGAAATCGCAGCGAAACTAGCCGCGAAATGGGAACAAATTCAAGCGGAGAATGCCGCGCTCGCTAAGTCCGATGATGCAAAATAAGGCCAACAAACGCCTGAAGCGAAACAGCGTTGATGCCTGCATGACACCAACGCTGTGCGTTTGAGTTTCAATTGGAATGCCCAGCTTTAGAAGTACATTCCTTGGAAGGCAAAGTAGCCAAGGGCTGCGATCGTCATCGGGATTCCGTAGGGGAGCAAGTACATCCGAGGCTTTCGCTCGGCCGCTCGCTGGAACAATGCCTCAGGGTCTTTCACCTCAAAAAACTCACCGATGAGCATGTTGAACTGCTGAAAGTGCTTCTTCCAACGCCCTGAGTAAGCGACCATAAGAAGAGCCATAATCCCACCAACGATCGCAGTCGTGGCGAAAATATTCCATGTATGTTGAGCGTGGACCCATGCACCGATGCCAGCTAGTAACTTCACGTCACCGGCGCCCATGCCACCGACCATGTAGATGCCGTAAAGGAGACCGAGTCCGAAAAAGGTCCCGAGTAAACTCCAACCGAGACCTTCCATGCCTCCAGTCGCTACGCTGTAAATCCAGCCCGTTGCGATCATCGGAAACGTAATCCAATTTGGAACCTTCAGCTTCCATCCATCGATCACAGCGGCTACCACGAGAACGATCGAAACCACCCAAATATGCCAATGTGCAATAATACCGTTAACCAAGTTGGTGGATTCCATTTCCGATAATCCTTGTGGCTTGTGAATAAAAACAATGAGGTTGCGCGACGGCGCGCCGCAATTCCTGACTAGCATGACCTGAGAACCGCCGTGGAGCGGATTTTGATCAGCGTCAGCTTCCCAAAATATCTGTTGCAGCTTATCGGGGAGCCAATATCCAAGCAAAGGCTGCGAAGAACAGCGTTCCGCAACAGCAGGTAATTTCCCACAGGCTTCCGAGCGCTTCGACTGGGTAGTTTGTAAGAAACATGGATGACTCCAAGTAAACGGCCCTGAGATCTAATCACGAGACCGGTTCGCCGAGACAATCTGTCACCGGCTACCGGTTTCTCGTGGTCATTTAGCGGGGCCCAAGACAGCGTCTCTGCCCCGAGATCCGAACAGTACCAATCACAACGTGTGCGAGTCGGCCTGTTCGACGTTTCAAACTAGCTTGATGTTCCAAGCTGGTTTGCAACGTTGGTGAACGTTGTTGCAGCGTTCTTACCAATGCTGGTTACAGCGGTGATACATACAACGATGATGAGCGACAACATAACCGCGTATTCAACCGCGGTTGGTCCGTCTTCACTCTTCAAGAAACGCTTCATCTTCATGGCGAAATTCTTCATGTTACCCTCCGGCAGGTCGCTCGGCTTTACGAGCAAACAGTTTCTAAATTCTCGCATACCAACCACTAAACAGTCGCCACTGTCCAGGATCCGTAGCAAGAGTTCGATCTGTCTCGGACCATTCCAAATCCAGATCAGCGTTTGACAATTCACGCCGTACCAAACTTACGACAGGATTAGGGAGAGTCAAAAAATTCCGTTTGGGAAACTTGAATCATTTACGTCCCGTGACCTGACGTTCTATCCAAAGAGGTGCGAATGCAGGGGATTTACCGACTGCGCGTTGCATTCTCCCTCCAGCAATCCCCGATACGCTACTTGGGGATGGGTATCGCCAGGATTATCGAGATAGTTCCGCTTGAGTCTAACCTGCCATCAGCATTAGTGGGAATGAGTGTTGATGAGTGTTCTTTCACCATCGTCACTTCACGAATGAGAGCGGAACACTAAGCTCCACGGCTCTACACTAATTGAGCAACCCATTGCAACGATGGGTGACAGCGATTCACTTCAAGCGTCGATCTGATTGGTGACCACAGGACATTTATTCCGATCGCGAGCCGCTCGTCGGAATCAAGGTATTACGACGTTATTTCCAATGACAGGTCAGTCCGACGGTGTGTACACAATCTCCGTAGATGGGCGCGAGGTTTCGATAAACACTTCCGATGATGGCAAAAAAAAACTCCGACCAAAGGCCGGAGTTTTTTGATTCCGTGGAGCGAACCAATCTCGCACTTAGCTTGAAGTACCGAGCTGGGCAGAAACGTTGGTAAACGTCGTCTTGGCTTTGGAACCGATACTGGTTACGGCAGTGATGCAGACGACGATGATCAAAGACAACATAACTGCATACTCAACTGCAGTTGGACCGTCTTCACTCTTCAAAAAACGCTGAATCTTTTGTGCAAAACTCTTCATGATATACCTTCCAAACGAATCTGAACTTTTAGCAATCCGACCGCTGGACGCTCGAACTCGGCCTGATGGCAGATACTGTGACTAAAATCCCACTCGCAACACTACGAACGGAGACTCACTCGAAGCGTAGGACAGGTTTAACGTCAGGCAAACGTGGCCCAAGAAAAAAGCCAATGCAATCGGAAGACTTTCCCCATACGTTCTACTTCGTTGGGTTGATACCGATTGCTCGTAACGATTATTCGGGCTACGAGGCGATCAAACCGTTGCCCTAGGAATCAGGAAAACACCTGTAGGGTTACCATTACCACCACAACCGCGACGGAAAGGAAAAATGCATACTCAACCGCCGCTGGGCCCTCTTCGTCTCGAAAAAAGCGAGCTAGTTGATCCGATATTCTGCTTTTCATCAATTGCCTCTCCTCTGTCTCGAATTTCCGTCGGACGCTTCACGTCGGAAACGAACCTCTCCGATCCGTTGTGCCGATCCGGTCCTTCCTAGGCCACCACAAATCTGGCCACCACAAATCTCTGTGGTACTATGTCGACGCGTCCCCCCAACGAGCAACAACCCAAACCACCTAGCCGGAAAAGCTGTAAAAACCAATAAAAACGGCAGCTCGGCCACGTCGATTGACGCAATCCAAGGCATCGTGAACAATGCTGCGTACCCGGGTTGCAATGCAGCCCGCGATTCCTGATCACCCTCAGCCCCCCCCAATCCCTTATGACAACTCTGCAGCGTCAAGACCCCGCTGTTTGGGCCGCAATCCAATCGGAGGCCCTCCGCCAACAAGATGGCCTGGAGATGATCGCCAGCGAAAACTACACCAGCGTCGCCGTGATGCAAGCTGTCGGGAGCGTCCTTACCAATAAATACGCCGAAGGCTACCCGGGACGACGCTACTACGGTGGATGCGAGTTTGTCGATGTCGTCGAAAATCTCGCCATCGAACGCGCGAAGCAACTGTTCGGCGCCGAACATGCCAATGTGCAACCTCACTCCGGCTCGCAAGCCAACACCGCCGTCTACTTGTCTCAACTCCAACCTGGAGACACCGTACTCGGACTAGATCTGGCCCAAGGTGGCCACTTGACCCATGGGATGGCGCTCAACATCAGTGGGAAACTGTACAAGTTCCACTCGTACGGAGTCGATCCTGTCAACCATCGGATTGACTATGATCAAGTTGCAGCCCTTGCGAAAGAACACCGCCCCAAGCTCATTGTCGCAGGTGCCAGCGCTTACCCTCGCGAAATCTTTCATGATCGCTTCGCAGAGATCGCACGAGACGTCGGAGCAAAGCTATTGGTCGATATGGCACATTATGCGGGCCTTGTCGCAGCCGGCATCCATAACTCTCCGGTCCCTTGTGCCGATTTCGTGACGACGACAACCCACAAAACACTCCGAGGGCCACGAAGCGGATTGATTCTATGCAAAGCAGAATACGCGAAACCGATCAACAGCGCCGTTTTCCCTGGCATCCAAGGTGGACCGTTGATGCACGTCGTGGCTGGTAAAGCGGTCTGCTTTGGTGAAGCCCTTTTGCCTAGCTTCAAAGAGTACGGCAAACAAGTCGTCGCAAACTCCCGCGCTCTCGCAGAAGTCCTACTCAGCAACGGCTTGCGTTTGATCAGCGGCGGAACCGACAACCATTTGGTCCTCGTCGATGTGACCAGCTTCGGCATCGGCGGCAAAGTCGCCGAAAAAGCCCTCGAACACTGCGGCGTGACCGTCAATATGAATATGATCCCCTTCGATACTCGCAAACCTATGGATCCCAGCGGCATCCGAATCGGGAGCCCCGCTCTAACGACGCGAGGGATGGGCGCCGATGAGTTCCGACGCATCGGTCAATGGATTGCCACGGCCCTTAAATCCTACGAGGACGCGACCACGCTATCCCGAATTCGAAATGAAATTCGAGAACTGACCAACCACTTCCCTGTCCCGGCATCAGGCTTGGCAACCGTTGGCGCGGAAAACTAGACGGACTGCCTGTTCCATAGTCCGAATCAGTCTCATTACCCCAGTCTGAAACAACATCGAGGAGACGTCCGGTGTCCACCCCAAAGATACTCATCGCTGATGACAACGCAGCCAACCGAGAATTGCTCGAAGCACTCCTCGCGAAATTCGACTGCGACACCGCGATCGCGGTCGATGGCAAAGACACCCTCGATCAAGTCGAAAAATTCGGACCGGACTTGATCCTGCTCGATGTAATGATGCCGAAACTCAGCGGCTTCGAGGTCTGCCGAAAGCTGAAAAGCGATCCCAAAACCTCGAAAATCATGATCCTGATGGTTACCGCCCTCAGCGAACTCGGGGATATCGAACGGGCCGTGGAAGCCGGAACGGATGACTTTCTTTCAAAGCCTGTCAACAGTCTCGAGTTCCAACGCCGCGTTAGCAACATGCTGAAACTGAAAGGAACCGAGGACGAACTCGAACGCCTGCGCGCCTACATCCGCGAAATGGAAGAGCGACCGTGAAATGATCGCTAGTACCGAGGACTCCAACACTCCATTGCAGTCCAAACTCTCGCGCGATCAATCAAGCCGACTGCTCGCGCGGCTTCAGCGAAAAGTTCCCATCGAACATGTTTCAACCACCATCGCGGGGATTTCCTATCCATGGACCCGCGTGATCGATCCGGACAAACTCCTCGAACACGCTCTTCAAAATAATGAAGACGGGAACGTCGAAACCGATCCATTTTGGGCGGCAACTTGGCGAGCAGCCATCGGTCTCGATCGCTTCCTCGGAACACTTTCCGACCTCCATGGAATCGACGTTCTGGAACTGGGGGGAGGCAGTGGGCGAGCGGGAATTGCCGCCGCTCTTCGCGGCGCTAATGTCTGTATTACCGACGCCTCGAACATGGCGTTGCTCATGTGCCGCTACAACGCTCGCTTTGTTGCCAACAACGTCTACGTACGGCGGCTCGACTGGGCAAAACCCTCTGAACTCCAACGCAGATTCCCAATCATTATTGGGTCGGATATCGTCTACAACCCGTCTCTTTACCCTATCCTAGAACCTTGCTTGCGGCATGTTCTCAGCGACAATGGTGTAGTGCTCCTCAGCGAACCACAACGGCATACCGGCGACCGCTTTGAAAAATGGATCCGAGCCGCAGGCTGGATCTGCCAGCCTGCCCTCATCGATCTCAACGACGGCGAACGCCAAATCCGAATCTTTCGTTGCCAACTTGCATAAGCTACCCTCCTATGCCATCCCTCAATCAGCCAACAGCCCTCTGCATCATGCTGATCCTGTGCTGCCTCGGATGCGGCGATAACAATCCGTCTCCCCAAGACGGAAAAAAATCATCGGGGAATACCAGCGGACAAACCGATCGCAAACCTGAGTCGTCCGAGAAACGCGCTTCCTCGTTCCGCTCCTTGAAACTCCTCGAAGGAGAAAAGTTCGAGGAAGCATGGAAAGAATGCCAAGGCGTTCTCTTGACAACACCCAACGATACGCGGGCCCTCTACGTCGCGTCACAAATACTGAATCGAAGGAGCCGACTCGAACAATCGCTCCAAATGGTCGACCGAATCCCTATAAACGATCCAGAATACGGCCTCATCGCCCATCGCGGCGCCGTCTTTTGGTGCTTGAACAGTGTCGCACTTTCCGACGCCGAACAGCGAGCCTCGCGCCTGCTAGAGATTCATCCCAAAGACCCTGAACTGCTCAAAAGCATGGCTGCCATTCTCGACCTCCAAGGCCGACGCTACGAGTCAAGTCTCTGGATGCAGCGTTTGGTCGCCATCGGCAACATCGATATTACAACCCTCGTCCTAGCTGTGGATACCGCCAAACCGGTACAAAGCGAAGAGATCATTCTGCGCAAATTGGAACAGTCTCCAAACGAGATTCGCCTCAAAAGCTCTCTCGCCTTTGGAGCGCTCTTCGAAAAGGATCCCGAACGGGCCGAACGATTGTTCCGCGAAATCATCGCTTCCCCGAACGCCGCTGCCGCGATCCACGCAGGACTCGGCCTCTCCCTCATCGAACAAGAAAAACATGGGGAACTACCCAGTTGGCTCGCGTCCGTACCACGCCCCGCCGCAGATAGGATCCCGATGTTCTGGCGCGTTCTTGGATTATGGTACCAACATGATGACGCGTTCGAAGAAGCGATTTACTGCTTGACGAAAAGCGTCGAATTAGACCCCTTCGATTTTCTAGCAATCGCTCCTCTCGCGCAATCGTTACTGGCAAATGGTCAGTCCGAGAACGCCGCCCGAGCAGAAGCACTTTTTCAACAGATGCAGCTCGCGAACCGGAATATCAATTATTCCAGGGACGGATTCCGTCGCCCCGAATGGTTGCTCCAAATCGCCGATGCTCTCGACCAACATGGACGCGGCATCGAAGCACTGGCTTGGCGAGAGATCAACGAAACCGCGAATGACAAAAACACCACTGCCCTTGCAAACCTTCAAAAACAACGCAAGCAACAGATTGCAGCATTTTCCTCCCCACATCCAAAATCCAATCTCCCCTGGACGAGCGATTCTTTGAGATCACCCGACCTCAATCTTCTAACCTCGCGCTCTCCCATTACAACCAATACGAAATCACCACCCATCGCCAACTCCTCCGGCCAGGTAACCTTCACGCTGGACTGGATCGATGTCGCAAGCCAATTAGGTGTCGACTTCCAATTCCAAAATGGAGACGATAAAAACGCCGTCGGAATGCAAACCTATCAAAGCAACGGTGGCGGGGCTGGAAGCATCGACTATGACCGAGATGGCTGGCCCGATCTCTACGCCGTACAAGGAGGTGGCGATCCCCGTTTCCCAAACACCAATCTGCCGTCGGCTCTTTTCCGAAATGAACGCGGCCAGCGGATGGTCAACGTCGCTCCATCGGCTCGCGTTACCAACATGGCGTACGGTCAAGGCGTCGCGGTTGGGGACTGGGACCAAGACGGATACCCAGACATGCTCGTCCTGAACTTCGGTCAGAATCGTCTTCTCCGAAACATGGGGGATGGGACCTTTGAACACGTCGATGTGCCCGCCATGAAACGCGACATTGAGACAGCGCCTGTTTGGAGCGTCAGCGGCGCCATCGCCGATGTCGACGGAGACCAACTCCCCGACCTTGTCGAGGTGAATTACTCTTCAGGCTCCGACGTTATTACGCATCAATGCCTCAGCCAAGAGAAACTCCTCCAAGTATGCCGACCAACCGAGTTCCCCGCGTCAAAGGACTTTATCTATTTGAGCGATGGTCAAGGCGGCTTCCGACTCGGAAATGATCAATGGAACATGGAACTCGACGAAGGCCGCGGATTGGGAATCATTGTCGGCAACCTCGACAATCAGTTCGGCAACGATATCTACATCGCCAACGACATGTCTGCAAACAACCTGCTCATCAGCCATCCTGACCCGAAAAATGTGGGACGGTTCAACCTAGGCGATGAAGCCGTGCGTCGAGGGTGCGCCGTCGACATCCAAGGCAAACCGCAGGCCAGCATGGGAGTCGGGTGCGCCGACGTCGATCGCAATGGAACGCTCGATCTGTTCATGACCAATTTCATCGATGAATACAATGCGCTTTACACACAAAGCCCAAGTCACTTCTACCAAGATGCATCGCGCCGATATCGATTGATCGATCCCAAGAAGAAAACACTTGGGTTCGGCACTCAACTGATCGATCTCGATCGGGATGGCTGGCATGACATCTTCGTGGTCAATGGACACGTCGACGACTACCGATCCAAAGGCCAACCCTTCCAAATGAGACCGCAGGTGTTTCTGCAACGGGAGAACGCCTTTGCGGAACAATCGAGCGAGAGCCTCGGTAGCTTCTTTCAAAAAGAATACTTATCGAGAAGCCTCGGACTCTGGGACTTCAATCGAGATGGACAGTTGGATGCTTATGTCACCCACCTGGACCATCCAATTTCAATCCTAAAAAACCAATCGACATCCGATGGGGCTTGGATCTCTATCGAACCCGTCGGTACCCAGTCGGAACGGGATGCCATCGGTGCACAACTCGAGATCCGTGTTGGCGAACAACGCTGGATCCATCAACGCTTGGCGGGAAACGGTTTTGAATGCAGCAATGATCCAGCGATCTATCTAGGCCTTGGCCCTGTCCAGTCCATCGATGAATTGACCCTCACCTGGCCCTCGGGGTCCACTTCTCGATTCCAAAACGTTTCTCCCAATCAGCGGTATCGGATCGTCGAGTCGATCGATGAATTGATGGAGGATTCACTTGAATCCAACCAACGCTGATTCACGCAAACCACCTGCTCGACCTCGCCTCGAGAGCCTCGACCAGTTTCGCGGTTATGCGGTGGCATCGATGGTCGTCGTCAATTTCCTCGGGGCATTCGCCGTTACTCCGCGGGTCCTAAGACACACCAACGACTACTGCAGTTACGCCGATACGGTGATGCCCCACTTCCTCTTCGCGGTAGGATTTGCGCTCGCAATCGTTTGGGGACGAACCGCGACATCCGGCGCCGACTCTCAACGCCGTACGCAATGGCGCCTGGTGCGTCGCTCTCTGACGCTTGCCGCCGTAGCATTTCTGCTTTACTTCCCATGGGGAACAAACAACCTGACAACGCAGTTTTTCGAACCGAGTTTTTGGTTTTCCGTGTTCAAGCGAGACTGGTTCCAAACACTTACCCATATCGCTGCAACCACGCTTTGGATGCTCCCGATGCTGCGATGGGGACTGGTAGGACGTTCCGTTTGGTTAGCCACAAGCGCCTTGCTTCATGCGTGCCTCTCCGAGGAATTCTATTTCCACTGGGTCCACGCATCACCGGGAGGTATCGATGGCGGACCACTCGGATTTCTAACCTGGCTAATCCCAGCCTCCATGGGTCTATGGGCGGGTGAGGCGATGCAGCGACTCGATCCAAGAACTCTCGAAGCATTACCACTGGCGAGTGCCAAGAAAACCCTTCGAGCAAAATGCCTGCTTGTAGCCTGCGTTCTTATGCTCCTAGGCTATTCGATGTCATGCTTCACCCGCCACTTTGACAGGAACGACCGTGGAATTGAATCAAGCCAAAAGTTGGCGGAAAGCCCAGTGCTCGGCGTAGGATTCCCAACCGACAGCGAGAACAACGACAGCGGGAACAACGACAGCGGGAACAACGACAGCGGGAACAACGACAGCGGGAACAACGACAGCGGGAACAACGACAGCGGGAACAACGACAGCGGGAAAAACGACAGCGGCACGCCCCACGCAAGCTCATCCGGTGCGTGGCAACACTTCCTCGCAGAGCCACCCTTTGTCCCACCACCCAGCTATCCCAAGCGCGCTTGGAACTATTGGATGATGAGTCAGAAGGCGGGAGCGTTGTCCTACCAAATCTTTGCAGGTGGACTGTCCCTATTGGTCTTCTTAATCTTCGACTGGGCGTCGGAACGCTTTCGGAGCAGATGGAACCCACTGACCACGTTGGGACGAAATGCGATCGCTTGCTACATCGCCCACGGTTTTTTGATCGATGCAATCTCGTCAGGATGGCTCCAAAAGACATCCCCAGAATCCCATGTTCTGCTGGGACTTTTTCTCGTCCTGTCGGCCACCTTCGGGCTCGCAAAGTTCCTGGAATGGCGAGGTATCTTTTTGCGGCTGTAGACCCTTCCCGTACTCTGAACGAATCACTGAGACCTTCCAACCGCAAGCATCAACTCAGCGTGCGCATCATGCCACTCCATCCAACGCTTGAGGACCTCCCCTTCGGCTTGTGCGAGTTCCATCCTTGCCGATATCTGTTCGGCGAGGTTACCACGTGCCTCGCTCAATCGCTCCAACTGCAACATCCGTTGCTTCCAAATGTCTACCAATGCCCGAGCATTCACCCATCGGAGCGCGGCCGCCCGCTTCTTCTCGAAAGCGATTTCCACCTCTACGGTTACTTGCTCTCGACGAGCCGCGATCAACGCATCGAGCCAACTCTGCCGACGCTGCAACTCGCCATCTCTTCTCCAAACCCGGGACTTCATCCAACTTGTCCATCGGTACTTGCTCTCTAACCCTTGGGGCAATCCAAGTACCTCGGATGCGTAGCGATCGAACTCCTCGAGATCCCCACTGCCGATCCTGCACCGCAGTGCATGCAATAGACGTAGATCACCACGACAACGCATCGCCTCGTTGATATACTCGCAAACATCCATGTCGCTTGGAATTAGGTTCGATTCAAAGACCGGTGCGTAGACGCAAGCAACCTGAGAACCGACCAAAAGCGATAACTGCGTGCGAAGCTGCCCTAATTTTGACGTCGCCTCCAATCGCTGGCCTTCGACTTGCAACCGCAATCGTTGCAACTGCATGGGGTCGCCGAATCCTAGGCCCTGCTCGACGAGTTTATCCTGGGCGAGTTGTTGGATCTCTAAGTATCGCAGCAAATCATCCTGCAAGGTGATAGCCGCCGAGGATGCCGCAATCCCATGATGCAACTGCACAGCGCTCGACGCAGCTCGCTCGCGCTCCCTTTGCTCCAATGCGCTCGCGATGCATTCCTGGAGCCCACTTTCCGGACGCCGGACGATCGAGACAATCCAATTCCTTCTCTCAGAATAATCGTTATCGAGAAGACGCTCCGCCCGAATCAAATTCGCTGTGGAAGCATTCTTTGCGGCCAACTCGGCAATTGGAGACGCATCGAGTTCCAGCCGTGGCACTACCAGCGTCGGCGACTTCAAAGTCATATCCGAAGTTGCTTGGCCGGCCAGATCCAAGCTAGACACAGGTTGCACCGCATTTGCAACCGATGCCCTCACGTTGTTTTCCTCATTCCCTCCCCCCTCGGCCAACTTCAATTCGCTTACGAACATCACCGCAGTGAACAACAACGTCGAATAAAAGGGTGCAGGGTTCATCCAGACGGATTGGCAAAACAACCCCTGGCTCGCGAGCAACTCGCAAGTTTTCGTGGTGAGTAAATTTCCACACCTCGGGTGTCGCATGAAACCTCGGCGGACAGACCTTCAACGCTAGCATTTATAACGATCATGACGGATCCACTGCTGGGATCGATTGTTGGACACCCCGCACTGAACGAATCCACCAGAAATGCGGAACGTGCGAGTTAGGTAAAAGATGCGGGCAAGCCAACTGCGACGAAGCCGCTAAGCGTTGGCGGCCATCTTTTCAATGTACATGGCCGCCTTGTCGCTGATATCTTTGCGGCACCACGCACCCGGCCAGCGAATGGCTTGCACCCCTTTGTACGCTTGGAGCTTTGCATTGGCGAGACTAGCGCCGATGGCGGTGACTCCCAAAACGCGACCACCATGGGTGTGCACCTTGCCATCCTGCATCTTGGTACCGGCATGAAACACCTTGACGTCAGAAACCTCAGCGGCTGCATCCAGGCCGGTGATCTCTTCGCCGGTACGATACTCGCCAGGGTAACCCGCGCTGGCCATGACCACACAAATCGATGGGCGAGGATCCCACTGGGGTGGCTCGATCTCATCGAGCCGCCCATCGACGGTCGCTTCCAACAGATCGAGCAAATCGCTTTGCAGTCGCATCAACAACGGTTGGCACTCGGGATCCCCGAAGCGAACGTTGTACTCGAGTACTTTTGGCCCCGTCTGCGTCAACATGAGGCCAGCGTACAACACTCCCTTGAAGGGCTTGCGATTCCGCTTCATCGTGTGAATCGACGGGACCAAGATCTTGTCTTGGATCGTTTCCAACAGTTCCTCGGTCATGATCGGCGTCGGCGAATAAGCTCCCATACCGCCGGTATTGGGACCGGTATCACCATCGTAGGCCGCCTTGTGGTCCTGGGCCGCAGGCAACGGCACGATGGTTCGACCGTCGGTGATTGCCAGCACGCTCACTTCAGGCCCCTCGAGCCGCTCCTCAATCACCATTTGCAGACCTGCCTTGCCAAACTCGCTCTTGCGTCCAATACGGTCAATGGCATCCAGAACCTCCTCCCGTCGCGAGCAGACGATCACCCCTTTACCACTTGCCAATCCATCTGCTTTCACCACCAGAGGCGTTCGGTCCCGATCATTGGGATAGCGAGCCTTCACGTAACGCATGGCGCTATCCGCATCGCGAAAAACCTGATAGTCCGCCGTTGGAACATCCGCTTGCCGCAACAACAATTTGCAGAAGACCTTGCTCGATTCAAGCTGTGCAGCCGCACGGGAAGGCCCAAATGCTCGGATCTTCTCGCTCGCCAGCGCGTCGACAAGTCCCAGAGACAATGGCAACTCAGGACCAACAACGACCAAGTCGACTTTCTCTTTCTTCGCGAATTGCACCAAGCCCTTGATGTCGTCCGCTGCGATCGAAACATTCTCCCCTTCTTGGGCTGTCCCCGCGTTCCCCGGAGCGATCCACAACCGCTTCATTCGAGGGCTCTGGCTCAACCGCCAAGCCAACGCGTGTTCCCGACCACCATTTCCGACAACCAAAACTCTCATGAATATTCCTGATGCTACTTGGTTCTGCAGAACCCAAACCGAGTCGACTCGTACAACCGAGACGTGAGACTCCACGTTTTCGCGTTGCGCATTTTAAGCATTTCGCGGTTCCTCTAAAGGTCCAAAATTGCAGATCGGCAGTCGGTTCCCAGACGCTCGCCGAGGCCTCGGTTCTTGATCCGCATCTAAATCTTTGTTGAAATGAGTGCGATTTTCCATGCCGATGACGGTCGCGACGGTTTCGACCTCCCAAACGTCTTTTCTCCTCGCTACCATGACTTGAGGGATCCGAAGGTGGTGTTTGCCTAACTTCGGGCAAATGCCGTCGACCAACCCTGATGAATCGCAACGCCAACTCCCGGATAACCCCGAGGATTCAGGTTGAAAAACCAGAGCTCCCCTATCCATGACGCAACTACGTTTCAAAATCCACAGACCATCAGCCCCCAACACCGTTCGAGCGACGGTGGCAAAAACGTTGGCACACGCCGCACGCGTCATGGCGACTTGTTGTTTTTTCGCGACCCCGTTATCCCTCGCCCAAGACGCAACCAGCCCGCCTACCGAAGCCGAAGAAGCAATCGCTTCGATCCAAGATCGAATCAAGAACCGAGACGTTTTTCGCGATAGCATTGAAAATCAATTCCAGAGGCTCTTCGAAGGAATGTCCCCCGAAGCAAAATCGGGCTACAGGCACTTAGTGGGCTCGGTTTATCTACCTTCCGATTTTGATGAAGGGGTCCTCAAAGAACTCGACAAGATCGAACATCGCTGGCCATTCCTGGACGTACCACTCGAGGAAAACGCTCGTACCTCAACGTGGCTTGCTCATGGACTTGCTCCCAGGCCCGACGACCCAGGCAAACCCCTGCAGTACGTTGTCACTCGCGATGGCAAGTACGTCATGAATTGTTTCGCTTGCCATGGCGGAAACCTGTTCGGTGCGACTTACCCGGGCGCACCCAACACCACGTACGCTCTCGAATCGCTGACCGAAAAGGTCAGGAAGGCCAAACTAAAACTCCGAAAGCCGATGGCACACATGGACGTTGGATCCCTGGTGATGCCCTTGGGTACCACCAATGGATCCAGCAACGCGGTCATGTTCGGCATCGCTTTGATGAATTACCGAGATAAAGATCTCAATATCCACACCAACCGATTACCCGCCGCGATGACCCATCATGACATGGAAGCTCCCCCATGGTGGCATTTCTATCGCAAACATCACATCTACATCGACGGCTTTGCGGAGAAGGGGCACAAGGGACTCATGCAGTTCATGCTGGTCCGACAAAATGGCCCCGAGAAGTTTCGAAAATGGGAATCGGATTTCCGAGATGTTTTCGCCTTCCTCTCCGAACTGCGACCTCCCAAATACCCAATGCCCATCGATCAAGAAAAAGCACTCCAAGGACAAGCTATCTTCAACGAGCATTGCGCGCGTTGCCACGGGACGTATGTCAACAAGTCGGTTATGGCGACTGACACCATCGTTGCCGCGGCCAAACACGGGGATTTTTACGGAGATGATTATCCCGAGATCCTCGTCGACATCGACGATGTGGGTACAGATCGTGTGCGACTCGACTCCCTCACACCTCAGCATCGACGAAGTTACGGGGACAGCTGGTTCGCCAACTATGGCAAGCAAGAAACCATCGCCGAAGTCGATGGTTACGTCGCCCCGCCACTCGACGGCATTTGGGCTTCAGCACCCTACCTCCACAACGGAAGTGTTCCCACGCTCTGGCATTTTCTACACCCGGAAGAGAGACCGAAAGTATGGAGGCGAATCGCCCTCGCCCTCGACGAAAAATCGATCGGCTTGGTGGTCGAGGAACTGGACGAAGTCCCCAATGGGCTACCTCCAAGCGATCGCCGATGGTACTTCGACACCAGCAAACCGGGGAAATCGGCATCCGGACACGACTACCCCAATCAACTCTCCGAGACGGAAAAAGTGCTTTTGCTCGAGTACTTGAAGTCTATTTAGCACCGAGTCGATACAACTCAACCCGCCGGCTTACGGTTGGGAGTCTGGTCGCTCTTTGGAATCTGGCGACTCCAGATCGCCGCCAAAATAGAACCGGAGACGTTCATGACCGGCGCAAACAACGCCGGTGCAATCGCGGCCGCATCTTTCTTTAATACTTCCGTCGCCAGGCTCGCTGCCATACCTCCATTCTGCAACCCGACTTCAATCGCAACGGTACGGCAATCCTGTTCGGCCAGCCCGCACAGTCGGCTCCCCCAATACCCTAGTAAGTAACCCAACAAATTGTGTACGGTCACGCCGATCATCAGCACAAATCCAACCTGCAAAATCAACGCTTGCGAATTGGCTGCGATCAATCCGCAAATCATGCAGATCGCGATCATCGACGTCGCCGCGAGAATCTTCTCCGCAAGCGAAGCATTCACTTTGGCCTTCACCAATACCCAGTTCACCGCGATCCCGGCCACCACTGGCGCCACCACCGTCGTCAAGATACTTCGAAACATTCCTTGATAATCGACGTCGACCGACTGCCCTGCGTACAGGTAGACCATGAGTGGCGTCATGATTGGAGCGGCAAGGGTCGAGCACGCGGTCATCGTGACCGATAACGCCACATTGCCTTTCGCTAGATACGTAATCACGTTCGATGAGATCCCGCCAGGACTCGCTCCGAGCAACACCATGCCCAACATCAATTCAGGAGGAAGTCCCAAAGCCAACGAGATGCTCCACCCTAAAAAGGGCATCACCGAGAATTGCAACACGAATCCAACAAGGACAGCTATTGGCATCTTGAGAACGCGGACAAAATCGGCGATGGTCAACGTAGCCCCCATCCCAAACATCGCTATCTGAAGTAACAAGGTTAAAAAAACCCCATACTTCATCGGCAGAATCCCGAGGAAAAAACTGGGATAGAGCAAAGCCGCTAGCACCGCAGCGCATACCCAGGAGGCAAACGCGTAGGTTCGCGTTTTCGGAGAGATCGCAATCGCCGTTGCCGCGACCCAAACTAAAAGCATTAAGACCAACCCGAGAGGGATTTCATTCACGAAGTCACCTGTCCCGTTTGCCGCTGATAGATGGCTTGGATCATCGCCTCCGAATCCTTGTGCTTCTTTCCACCCGCGAGGACTTGCTCGATCAATTTCCTTGCATCCGCTTCGCTATGCCCCAATACAATAAGAGCCTGGAACGTTTCGTCGACAACGCCAGGTTTCTGCAAATCCACACCGGGGGCGTCGCGACGGACCAGCAGCGCGAATCGGGGCATCTTCCTGCGCAACGTTGCAATGATCTTCTCCGCTGTCGCAGGACCAACGCCCGGCAAACTGGATAGCCCTTTCGCGTCCTGCTGCTCGATCAGCACCGCGGTGTCTTGAACGGGACGAGTCATCGCCCGCAGCGCCTTCTTGACGCCAACCCCGTCCACGGAACAAAAGAGTTCGAAAAAATCTCGCTCCGCTGTCGAGAGAAAACCAACCAGTTTCGGAACCAAGCGACTCCCCTGCGCTGCGTTCCCCTCGATGTAGTGAATCGTGTGCAACGAGATGGATTTCCCTATCTCACCCTGCAACTGCCTACGAGTAAACTCGGGAATCGCGACCTCGTACTCGAATGGGGCAATCGACAATGTTGCCGAATCGTCCGTCAACGACAACAGCAATCCGTTAATTTTGGTAATCAAGACTTCTTCCTCTGAGATTGAAATAGTTGGTTTGCAGGGCCAGTTGAAAAGAGATGGCACAATCCTATGGCTAATGCATCGGCGACGTCCGGAGGGTCGGGCGGGGCGGCAAGCCCCAATTGCAATTGGATCGCATGCTGCATCTGCGATTTTGGCGCCCGACCATTGCCGGTCAGTAGTCGCTTGACTTTCGTCGCCTCATACGAATGCACCTCCAAACCAGCGTTCGCTGCGGCTAGGCACAACACGCCTCGCGCGTGCCCCATCAAAATCGCGGTTCGGGGGCGCTCGTAATGCGAATACAACTGCTCGATCGCAACCGCCCGAACCGGAAAACTCCCAAGGATCTCAACGACTCCCTCGAAGAGTTCCTTGAGCCGATCGGCAAGCGGACGACCTCGCGCAATCCGAATGATTCCAGCCTCGACCAACGTTGGTCGACCGGTTCGAGTTGAAAGAATTCCGTAACCGGTTATCCCTAGCCCAGGATCTAAACCGAGCACCACTCCTTCGGACGTCGTTTCATTCGTTGGCATTTTCGTATCACCCTAACAAAGGCTATTCACTCATCTCGCTGGGTGCTTCTTCGGAAACTCCGGCAGGCCTATCTCCGGATGATGGACTTTGCAAGCACACCACCTCGCTGCCATTGCGAACCAATAGGAACGGGCCTGCGACCGCAGGTGTATTCCACGTGATTCCCTCCAGCACGGATAACTCGGCCATGGTTTTTCCTCGATGGATTTCAACAGCCGCAACCCGTCCGTCCTCAGACAGCACCAGGATCGTACCATTGACGATGAGGATCTGACCTTGGCCAAAACGACCTCCTCGCCAAACCCGCTCGCCCGTCGCCGCGTCCACGCATTCCAGAATCCCATCGCTGAGCGCGTACAATCGTCCCTCGAGGTGAATTGCATTGGTGAACTTGGTCTTTAATGTTTTGGTGTTAACCCAAATATCCTCGGCTTCAAAACGATCGGTACTCCCAGTCGAATCACCACCCCCTCCATGCTTCCGAGATACTCGAATCATTTTTGAGCCTTGCGCATATCCTTTGCCAATCAGCAGCCTACGGCCATCCACTTGGACTGGCTGCGATGCACACGCATCCGCATTCGATTTGCTCGGCCAAGGACTGGTCCATAAAACCGCTCCTGTCGACGGATCATGACCGGTGACACTTCCTTCATTGACACTCACGACTTGAGGGACACCATCCAATTCAAGAAACGCGGGAGACGCATAGGCAACCTGAGCGGCACCATTGCGCCAAATCTCCTTGCCATCGTCAAACCCGATCGCAATCAAACTCTTCGGAGAATCCTTATCCATCGTCCGACCACCCAATGGAACATAAACGACGCCATCGTTGACCAACGGCGAAGAACTTCGCCCCCACTGCACGTCCAGTTCGAACTCCGCTTGCGATACGCCACAAAGTTCATTGAGGTTGATCTTCCAAATCGGTTTTCCGGTCAGCAAGTCGACGCGCACGAGATGCCCAGTCGCACCTAAAGCAACCACCGACCATTGGCCATCGAATTCCACCAGCGTTGGAGTCGATCTCGGCCCTAAGCCTCCCATCGCGTGAAAATGCCGTCCCGGCATCTTTTGCCGCCACGCAAACTCGCCCGTCGCGAGATTCAACGCGGTTAATGACTCCTCTTCCCCCAATTGCTCCAATGTCACCGCCAAGGATTCAGCAATCGCAAAACCTGACCATCCTTCACCGATCGCGTGCCTCCAAACAACCTCCGGCAACTTCTTATCCCACTCCATCGAGAACGAGCGGTCATCGATGATTCCATCGCGAGAATCACCGAGGAACTGCGTAAAGCGGGCCTTTCTATTCGGATCGCTCTGAGCGAATCCCGACTCGTCAGGCCGTGTCGGTCGAATCGTTGGTCGTTGCCGCAAATACGATCTCAGTCGAAAGGTCGGTACCACCTCGCCGCTGAAGCCGATGAACTCGTACATCGCCCAAAACACAACCAGTCCCACAATCGGCATCGCCATTATGGCTAGTTTCACTCGCTTGCCGATCTTGGGATAAAGCAACAGCGCGAGAAACCCCATCAATCCCGCGAATGCAGCACACCCTGCACCCGCAAAATTCGCATACTGATGGTCCACTTCGAACAATGCCCAGCGGGCAACAGGAATCGCAGCGATCGCAATGACACCCATCGCTAACGGGCCGACATACCAAGGCTTAGCCCCAGGTGCCTCCACACCCACTTCGGGCGCTTGCATGCGATCCTCTCCAGCCATTACATCCTCTTGTTCTCTCAACGAAATATATCTCGCAATGCCACACAAACCTCGCCGCATGTCCAAACGGAGCATTGTACCTTGCTAACCCGCAATTCCTACACGGGCAAAAAACGCAGGGAAATACAGCGATCACAAACTCCGTACTCACCTTCGCGCCTTCGCGCCTTCGCGTGCCCCCCCCCACCCCGTGAAACGGACAACGCCCCAGAATCAAACCGCATTGATGGAGCTACGCTGGGGAGCACATCGGATGGCGTCAGTCAATAAAAACAGCCCCTGAGGTCAGGGGCTGTTGGGAACTTCACTCTCGCTTCTTGCGACTCGCTTTGACTGCGATGATCGCAGACTACTTCGTTACGAGTTTATTCTCGCTTTGAAGCGACTTCACGTAATCGATTGCAACATTGAGGATCTCCTCGTTGTAGAAGTCACTCGTGAAAACCTTGTCTCGCTCCGCCTTGCCATCCAATTGCTTTTCTTCTTCCTTTTCAGCGCTCAATTCCTTGCGACGCGCCATGTACTCCGATTCCTTGAGAGGAATCAACTTCTCCGACTTCTGCTTACGATACGCCTCGATCTGAGAAAGCCTCTTGGCGAACTCGTTGCTCTTCGCAATTCGTTCGGTCGACTGCTGCTGCAATTGCGCCTTCATCGAACTGGTAACCATCATGTAGTCTTTGTGGGGCTGAGCGCGAACGCTATCCATCGGAAGCGGGTAATCCAAGTCCGATTCGGACAGATCCATCTCTGCCGTCATCGACGGTAGAACGACATCCGCTCCAACGCCTTCGAGTTGGGTCGAGCGTCCATCGGGCAAGTAGAACTGCTGGATGGTCAATTTCAATGCTCCCAGAGGCTTGGTTGCTCCTGCACCGAACAAGGCTGGAGCCAAGTCCAGCAGGGTTTGCACCGTACCTTTGCCGTGGGTCTTTGGATCGCCAACGATCAAGCCGCGTTCGTAGTCCTGAATCGCACCCGCAAAAATCTCGCTCGCACTCGCACTGAGTTGGCTCGTTTTTACGACCAATGGTCCGCGCCAAGTGATCGTGCGGTTGTCGTCGTTCATCGGAATCACGCGTCCATTAGGATCCTTCACCTGGACAACAGGCCCGTAGTCGATGAACAAACCGGTGGCGGCGATCGCTTCGGGAAGGGACCCACCACCGTTGCGGCTCAAGTCCAACACACACACGTCGACGTTAGACTCGTTGAAGGTCTTGAGAATAGTCTCGAGGTCCTTGGACGTCCGTCGATAATCTTCCTTGTTGCTGCGAGCCCCTTCCATATCCAAATAGAAGCTCGGCAGCTTGATGAATCCAATCCGATACGGTGAACCATCACTCTTCTGTCCGCGGTCGAGGATGATGCTCTGTGCAGCGCTATCCTCGAGCTTGATCACCGCGCGGGTGATTTCGTAGATCTGGCGAGCGCTTTCACCCTTCGGCTTCACGTGCAATTTGACCTTGGTCCCTGCCTCGCCTCGGATCATCGACACAACGTCGTCAATCTTCATGTCGAGCGTTTCAACGGCCGGCGACCCATCTTCTTGCTGGACCGCGACAATCTCGTCTCCTTCTTTGAGGCGACCGTCTTTGTCCGCCGCGCCGCCCGGTACGACCTTGTCCACGATCGTCGAGCCATCATCCGGCCGCAGGGTTGCACCGATCCCCTTGAGCTTCAAGGAGATATGCATATCGAAGTTATCCTTCTCGCGCGGCGCCATGTAGTTGGTGTGCGGATCGAGCGAGCTGGTCAATGCGGTCAAGTACATTTCCAGCAGCTCGTAAACGTCGGTCTGCGACCGAGTCTTGTAAAAAGTGCGGTAACGTTTGTGAAGCTTTTCACGGGTATCTTCGTCCTTGTCCCCATCCGCTCGGGCCGACAAGAAATTGAGCTTAATCGTTTTTCGCCAACGGTCCTTGAGCTCATCCATGCTGGCCGCGTACTTCATGTTCTTCGCGTCATTTTCGATGAACTCTTCGATGTTGTAATCCTGAGGCGCATCGATTTGCTCATGAATGATCGGCATCAGCTCGTTAAGCCGCTGCAGGTATCGCTTATACACCGTGTAGGCGAACGAAATATTGTTCTTGGCCAGCATGTCGTCGAGCTGCGCCTCGCTCGGTCGAAACTCGTCAACATCGGATTGCATCAGATACGACTTCAGCGGATCGACTTGCTTGAGGAACAGCTCAAACCCACGTTTCGAAAGCTCGTCATTGAACTTGCTCTGTGAAATGTGCCCTTCTTCGACCAAATTGCGAACACTGCGGATGATCAATCGGTTGTCGGCTGGCTGCTCCTGGACCGCGGAAACCCGAGGGAACTCCTGAGCCCAACTGGAATGGAGCGTCATTGGTGCCAAAGCCGAACTGCACAGCGCCCCCAGCAACAACAAGCGGGAAGCTTTACGGTGTTCAACGGATCGAATCTGCATGTTGGTCTTTCAATTTCAAAAAATGGATCGGGACAGGTAAATAGTAGCGTCCCACGACCGATTCCCTGGAAATAGTAGAACATCGTAAATCCCGAAGCAACACGGATATCACCCACCGTGGGGGATGGCCCGCCTAGAATGCTCGCATTTTCCGAGATTTGAAAGAAAAACCAAGAAAAAGTCGGCTGATTACTTTCCCGAATCCATTACGGATTCCCAGGACACGACTGGGGCAGGTGCGAGGCTTGAGGCTTGAGGTGCGAGTGGCGAGGCCTTGCAGGAACAATCAGGACATAGGTGGCGCAAGCGGGTCAGGACATAGGTGGCGCGGTTCCCAACTTTCGAAGCCTAGGTGGTCGAGTTAGGCGAGTTACGGACCGCATCCCAATCTTTGGGCAAACTACTCAACACCCGATGCCCTGTCTTGGTCACCAAGATATCGTCTTCAATTCGGACTCCACCAAAACCAGGCAGATAGATCCCCGGCTCCACGGTGAGGACCATATCGGTCTCGAGCGGTCGGTCTTGGCCACGAGCCAAACGGATTGTCTCGTGGATTTGCAACCCGAAGGAGTGCCCCAAGCCATGGGTGAATTTCTTTCCGAAACCGGCGCGATCGATCACGCATCGGGCGATGGCATCGATTTCGCTCATCATTACGCCGGGCCGAATGGCAGCGATCGCTGCCAACTGAGCCTCCAGAACGGTTCGATAAATCTTCTCCAGTTTGCTGTTCACTTTGCCCGTGATAACGACGCGGGTTAAATCGCTCAAGTATAGATTTTCCTTGGCCCCCCAATCGATGAGCACAAAGCCCGCTTCTCCTAATTTCATGGAGGAGGGGCGACCGTGCGGCAACGCGGCTCGAGGCCCAACACCGACGATCGTTTTGAACGCCGCCCCAGCTCCCCCTTGGCGTCGAATTCCGATCTCCAACTCATCTGCGACATTCTTCTCCGTCTGATCCTCGTGCATCAAGGCACACGTCGCGACGAAGGAGCGCTGGGCGTAATCGATCGCTCGTTCGATCGCAGCCAATTCGACAGCATCCTTTTTCTCACGGAGCTTCTCGACCGCGCCTCGCGAGGTCAAGCACGAGTTTGCTGGCATCAACTCAACCAATTTTTCCCATTGCGCCAACGATGTCGTCATGGACTCAACCCAAACAGGCGCGATCGCGCGCTCCCGAAACTCCTTGGCCGCGGCCTCGATGATCGGCATGGTGTTGGGCCGGAGCACCAGCTCCAGATCCGGGCATTCCTCGCTGATCTGCTCGTCGTACCTGCTATCACTAATCAAGTACGTGGAATCCTCACTGACCAATAGAAAACTATCTTCGCCGGTAAATCCGGTCAAATAGGTCACGTTGTAGGGACATGTCACCAGTAAATTGCCAACCTTTCGGTCCCGTAGCTCGCGGAAGAGTCGCTCGCGGCGTCGTTCGAAATCGGGTGTGGCCTCGTGCTGGCTTGCCATGATGGATAGTTCTCTCTAGAAGTCCGCTTCAATCACGATGAAAATGGAACCGAAATGAAAACGGGATCCGCGATGCCTTGCAGAGTTGGGTCCCGCCAAGCGATAGGATACCGTTTTTCGGTGGTCGATTGAGTGAACCACCTTTCTCGTCCAGCGAAGGATCAATGATCCAACGCAAGAAACTCGGTCAGCAAATCGAGAAGACCTTCGGAAAAAACATCCCCGTAAAGCAGAAAATCCCGATCCTCGATCAAGCTCTGACTCAATCGTCTAGGGTCAGGGATGCCCCCCTCTCCTCCGGCGACACTCAGCGCATCACGCCCCGAGCCAACTTCGCCGGAAACCATTCCTGGATATTTGTTTTGGATCCCGTCGAGCATCGCCATCATCACCGCGGCCAAGTGAATATACGGGTTGAATTGCGACGGCGTACCGCGAAATTCGATCGCTCGCGATCGTGGGTTGTGCGAACCGAAGATCACATTGCAGATCGCATCCGGGTCCCTCGGCGATACCATCCGCAACCATCGATACTCCACCGTCGGAGAGAATTGCTGGGTTGCCAGCGCGAGTGCCGCAAGCGTTGTGGCATGTTTCAATATTCCCCCGATCGCATACCAACCCACGTCGCTGACACCTTGTTGGGAGGATCCGCTGAAGACCATCTCAGAGTTCCGAGTCAGTACCCATTGGGTGGAACAAGCCAGCGCCGCGGGGATCAGCGACACCCGCTCGACAGTTGCAAGTTGATCGATCATGTAGCGGATCATCATCAAATTATCGCAGGTCTCCAGCAAATTCGAAGGTGCCAATACCACTTCGGAACTCGCCCGCTGACCTCGGTAATGCCGTTCAATCCCAACCCCTGCTTCAGCCGCTAGCATGGTGAGTTTGCACCTAAACCCGAAATCCGCATCCGATGGCCCACAGCTCAAAAACCTTTGACTCGATGGAACCGGCACCGACTCGCCTCCCTCTCGCTCCGAGCCTTCGACACGTGGCCCATGTTGGATCAAGAAGGGGTGGCATGCCCTCACCTCAACATCGTCCGCGATACCCGTCGATTTCAAGTACTCGAGCGCTCGCGCTGCAACCGCTCGTGAATCAAGCCAACTCTCTTCGCGCGTCATCGCGTCCTGGACGGATGCGAGTATCACCAACGTCGGATGTTCGATCAATGGATCTAGATAGTTCGCGTTGGAAATCGGAATCAACACCATCTGCTCACGAAACTCATGCGAGACACCCCGCAAGGTCAATTCCTGTCCAAACCCAGATTCGAAGACTCCCTCGGTAAGTGCACTAACCGGAAATGTGATGTGCTTCCAATTCCCGCCGATGTCGGGGAATCGCAAGTCAACCGCCTTGATCCCCTTCTCGCGACAATACGCCAGTACAGCCTTAGGCTTCACAGCAACTCCACCTTTGTTGTTTCGAATGTTGTTTCGAATGTTGTTTCGAACACGCCAAACCCGCAGAAATATTCCGTTCGAAATTCCAAGCCACATTGTGAGTACTCGGACAATCCTCAGCAACGGCCAATTCTATCAAGGCCGAGAAACACGGAACGAAACCTAGTGGAGCTCGCGACAAAGATGCGAAAAACAGGGCAATTTGGCGACGGAAGGGAGCCTCGTCGGCAGAACAACGTTCCCATGGCGTCGCGCCGCTGCGAAACGCCTCTACCGGTCGCGAGACTTAGACGCGGGATACGCCATGTGCCGAAGCAATACCCATGCCGCGAAGCGGGGATACAGTTAGGAGTGCAAGCCGACTTACGGATTCTCGCCAAAGGGTACGGCGGGCGCTTGCGGCACAACCGACGCTCTTCGCGCTGGTGTCTTTGCCAAAATCCGCGAAAGGTCCTGTACTGTTTCCATCAAGCCGAGTTCCAGATCCAACGCGTCGGCGATCGCTTCCTCGGTTTCGAGTCGAATTTCAATCGTTTGGCTCAACCACGCGACATCATCGAGGAACGCCTCGGAGCAAAAGCACGAGTCCACTCCCTCACTCGTCAAATCGGTCGCTGGACTAAATTGATGCTCAGGAGTAGCTTCCGGAAGGAACGACAGGTTCCACTGCGCACGACGATTCATCAAGGCTGGAATGTCTGCCAACTCGGGGTTCTCGGATTGCAATGCAACGGACGGCAACCTCAACCCTCGGACTTGACTCGGCTCGCTTCCATAATGCTGCCGCATCTCATTCCAATGCGTCGCTGGAACGTAGCCATCCCGGGACGTGATCGAATCAAGCGGGGAGGATCCAGGAGTTGCCGAGCAGGAATCGCCGGAGCGGTGATTGGTTTTCGATTGCGACTGTTTCTTGAAAAACATGATCTAACCATTCCTGGATTCACCCATCGGGCAAACCCCATGCAGGAGACTATCGAGCCAATCCGCTGGCGTGAAACCGGGAACCTTGCCGAAAACCTCGGCGTCCGTGGAAGCGTAGATCGAGCAGGCATTGAACACGGAGTTTCCATGCTCGACGCCTTAAAGAAAACCGACCAAGGATCAGACTTTGACGGTCGTGCGGCTTTTTCCGCATGCGACCATCCTGTTTCTAAACCGACTCTCCATCGCAGCAGTGGCCCTCACACAGTAGCCACCATCGGCGACCGCAGGCGCTTACTCGGGCTTGAATACCACGGTCGCTAACGGCGGCATTTGGAAAGAAATCGACGCGGGCCGACCATGATGCGGGACCGTTGCATCGGCCATCACTCCGGCGTGGTTCCCAACATTCGATCCCGCGTAATAACTAGAGTCGCTGTTGAAGACCTCGCGGTAGTATCCACCCTTTGGAACGCCCATGCGGTACTGACGTACGATTGGGGTGAAGTTGGAGCAGATCACCAAGAAGTCGTTCGGATCACGGCCCTTACGCAGATATCCAAGCACGCTGTCACCCGCGTTCATGCAATCGATCCACTCAAAGCCTTCCCCGTTGAAGTCGATTTCATGCAAGGCCTTTTCTCGTTGCACCAGATGATTCAAATCCGCAACGAGCCGTTGCATCCCTCGGTGCGTTTCCCATTGGAGCAAATCCCACTGGATCTCACCGTCGTAGTTCCACTCGTGCCACTGCGCAAGTTCGCTGCCCATGAACAGCAGTTTCTTGCCAGGATGCGTCCACATGTAGCTGTAGAGCAATCGCAGGTTCGCGAATTTCTGCCACAAATCACCCGCCATCTGGGCGATCAAGGCACCCTTGCCGTGAACCACTTCGTCGTGCGAGAGCGGCAACGCAAAGTTCTCAGTGAACGCATAGATCAAGCTGAACGTCAATTCGTTGTGATGGTACTGGCGGTGGATCGGATCATGGCGCATGTAGCGCAATGTGTCGTTCATCCAACCCATATTCCATTTCAAGGAAAAACCGAGACCACCGGTTTCGACCGGACGGCTGACGCCAGGCCAAGCCGTCGACTCTTCGGCGATCGTCAGCACGCCTGGATACTGTCCATGGGATTCGGTGTTGAACTCACGCAGCAGATGGATGGCTTCGATGTTCTCGCGTCCACCGTACTCGTTCGGAACCCACTCGCCAGCTTTCCGGGAGTAGTCGCGATACAACATCGATGCGACCGCATCCACGCGGACCCCGTCGATGTGGTACTTGTCCATCCAGAACAACGCATTGGAAACAAGGAAGTTGCGTACTTCATGCCGCCCGTAATTGAAGATCATGGTTCCCCAGTCCGGGTGCTCGCCTTGACGTGGATCCTCATGCTCAAACAACGCGGAGCCATCAAAACGGCGAAGTCCATGCCCATCCTTGGGGAAGTGGGCTGGAACCCAATCGATGATCACGCCGATGCCGTTTTGGTGGCAGTGATCCACGAAGTACATAAAGTCCTCGGGCGTACCGTACCGGCTGGTCACCGCGAAATACCCAACAGTCTGATAGCCCCATGAACCGGTGAACGGATGCTCCGAAATCGGCATCAACTCCAAATGCGTAAAGCCCATCTCTTTGCAGTACTGCACGAGTTGGTGGGCCAAGTCGCGATAGTTCATCCAACCATGCACCCCACCCTCGCACTTACGCCACGAACCCAAATGGACTTCATACACGTTGATCGGACGATCTAGCTGATTCTCGGATCGACGTCGTTCCATCCATGGGTTGTCATTCCACGAATACTGATCCAAAGGTTGGACAACCGAAGCGGTACGGGGTGGCAGCTCGGCATACACACCAAACGGATCCGTCTTGTCCACAATCTGCCCGTCTTGGGTACGCATCCGGAATTTGTATCTCATTCCGGCCCCTGTATTTGGAACAAACAATTCCCAAATTCCCGAGGGCGAACTCTTCTGCATGCAATGGGATCGACCATCCCAATGGTTAAAGTCCCCGACCACTTGTACGCTTTGTGCATTCGGAGCCCAAACGGCAAAATTCACCCCAACATGCCCGTCCACATCGCGCAGGTGCGCACCGAGCTTGTCGTAAATCTTCCAATGCTTGCCCGATCCGAATAAGTGCCGATCAAAGTCGGTGAGGAATGTCGGGACAGAGTATGGATCCTTCATTTCAATCGTATTCCCATTGGAGTTCGATACGCGAATTCGGTAGTTTGGAGATGCGGATTCGGCGCTCGGAATCAATCCCTCGTACAAGCCCGATGGATGGACACGACGCATCGGTCGCGTTGAATCGCTACGAGGATCCACCAACCACGCTTGTTGCGCACTTGGAAAATACCCCCGAACTGCGACGGCCCTCCTGCCGTCGATCTCGACCGTATGAGGTCCCAAGACCGCAGCTGGATTCGCGGACATACCGCTGATAACATCGCTCAACGAATCAAGATTCAATTGGGTTTGCACGTTTGCTCCGAATATAACGCAAGTTCAATACATCGTGTACGTAACGAAATGCCTAGAATTTCCTAGGCTCGAATTGGTCCCGACGAGGATCCAGCAGGAACATGCAACGCAGGCATGCTACCAGGAAGGCATCCAAGCTGAGAATCGTTCCCCAAATCCACCGGAAGGGAAACAAAAGGAACAGTAGGGGGCGTGCGTCCCGAATGAGAGAGGGCATCGGTGACGTACGCGGCAACTCCAGAGGGCCCCTATCCAACTCCTCTGGTCTTGTAAAAATTTCAGAAACTCCATCTTCCAAACCCGATGAAGAACTCAACGCGGTCTCCTGAGTCTGCTCCTCTAGGATCACCGCTTCTGGTTCCACAATGGGGTCAATCGTCGTCGATCGGCATTGGTCCACAAAGAATCGGAATCGATTGGCATGCCGAGATTCTTGATCGCACGCAGCCGTGACAGATTCTCCGATCACCGTCTCACAATCTCCATCGCTCGATCCGCCGACCATCGCACTGAACGATCGGGACTTCACTCGCGAGGCATCGACATCGTTCGCCCTGTTATCGATGGCCCTGTTGTTGCTTGTCCGTTGGCGTGTCGCGACCCTCTTTTGCGAGGACCGACGTGATCGCAATCCGATCGGCGCCGTGGACTGTGCACCTGGCGGCGTACCATCATCATCGCGAGTCATGGTATCGGAATGGGAACGAGCGCTTTCCTCTGTCGGTTTGTTACCGGTGTCGACGGCAACCTCCCGAGCATCCCCTTCACCTTCCCCCGCAGCCGCGTCTTGGCTCATCCACCGGCATCGAACTTCATGGAATTTTAAAGTCGCATCGACTCGCTTCCAGAGGTCCGCATTGCGGATCGGTTGGACCGAACCGAAATGCTCCCAGCAATAGTCGTTCTCACGCCATTCCACGAGTCCATATTGCAATCCGCGAGCAACATAACGGTTGGTGGTGATCATCGTCACTCGGCTGGGTTGCTCGAGCGCTTCCAATCCTCGCAAAACCGCCAGCAATGCTGTTCGATCCGGATGGCTGATCGTTTCGCTGTCCGTGGCTTCGATGCGTTCTCCAGTCTCCAAATGCTCCAGGACAAAACGCCAACGCCCTCGTTCCGCAGCGAGGTTCTGCCCTTGTTGGCAGAGGTTGCCTTCGCAAAACAGTAGATAGTGCGGTTTCGTAACGGACATCGCTAGTAGCATCCATGAGCGGCATAGAGTTCGCAGACGCTATAGATTGCCCGATGATTCGGGTCCAACGCTAAAACGAGCACAAATTTAGGCTGGTTTCATTCGTTTTTATCGCCGAGCGTTGGAGCTTGCCGTCTATAACGACCGCAACGATGCACGATTATTTGACCACCTGACGACGGTACCTTCCAGGCGGTACACCGAAGGCCTTGCGGAACGCAACACTCATGTACTCGGGATGCTCAAAACCAGCCCGCTGAGCGATCGCCTCAATGGGCAACTCGGTTTGCTGCAGCAACTCTTTGACACGCGCCAACCTGGCATCAGAAATCATTTCATGCGGTGTTTTTCCAGTCGCTTCCGTAAACCGAGTCTCCAGCATACGACGGGACATTGCGACATGCTGCAGGACGTCCGTCACCTGAATGCCATCGCACGCGTGTGCACGAATGAATTGGATCGCCTTTGCCACAATCGGATCCTCCACCGCCAAAATATCGGTCGACTGCCTGGGCACGATCCCCAGGGGTGGCATCAACTTGGTCGGCGCCGATAGCTTGCCATCGCGTCGCAACTGCTTGCCACTCTCCATGACTTGGTCCAACCACTGAGCAGCGTAGTACCCGGCTCCGCGTGCATCCGGCGCGATGCTGGTCAGCGACGGCCTCGACAGATCGCACAGCAATGGATCGTTATCGACACCTATAACGGCGATTTGCTCCGGTACGGCCAACTCCAGATTCCGGCATCGATCGAGTACCACTTGCGCTTGGATATCGTACGAACAGAACATCCCCAACGGCTTGGGCAATTCCTGTAGCCATTGCGATAACCGCTCCGTCGTTTGAGTCGAATCCGCCTTGCGATACGGGGACGGCGTTAAATAGGAATCGCAAGAAAAACCAGCTTGTTCGCAGCATGCTACAAAATGCTCGCGGCGCCATCGCGACCAGTTCAATCCCTTCGGTCCGCAAAATGCGAATGACCTGAACCCACGTTCCACTAAATGCTCGAACGCCAATCGAGCGATCGCCGCATCGTCGGTCTCGATCCAAGGTATATGCGACACGCGGCGGGCGGAACTGACATCCACTACGGGGACCTTCAATCGGGATACCGCCCGAGCGATCGCCGCTGTTTCGATCCGAGCTATCACGCCGTCCAGCGGCGTCTTCGCAAGCCACCCAGGGGGCGACGCGCCTCGCTCCTGCTCGGGCAAAAATACCGACCAACGATCATGCTCCCGCTGGTATTCGACAATTCCCTCAAGCAACCCACGCGCGTAGGCATTGGAGGTTTCGATCAATAAGGCCACCCGTTTACGTTGCTTCACGATCTGTGATCTGACAAAGACTCAATCCCAAGAGAACAAGATTACCAACGTAGTGGACCGGAGTTTCAATCGCGGCTCGAAGTAATTTCCCATCTCCTCCCGACACCACCACGGGAATCGGTCGACCATTTCGATACCGGTCAATCAGAAATTTGGCTCCACCTACCACCGCTGCATGCACCCCCGCCGCGATCGCTTGCTCGGTGTTCCTCCCCGGTAACGTCGGGAAATCCACAATGGAATGGGATGGCAACCACGGTAATTGATCGGTGCCTGCAGCCAAATACTGCAGCGATAACCCCACACCCGGAAGGATTGCTCCACCGCAAAACCGCCCCGCTTCATCCACCCAATCGACAGTCAACGCCGTGCCAGCTTGCACGACGATCAATGGTCCATTCCCATCGCCCCTATCGCGAACGAGTTCCAATGCAGCTCGGGCAGCCAGCAACCGATCGATCCCGACTCGTTCCGGGTAATCCACGCGGATGGGTATTCCCACATCCTGATTCCCGACAATTTGAACGGCATTATCGGACAAGTGATCTCGGATATATCGGACCAACACCTCCAGCATGCTCTGATTGACACTGGCTATTTTCCACGTATCGCCCGCCTCGGGACGAAGTTGCGATACCAACCATTCGATCCCCTCTCGATCAACGCCCGTTTGACCATCACGAGGTATCCAACGTTCTCCATCCGCAATCGACTGTTCCGGTTGCTCCTTATAGATTTTCTCCCCAATCGCACTCCAGGAGAGTTTGGTAATCGCTTCAAGCTCAACACCGGAGAGGGACGACCAGCGACGCCCGAAACTTTCAATGCCCGGAATCTTTGCGTCGGTCTCACCCTTCGTGACCTTGGCACCCCTCAGTCCGCTATTCCCAATGTCGACGACGATCATGAGACACTTGTTTTTTGCTCTTTGAGCAGATCTGCAATGCTCCGTACCAATTTGCTCAGCCCGGAACCGGTTACTGCACTGACCAAATGAATATCGTTTCGGCCCAACTCGAGCCCCAACGCCTCATGAACCTCCGCGGCACCGGGTAGCTCCGATTTGGTCACCACCACAATCTCCGGCCGCGCAGCCAACTCATTGCTGTACTGCTCCAACTCATGCCTGATGGTTTTGTAATTGGTGATAGGATCCGATTGGTCCATCGGCATGGGCTCTACCAAATGGACCAAAATTCCGGCTCGCATGATATGTCGGAGAAAGTCGTGTCCCAACCCATGACCTTCGGCTGCACCCTCAATCAAACCGGGAATATCGGCCATCACAAAGCTGCGTTCCAAATCCACATTGACCATTCCGAGGTTGGGGAATTTGGTGGTGAAAGGATAATCCGCAATCTCGGGTCGAGCACGCGATAATCGGCTCAGCATCGTGCTCTTGCCGGCGTTAGGCATTCCGATCAAACCAACGTCGGCGATCGACTTCAATTCCAAGATCAATCGGCGTGTTTCCCCGAGTCCACCCATGGTGGTGTCGCGCGGCGCTTGATTGGTCGACGATTTGAAGTGGGTGTTTCCCCATCCGCCACGACCACCACGTGCTGCGATAATCTCATCGCCGTCATGGACCAAATCGCGGATTTCAAGACCGATCTCTTTATCGAGGATCACGGTTCCAGGGGGCACCTCCAAGATCAAATCCTTACCGCTGCGACCATGGCAGTCCGAACCCATTCCAGGCGATCCATGATCGGCTCGCCAATGCCGTTGATGAGCAAACGAAACCAACGAGTTTACGCCGGACTTCGCGCGGATCAAAATGCTTCCGCCATCGCCACCATCACCGCCACATGGTCCACCGCGCGGTACGTGCTTCTCGCGACGGAATGCCATGCAACCGTCACCACCCCGCCCCGCGATAACCTCTATCTCAACTCGATCAACAAACATACAAGCTACTTCGTTGGACTAAAAAATGAAACTTTTGAGAACGCGCCGTGATTATTGCAACAACGGCTTCAGCCTTGGAAAACGGAAGGGGATTCTCCCGCCAGCAGATTCTTATGATATTTTAGGCACTCAGTCCGTGCGAAGATATTCGCTACCCTTGGCGAACCTAGGATCGTCATCCAGACAACCAAGGTACCATCGGCTAAACACTCAACCCATGGACCTGATCGTACCTGCTCGCTTGGGCCCGCGAGCGCTCGTCGATCACGCCCTCTCGTCGTGACCGGTTCTAAAAACAAAACGGACCCCACTAATCCGTGAGGTCCGTTCGCTGAACTATTGAACCGCACCGAACCGAATGGTCTCAACCATACCGGATCGTGCGGATTGGGAGCGGTTAGCTTGCCAATGGCTTAACGTTGATACGGCGGCCTTCTTGATCGAAGTACACGTTTCCTTCAACCAATGCAAAAATCGTGTAATCATTCCCCATGCCGACATTGCGGCCGGGATGCCACTTCGTTCCGACTTGACGGATCAAAATGTTGCCTGGAATGACCAGTTCGCCACCGAACTTCTTCACACCACGACGCTGAGCGTTCGAATCACGACCGTTTCGGGTTGAACCCTGACCTTTTTTGTGTGCCATTGCTAACTCAATCTGACCTTAAACTGTTCTTAAATCGATGCTTCGACGCCGCTGCGGGAATGACCGCAAAGAGCAAATCCGATTGCCTACTTTCGCCTGCCTCGAACGCGTGAACTTTTCGCGATACCCAATCATTCCTCAAGGAAAACGGGCTAGCACCATGTCACACGCTCAGGCAGAAGGGCGCTTTTCTGAGCCGAACCGTACCAGTTGGACTGTCGACCACCCCTGCCTCTCGGCTACGTCGAGCGGGAAAGTTTAGCGATAGATCCACTGATAATCAAGTCGTTCTTTGAGATCGAATTGATTCAGATAGTACTGAACCCGAGC
>CAIYZV010000178.1 GCA_903930765.1 uncultured Pirellula sp.
CCAAGCCAATGAGAACTCCGAGGACGATTCGAGCCCAGCGGTGTTGCTCAGTTCAGGTTACATCGCTGGTGGTGCTATCGCCGCGGTGCTGATTTCGTTCATGAACTTTCGTCCCGAGTTGCTGGAGAAAATCAGCTTGGGAAAAACAACAGCATGGCTCACCGATAAAATCACGGAAGGGGTTGTAGGTATATTCCCGGCAGACTGGTCGGTGTTGCTCACCCAAGCGGTCGGGCTCGCAGAGACGCTGGCACCCTTTGCCCTGCTCTGTTTGGTAATGCTCGTCGTGGCGAATTTAAAGTCGCCTAAAGAACCGCAAGCCTAGCTTTGTCGCGACCAGTCGCGGCGTTGGCGACTGCTCGGGATCCCCATCTTCTTACGGTATTTGGTGATCGTTCGGCGAGCCACGCCCATCCCTTCCTTCTTGAGCTCATCGACCAACTCGTCATCGCTCAGCGGATTGGTCTTGTCTTCTTTATCGATGATCTCTTGGAGTTTCAATCGGATCGTTTCGTACGCGACGTCTTCGCCATCAGCGCTTTGCGTTCCGAAGACAAAGAAGCGTCGCAGCGGGAAAATACCGCGAGGGGTTTGGATCCACTTATCATCGACAGCGCGAGAAACCGTCGTCACGTGCACGCCGACTTGATCAGCGATCTGCTGCATCTTCAGAGGTTCAATCGCCTCCGGACCCTCGTCGAGGAATTTCTTTTGATAATCGACGATGGCCTGGGAAACACGCGTCAGTGTTCGTCGTCGCTGCTGGATCGATTCGATCAACCACTGAGCGCTACCCACTTTTCGTTTGATGAACTCTTTCTCTTCGTCGGAAGCTTTGGGGTCCATCAACCGCCGACGGTAGTATTCGCTGATGCGGAGATTGGGTAAGTAATCGTCTACCAGTCGAACTGTATAGACCCCTTCGTCATTCTGCTCGACGATCACATCTGGGGTTACTAAGGGCACATACGTTTCCATGAACGATGCACCAGGTTTTGGATTGAGTTTGTGGAGCTCTTCGCGAATCTTCTGGATCATCTCGATCGAGTATCCAGTCTTCTTTTGAATCGCGAGCATGCGATTCTCGGCGAGATCATCGAGGTGCCCGTTGATGAGCACCCGCATCTTGTCGCTGAACTCCATGTCGTCTCGAAGTTGATTGAGCAAGCACTCGCGGAGATTCCGTGCGGCGATGCCTGAGGGTTCCAGCGATTGAACCACGGCAAGGGCCGTTTCCGCTTTGGTGACATCCCCAGCCTTGTGATCGGGCGGGAGCATATCGATCAGCGACGATTTGAAATAGCCGCCATCCCGAGCGTCCAGGCACGAAATGATCCGCTCCGCGATCCGTTCGACATCGTCGTCGATGTCCAACTCGGCAAGTTGGTGTAGCAAGTAGTCATTGAGGGACTCGGGACGCTCCATGGCATTGGCCATCAAGTCGTGCTGGCGATCCCCCTCTTCCTGAATCCGGTTGCTCGACCTTCGGAAATCATCGAAGGTGTCCGGCATGTCGTTATCCATATTGGCGAGGCGTTCGAAATCCTCGGCATTGCTGGAGTCGTCTTTGACCACCAGCTCTTTTTCGTCTTCGGTCCGCGAGGTCACAGTGCTCTCGTCCGATTCCCCTTCCTCGTCCGGAAGGGTCTCGTCGCCGTCGGAGACCTCTAGCATCGGATTCTCCTCCATCTCCTGCTCGATCCGCTCTTGGAGAGCCATGATCGGCAGTTGGAGAATCTCCATCGACTGGATCATCCGTGGAGCCAGTTTTTGTGTTTGTACTTGTCGCGCTTCGAGTCCGAACGAAAGACGCATTCTGACATTCCAATGGGTTTAACCGACACTCGTCTCGAACACCCCAAAAACAGCCGACCTTTACATTCTGGCAAGCTTCCCAGGGGGTCCTCCGATAACCGACTTCTATTACTCTATCACCGAAATGCGCAATAGTGCAGTCTTGAAAGTAAAACTTTCATTAAAACGGAACGCGATTTGCTGGCGTGGCTTTAAGTGGTTGGAATTTATGGGATTTCAACGGAATCGATGGGTCTTTGTCTAGGATTTAGTTTGGCATTCAGGATGGACACATGGCTGGGGAATTCGCAAGTTTTATGAATCGGTCCAATTACATCGGTCGGCTGGCTCCTTCGCCGACAGGGGCTCAGCATGTCGGCAATGCTCGGACCTTTTTGGTGGCTTGGCTTCACGCCCGTTCACGCGGTGGGACGTTGCTATTGCGTGTTGAGGATCTCGACACGCCGAGAACGAAGGAGTGGGCTGGCGCTCAAGCCATCGAGGACTTGGGATGGCTCGGGCTCGACTGGGATGGGGTTGCAGCCCTTCAGTCGCTGCGGGAAACGCGTTATCGCGAAATCTTAGAGGAGCTCAAGTCGCAGGAGTTGGTTTATCCATGCTCATGCACTCGGAGCGAAGTCGAAGCGAGTTCGTCAGCGCCGCATGAGTCTCAACTCGATGGTACCGTTTATGCGGGGACGTGCGCGTCGCGTTCGGCCAGCGATGCCGTCGACCTTGACGCCCGGGGTATCCGTTACGCTTGGCGATTCCGAATGCCGGAAAGCACTCCAGCGTGGAGCGACGAACTGCACGGCGAGCAATGGCTCGATGCGCGAAAGCTCCTCGGCGATTTTGTGGTGGCTCGCAATTATGGCCCGACGGCCTATCAACTCGCGGTCGTTGTCGACGACCACGACCAATCGATCACGCACGTGGTTCGAGGCGACGACTTGATCTACAGCACGTATCGGCAGCATGCGATCTATCAAGCACTAGGATGGCCATCGCCGCGAATGCTGCATGTTCCCTTGGTGATCGGTCCGGATGGGAAGCGACTTGCGAAACGGCACGGAGATTCCCGCCTTTCGTTGATGCGCGAAAAAGGACTCGGGCCAGAATTGCTTTTGGGTGAGCTGGCTCATTCGTTAGGCCTTCTCAAATCCAATCGATCGGTCACTGCGAACGAGTTGCTGTCGATCGTAGGATCCGGCGACGATTGGTTGCGAGCGATTCCTCACACGCCATGGGTCTACACCCCTCCGTGAGAGGATCGATCTTACAATCGGCCTCGCCAACGCGTTTGGATGCGGAACGCTTTCATTCCGAGAGCTAGCCACTGCAAGGCGACGAACCATGCGACAGAAATGGGATGCAACAGCGCGCCGAGCACCGACTGCGAGAACCGTTTCGCGGCCCAAATCCTCGGGAACCATGCCAGTGCGCAGGCTACCAAAATCAATCCCCACACCCATAGGCTCGCACCATACGCAAGTGCGGCTGCCAAGAGCACGACTGGCAGGACTGCTCCTCCGATCAGTAGCACTGTAAATGGGCCGATAAGTTTCGGATTGGCGATCCCCTCGGTGGCGTTTTTGAGCAACCCCCGAACGACTTGGGAGAGGGATTGGTACATCCGAACGCGCGCGATGTCGGTCGCATCGAAGATATCGCTCATGAAGCCGGCTCTTCGAAAAGCCTTAGGGAGTTGAATCCCGTCGTGCCTTGACGATGCGATCGCGGAGTGCCCGCCCACCTGCATGTACGGTTCTCTTATCGCTAAAAAAAGTTGACCACAGCCTGCGGCAAATCCCGGTTGAGCGCTCGACCGCATTTGATCGATCGGCAAAAAACCGATCAGCACGTAATGCATGAGGGGGATGAGTAGCTTTTCTGCAAAGGTACCTGTTTCCTGATACGGGAATCCACTCACCAATGGCGCTTGGCGAAGGTTCTGTTCCGCGACAATACGCGTAATCGCATCGTTGTTGAGTCGAACATCCGCATCCAGGAAGAGCAGGCGATCAAAACGGGCGTGCGACGCGAGTTGCCAACACGCGTTTTGCTTTCCGTTCCAACCTTCCGGTAATCCTTTGGAACCGACGAGCCTGACGCGTGAGTCGCTCGCCGAATGCGCCTGAACGACCTCGGCGGTTTTATCTTCGGATGCATCATCCATCACGATGACTTCGATTTGAGGATGGGTTGTTTTCAAGATTGAATCCAAAGCGGGACCGATGCTCTGCTCTTCATTCCGGGCGGGTATCAACACGCTGACTGGAATCCCGCGGGCTTCGGCCAGACGATCCGCCGCACTGCAGGCGCGCTCGAACCGAGGCATATTACGAATGAACATCAATGCAGGGAGAGACGCCAAGGCCACAGCGACGAACGCAGCGATCAACATGGAACCATCGCTTTCAGGATGCACTCTTGATAGAAACAACAACCATGACTCTATGCGCTATTCATTTAGGATTCGGACTGTGATTCCGGCGTCTTGGTGACCGTGGAATGGCGAGGATCAAACGGTCGACCTTGGAACCAAGCCGTCCAGGATCGCATCGTATCGTACCACGAGGTACGCGCGGCACGCGGTGGAATCAAATACTCAAAGGCTTCGATTCGGCGGTGGATGACGGCTTGAGCCAAATCCTTTTGGTTGCTGCGCATCGCCTCTTCGAGTTTCTGTGCGCATTGCTTTTTGTTGCTCACTCCATCGAACGTGACTGCTTCGCCGAACCGCACCAACACCATCGGACGAGGCTCTTCCCAAAATGGATATTCGATGGCTAAAGGCACAAACAGGACCCGCTCGGATGTGGCTGCCAAATGCGCTAAACCTGGCATCAAGGGCTTGTTATGGTCGCGGGCGTCTGCGAACTGGCCTTCGGGGGTAATCCAGATCGACGCTTTGGGGTTGGAAAGGATGTCCCTCGAGGTCCGCAGAAACTCCGCGGCGCCATGGAATCGATCCAATTCCAATCCGTAAAACCCGAGCTTGCGAAAGATACCGTATGCATTGAGGGCCGCCGCATCGATCGGCGCGTAAAACGTTCGATCAGGGAAGTAGGCTTTGTTCAAAAGCATGGCGACGATCGGGTCCCACCAGCCAACATGGTTGGCAAAAACCATCATCGAATGATCGTTCCGGATCATTGCCGATGGGGAGGTTGCGAACTGGACCCCAAAGGCCGTGAAGCGTTTCGTGACCATATTGCGGGTGTAACGGCAGAAGCCATCGACCAGCCATTTTTTCGGTTCTGGTACCGCCATACGATCTTTCCGATGTGGCCCTATTCCTGAGGGGCGAATGGTTGCGAGTGCTCTAGAGTAATGCGACTGCGATTACGCTTTTGCAGCAATCTTCCGATCCAATTTGCCCGTTTGCACATCACCATCGACCGTATCCCCGGCGATCCATCCGCTCATCATGACCATCGGCATTCCCGGCCCTGGGTGCGCGGCACCGCCGGCCAAATAAAGTCCTCGAAGATCCTTCGAACGGTTCGCGGGTTTAAACGCTCCGACGAATTTTCCATGGCTGGCCAAACCATAGATGGCGCCGTTGAGAACTCGGTACCGTTTATGGATACCCTCTGGGGTGAGCGAGCTCTCGGTGACAATTCGATCTCGGATACCCTTCATCCCACCCGTGCTTTCGAGCTTGTCAAGGATCACCTCGCGGTACTCCGGCAGCATCTTGGACCAATCATGATTGGGGCGAAGGTAGGGAGTATGAACCAAGATATAGAGAGCTTCACCCCCCTCTGGAGCGACACCAGGTTCGGTCGCAGCAGGTGCGCAAACATACGCTGTCGGATCCGGCGCCGGTTTGCCTTGTCGGTAGATGTAGTCAAACTCTTCGTGTGGGTCTTTGGAGAATACGAAATTATGGTGCAGGATGTGTTCGTAGCGTTTCTTCAAGCCTAGGTAGAGAACAACTCCCGAGCAAGCGGGTTCGTAACCACGGCGTTTGTCGAATCGTTTTTGAGCGTCGGATCCGCTGAGCAACTCACGGTGGGTCCGGACCGAATCGCAATTGGAAACAATCGTATCGAAGGTGTATTTGTCGCCAGTGGTTGTCGTCAGGCCTGTAACGCGAACACCGTCGTTCTGAATCGAAGCAACATCGGTGCTGGTTTTGAACTCGACACCCAATTCACGGGCGAGCTTTTCAAGGGCCACGGGCACGGCGCGTGTTCCTCCCATCGGGTACCAAACCCCCTCTTGGGTTTGCATATGAGCGATCCCGCAAAGAACGGCTGGCGATGCTTCGGGAGAGGATCCGACGTATTGAGTGAAGTGGTCGATCATCTGAGCGGCTCGCTCGTCCTTGACACACGAGCGAACCAAACCCGCTACCGATCGACCCATGCGAAGGCTGAGAACATCCTTGAGCACCGATGCGGAGAATGCACCGCCGACCTCCATCGTGTCCCCGATCCCACCCACGCTTCTCCAAAAGAAGAATCTATCGGAGACTTCATGCAGTCGCTTGGAAATTTGCATGAAGCGGTCGTACCCTGCGCCAACTCCGGGGACCGGTGAAAACCGGTCCAGGTTCTGCTTCATCGCTTCGGTGTCTGCAACTAGATCCAAAACCCCTCCGTCTTGGAAGAAGCATCGCCATTGCGGGTCGAGCAGGACCAAGTCCATGTAGTCTTCGACACGTTTTCCAGCCTCTGCGAAGATGCGTTTCAGCACCGAGGGCAACGTCAGGATCGTAGGCCCCATGTCGAATCGGAAGCCGTCTTGATGGTGGACTGCGGCCTTTCCACCCACCCACTCATTTTTTTCAAAAAGAGTGACTTTGTGGCCCCGAGCTGCCAATGTGCATGCCGCCGCAAGCCCGGCTAAACCTCCACCTACCACCGCTGCGTTCACCACGCGTCCACTTCGCTCAATCATTCGATTTGCTTCTTTTTCGTTGCAAAAGTATCGCTTGCACTATCTGGCGGATCCCGCCAAACCGCCTGCGGAGTCCTCGCCCGTGGAGTAATTGTAGCAATCCGTCCAGCAGCTGTTCATCACCCGGCTTCGGGAGTTGGGAGTGGGGTAACCAGTTTCCTACTCGCGTTGCGACCACTTTGGCCGTCGTCATCGCCAGCAACCCTTCGTTTCCACGGGTGACCCCAAAGCCACTTTCACCTCGGCCCCCGAACGGAAGCCTCGGATCCGCCGTTGGAACGATCAGGTCATTGATGGTGATGGTTCCAGCGGAAACCAGCGGTACCAGTCTCAATGCATCCTCGTTGGGCCCGAAGATCGAGACTGTCAACGCATAAGGGCACTGCGAATCGGCCTTGAGGGCATCGGACCAGCCATCCACTGGCACCACCATCACCAGCGGTGCAAAGATATCCTGCGAATAAAGCTTCATGTCGGTGGTGACATCGGTTAGCACAATATGCCCTGCTGTCACATATTCAGGCTCGGCTCCAGAGTGTTTAGTCGCATCGCGAGTATCGCCTGAAACGATCCGAGCTCCTTTAGCGAGTGCGTCGGCAACCCCATCCCACAATTTATGGTACGTCGCCGCAGGAATCTTGGTTCTCCATTCGCTCTGCTCGGGCGCGTTCAAACGCTGCTCGAGGAGCCGGTGAAATACTTCGGAGATCTTTCTCGGCACAAACACCCTACGAGCGGCCATGCAAGTCGCTCCTCCGTTGAGTCTCAACGAGAAGCGAAGCAAATCGCAGACGCGGTGCATGTCGGCTCCGGGGAGTACATAGACCGCATCGCACCCGCTCAATTCCATCGTGGCCGAAGTCAACGATCCCACCGCTTGATTCAAGACCGTGCGACCACTCTGACTACTACCGGTCAACACGATATGGTCGACCCCGAGATCGATCGCTAGCTTGCCCGCATCGACTGAGCTGTCCAGTAGAACCAGCAACCCATCTGGGACACCCGAACGGACCAGCAGTTCTAGCAATAGACGTGTCACCGCTTCGCACCCAGGTGCCGGCTTGACCACAACTCCGTTGCCCGCAATCAGAGCCTGCAAGATTTGCACGCCCGTCAAGAAGACTGGGTAATTCCAAGTTCCTAAAATAAGCACCAGTCCGTGCGGTACGCGGTGCACCACCGAATGGAGTCTCCCCAACCACATGGGCGCGCTTCCATCAGGATGACGCGAGGCAAGAATCCGCGGTGCAGATCGTTGCAACCAGCGGGCAGCGTCAGCCAGAGGCAGCAATTCGGAAGTCAGTGTTTCCCGGTAATCGGTCCGCATCGGGCTGGTGATGGCTGCAGCCAACGCTTCCCGATTTTCGACCAGCAATGCGGCGAACGAAGCGATCGCAGAGCATCGCGAACGAACCTTCAATTGGCTCCAAGACAATTGAGCTTGATAAGCCCCCGCGAATCCAGCTTGAATGGCATCGCGATCCGTTTCATAGGGTTGGATATCGATGGGTTTCAGAGCCGAACGCGGTCCCGACGAAATCCGCTCATCACCCGCATCCCCGCGGGGACTGCGCTCTCCCGAAGTACGCTCTCCCAAACCGAGCTTGTACGAACCGGGATTGTCCGAGTTCGGATGATTCAAAGGTTCAGTCTCTGACAACTTGTCCATCGCCGTTGTCGTACTCGCTTCCTCGGGGCCATTTGCTCGGGGCCATTTGCTCGGGCGCTAATGACCCATTTTCCGAATATTGGGTTACCTTGATCCACCACCGTCAAAGTATACCACGCCTTGCAAAATCGTCTGCAAGCACTGGGCCCAGAACCGGCTCTCGTCGACATTTTCAGGCCCAAATCACCCGTCGTTTGCGTCAAGAACCTTCATTTTTCGCGCTGGTGGCTTTGCGCAATACTCGCAAAAAATTGCCGTAGAGAACTTTGTGGATCGACGCTTCGTCGTAACCTCGGCGGAGCATCAACTCGGTGATGACGGGGTACTTAGATACATCCTCCATCCCAACGGGTAATTTTGAGATGCCGTCGAAATCGGAACCCAGACCAACATGGTCGATGCCAGCGACCTGGATGACTCGTTCGATGTGGTCGACGATGATCTCCGCATCCCCGGCTGGATATGGATGGCTCGCTTGCCATTGCTTGAGCTCTCGGTCTTGATCCTCTCTCGAACCGGGATACTTGCGACGCAACTCGCGTCTCACGGAGGCCATCTCCTTTAAGATAACTGCCGATTCGGGAACCACAAACCCCGAAAAGAAGTTGATCAAGACAACTCCGCCGTTGTCGGGTAATTTCGCCAGCACATCGTCGGGGACGTTGCGAGGATGATCGGCTACTGCTTTAGCGGACGAGTGGGAAAAAATGACAGGAACAGTGGCGACTCGCAACGCATCGTGCATGGTTGCAGGGGAAACATGAGAGAGGTCTACCAGCATTCCCAAACGATTCATCTCCCGCACGATCTCTTCGCCGAACTCGGAGAGTCCATCACTCTTCGGAGCATCTGTTGCCGAATCTGCCCACTCGAGTGTATCAGCGTGAGTCAGTGTCATGTATCTCGCGCCCAGTTCGTAGAGTTGTCGCAGCTTGCCGATCGATCCTTCGATGCTGTGGCCACCTTCCATCCCAATCAGCGACGCGATTTTTCCGGCAGCGCGAATCCGATCGACATCCTCGGCGTTGTAAGCCAACTCGAAGACGTCGGGATAGCGATCGACAAGTTTCTTGACAAGCTCGATCTGCTCGCATGTGGTCTGAAACGCGTTGCCTGCGGCGATCGTGTCTACAGGCACAAAGACCGACCAAAACTGGGCCCCAACATTGCCAGCCTTCAATCGAGGGATATCGGTGTGAAGCTTAGGCTGTGCGATGCGGATGTCGAAGTCTTCGAACAAACGAGGCGCCTTGGATCGCAGTTCCCAAGGCAAGTCATTATGTCCATCAAAAACATAACCCCTTCGATGAATGGCCATCGCTTGTTCGGAAACCGCAAACCGATCCTTGGAATCCTGTGCCAGCGCGGGGATGGAACTCGCCGCTGAAACGGCCGCCAAAAATATCGCGTTTACGCATCGGTTCCAATTCGACAATCGCATAGCCAGCCCCTTCGCAATGGATCTGATTTTCTAATGACATTCGCAGCGCAGTAATCAGCAGCGCAGTAATCAGCAGCGCAGTAATCAGCAGCGCAGTAATCAGCAGCACAGTAATCAGCAGCACAGTAATAACCCACTGTGTGGTTACCAACCCGATCGGCTGAACCCTGAGGAATCGTCTCCCGAGGACGAGCTTCCGCCGCCGGAAAAACCGCCACCCGATGATGAGCCGCCACCGCCTCCGCCACCGAAGCCACCGCCACCGCCGAAAACGCCTCCACCGAAACCGCCGCTGTTCCCCCAGGAACCACCGGAGCCGAAGATGGAAGGCCCGGAGCCGATGATGATGGTATCGTTTCGACGCGCTCTGCGTTCTCGTTCGAGTCTCTCCGCGCGCATCTGTGCTTCGATCTTGCGATTTTGGACCTCGCGTTCCATCTTTTGGATGGCGAGCTGGGACGCTTGCAAGGCTTGATTGCTCAATTCGAGCACAGCGGCGTACTGGCCACGCTGCAGATTGGCGCGAGCTGCTTCGAGTTGTCGGACGCCTGGGGAATCGCTGATTCGTAGTCCCCACGGACCTGTCCAATGCTCCGCCTTGTAAACCGATTCCGAGGCTGCCTGGAACGCAGACAGCGATGCGTTGGCTTGCTGCAATTCCGAGCTCAATTGGCGGGAGATCTCGGACAAATCGGACTGCGTCTCGGCCGCTCGTCGTCCGACTTCCTCCCAGTCGCCATGGTCGGCTTCGATGCCCCGCTGCACTGCCGTGACCGCTCGCTCCAAGCCATCGACACGTCGGACTCCTTCGGTCGTCGCTGGGGAATCGGGGATGTTGTCTGTTCGGGATTGCTGCACGAACTGCTTGGCCACATTCCATTGCCGAACAGCCCCATCCACCGCTCGGGATGCTTCTGCGTAACCATGCCGATCCGATACAACCATGCCCTCGAGTTCGGCGATACGCTTCTGAAAGAAAAGTAGCAGTTGCGCGAACTCGAACGGATTGGTCCCGTCGGTCGTGTTGCGATACTTCGATTGAACGGATTGCAGTTGTTCTCCCAAGGCATCGATTTGCTGGATCGTGGGGATCGTGACCATGCGATCGCGGCGATAGTCTTGGAGATGCTGGATATCGGATATGCATTTCACCAGCGACTTTTGATTTTCGATCACTTGACGCTCGAGCTGCTGCAAATGCTCATCGACGCGATCGAGCCTGCGGTCCATTTGCGTTAGCATTTCTCCTGCTTGTTGCAATTCCCCGACCGCCTGCAGCACCATTCCTTGTCGAAACTTCGATTGTGCTGATGCGTGCAGTCGATCGCATTCGGTCGCATAGTCCTGTGCATGCTCGAGGAGTTGCAGGGCATGATCGCCACCCAGGTCGAGCGATTGCTGGGGTGCAGTGACCACATCCGCAGATCCATTTCCGTCGGCATTGCCAACCGAAGGATCTGCTTCGGGTTCGACCCAGTTCGCGTCAGCAATCGGCGCGACGGAATACGCCAACTGAAGGGCTGCCGACGAATAATTGCGTTCCGCGTTTCGGACCATCAGAGCCAATTGCTTGCTCCGCTGTACGATCTGCTGCAGTCGGCTTCGTTCTTTAGCAAGGCTTGATTCGAACTCTTTAGCGGATGTCTTGGAAGCCTCGATCCATTGGTTGGCCCGTTCCATTTCGGAATCGCAACCTTGGATGGCTGCGCGGCATGCATCGATCTTTCCCTGGCGCAACATTGTGTTTGCAGCCTCCAAACTCTTTCGAGCGAGGGCATGCGCGGTGTCGGGGTTCCAAGCCGGCTCGACGAGGACTTGCGACTCGTTCAATTTCAATTGGCTCGCTAGTTCTTTGCGGGCCGCTTGGATTTCCTGGGGCATGTGCTCGACGCGAGGTTGCGTGGTGTCCCTTAAAAGTTCCGCCAATTCGACCGCTTGCTTCGTTTGTCCAAAGAGGGCGACCATCGATTCTTTAAGCTCAGCAAAGCCCCCAGCTATCGATTGCGTGGCGGCTTGCTCGAACAATCTGTCGGCCGCACTCGATCGGACTCGGATTTCGGATTCCAGCCAAGCGGTGGGGTATCCCATCGATTGAAGTTTGTCAGACATCGATTTGAGGTCGGGTAAAACATTTTTGCGGAAATCGAGGATCCACTCCCCTAGTGCCTTGGCTTCGTCGAGCTTGCGTCGTGCATGGCGAATTGGCCCTTCCATCGCAGAAACCGCATCGAGTGTCGACTGAGACTCTGCATCTGCCAGATCGCTCTGGACCGAGGGAATGAGAACATTGAAGTAGCTCGGAACGGGAAACCAACTATCCGCAGACGCATTCGCAATGCTCTTTTCTTGATCGAGCAAGCCTTGCAAGTCGACTTGGCAGCGATTGAGTTCGTCGTTGACACGGGTGAGGGAGTCTTCGATCAGCTTCAATGCGTTGCCCGCTCGCTCGCGCCGCGACTGGATCGCACCGTAGATTTCATCAAACGTCAGAATGACCTCTTCTGGTACTTCGTTAGGGATCGGTTCGTTCGCTTCCTGGGCACGCTTCTTCAGAATGTCCATCGCCACCCGCGGAATCCCGGTAGCTTGCGAGAACTTCAGCGGTTTCCCGGAAATCTGTCGAACGCTCTCTTCGAATCGCGAGCTGCTGAACGCATTCACGATTTGGTCCCACATGCCTTTCGGATTGACCAGATCCTTTGCCTCGGAGAGAACGCGTCGGATCTCTTTCGACATGATGAATAGGTCGTCGATATCGTTGATGGCACCTTCGCCGAGTTCTCGTGTTCGCCCGGTATATCCGCGCTGTGCGATCCGATCGCGAGATCCGAGCAGGTCGGCGCTCTGCGTGAAAAGTTGGTCGAGTCCATCGGTCTCTTTGGCGACCGAATCCTCGCGCGTCTTTAGATTGTCGACGGCTCGATCCATGGCTGGTTTGCGTTTGCGATGAAACAACCACAAGATCATTGCCACAATCGCAGCCAGGATACTGGCGATCGTTCCGACGACCTGACGAACCAGCTTGGCGTTGGCGTTGGCGGCTTCCATGCGTCGATTTTCTTCGTCGATGCGGCGATTGCCCTCAGCGATTTTCGTTTCAGCCGTACGCAGCGTCTCAGTGAGATCCATGTCTCCGTTGAGGTATTTTTTATTGGCGGTTGCGAGCACCTCGCGAAGGTCTTTGAGAGGACCTGCGGCTACCCTATTGGGCGCATTGGCGAGCGGTCCAAATTCCGCCTCGAGTTCTTTGCGATTGGCCTCATACCCGCGAGAGGCTGCATAGGCGTTCAGGTACGAATCGATCTGAGTTCCTAGTTGCTTGATCGTTTGGTGAGACTCTTTGGCATTCTCCAAATTGAGTGGCACCCGGATCTCCGAAATTCGTTGTCGCCATTCTTCAATATCTGGTTTTGCCAGCGCGCCTGTCGCGTCAGGATGTTGTGCTCGAAACGCAACACTTTCTTCACCAACCTGGTCGAGTAACTCGGTCAAGTGGCTCAGTCCTTCTTTGGCGATTTGCAGATCCCGTTCTTTCTCCAACGCTTGAGTCCGAGCCGCTTCGGCTTCGGAAGTGATGATCCGATCTAATCGTTGATTGATGGTTCGCACGGTTTCTTTGACCGCATCCACCACGCGCCCCCCTCCTCGCATCGCGCGAAAGGCGGGTTGGTCCAATTCGCCGATCCATTTCGATCGCCCCAGTCCGCGGCGATCCTGGGCCTCCGAGCCAAAGTAACTGAACTTGCGCTCTTTAAGAAACAGGACGAACATCGCGCCGTCGGTTTCATGGGTTGCCGGATTTTCGAGCTTGCCAAAACCCGTACGATTGGCGAGTCCTTTGCCCAGCGCGAACTCCACTGCATCCATCCCAAAATAGGAACGTCCATCGGGAGCCACGTAGTACTCACCGCTTGCTTCCTCCATCAAGACGACGGTCCAATGCGGTCCTTCTTTGCTCAGCCACTGCTGCAGTTCAGCGAGTCTCGCAGCAGGTACGCCTAGATCACCTTTGACGTAAAGGTGTTTGTCTTCGCTCCATTGATCGATGACATCGTTGACCGACTCAATCGATACATAGCCAGTTGTCCCCCCGTCTCCCGTTAACCTGTCTCCCGTTAACCTGTCTCCAGTTAACTGTGCCGTTGCGACACTTGGAAACGCGACGGTATACCAACCAGCGAGAGCCAGAAGGAACGATGCGATGAGATGAACCCGTGTCCTGAGCCAACTCGGACGGTTTCGTAGCATCAAAATAGGAATCATTGGATTGCAAATCGCTCTATGCTTTGTTTCAACTCGGACGCCCAATCGTCCATCCATTCTTGGGGAATCCCTTCGTTCGGGCCATATAGAATACACACGATTTCGCTCACCGTCTCGGTAATCTTTCCCGCCATCGAATCTTTCACCGGGCTCCCCAGCGGTTCCGCCGCATCGAGGCCACCACAAACGGTGATCAAACCATTCAAGTCGAGTTCTTGACCGACCGAGTTGAATACGTATTTTTCCTCACGTCGACCAACCCGGACCCGCAGGGCATCGGGGAAGCGTGATTTGTCGAGCATTGAAATGGGAAGACCGATCCGAACCGAAATTGCATTCAGACAATCGACGGCTGGGTTGATCCGCGGAAAATTGCCGTCGTAGAGACACCTCAGCAGATATTCCTGGGCCGGTTTGCTCCGCCCGGAAGGTTTGAACCCACCGCGGCGCAACAAACCTCGAACGGCTTCGCGCCGCGATTCCCACTCAGGGGTGAGCACCTCCGTTCGGGCCGCCGCCAACTGGTCTTCGATCCAGGAATCGAACTCGTGGGAAGCCACAAACCGATTCAGGCCCGCGACTTCACAGGTGCCTAAACACAAATAATCTAGCTCATTGATCACAGACAGCGGCATACGAGAACTCCCCATCCCCCGAACAGAGCCACAAACAGAATAACCCATTCGGGGCTGTTGGCAGCAATCCGAGAGTTATGGGGGATAGGCTCGCCAAATGCAAGGCACAGCATGGGGCAATTGCCCCTGCACTTTAGCCGTGGACTGAACCGTATAACGATCTGCGGTAACAGAAATTGCTAGGTGTGGATCGCCATTCTAAAGATCCATGCCGAAAGCATGCCGCAGTTCTCGAAGTTTCGAGTCGTCCATTGTCGTCAATTGACCAATACAGCGCGCGTTGATGATCGCTTCGGCGGTCGACTCGAGGACTTCCAACCGATCAAACGTGTCCAGGATGCTCATGCCTGCGACGACGACGCCATCGTTCTCGACAATAGCCGCGGGGGAGCGGAGGCTGACCCACTCTTCGATCGATTTCTCACCCACTCCGTATTGCACTCCAAAGGGTAGTGTTTGCACGTCGCGGAGAAAGATGTAGCTCTCCGGAATCGTGCGAGCATCGAGCATGGTTCCCGTGATACTGAACGCGGTTGCGTTCACCGGATGCGCAAAGACGATGGCTTGGACATCGGGATGGGTTCGATAAATGGCTTGATGTTGACGTGTTGCACGGCTTGGGATTTTTCCCGGTTCATGTGTTTCACCATCGATCAGTACCAGATCTTCGACGCCGAGGAGTTCGCGATCTTTTTGCGATGGCGTGATGAGGAACGAGTCTCCGTGGATACGTGCAGAAAAACTTCCTTCGGTGCTGATCAACAGTCGTTGTCGACAACCTCGTTTCAGGAATAGGATTAACTGCTGACGCAGTTCTTGCTCCTTGGCCGTGACATGGGGTGCTTCGGATGCATTCATGTGCAACGTGCGATTGCGAGCCATTTGCAATTGATCATCGGTCAGATATTGCACCTCACCCAGTCGCGATGCTTTGATCAGCGTTTTGCTCGCGAATTCAAAGGCTTCAAAGCGCTGGAATGCGTGGGCGAGGGAACCACCTCCGACGACTACGCCATGATTTTCGAGGATGACGCTGTCGCAACCTTTTCGGAACTCGGCAGCGATATTCTTCCCCAAAACATCGCTGCCCGGTAACGCATACGGAGCGAATCCGACGTTCCCGCACATGAGTTCGGCTTGAGGAAACAATCGCGTGTTGGGTTTTTGGTGGCAGATGCTGAATGCGACCAACCCGACTGGGTGCGCATGGACAATGCCGAGGATATCCTTGCGGTGGTTGTAGATGGCTTGGTGAAAAGGGAACTCGGAGGAGGGTCGGTGTCGTCCCTCGATTGTCCCATCATTGTGTACACAGACGATATCTTCCCGCGTTAAATTCCCTTTATCGACGCGCGCAGGTGAGATCCAGATATCCCCCTTGGAATCCCGAATGGAAAGGTTCCCTCCCGAGGTGGTGGTCATGCGGTAGCGATAGATACGCTCCATGGTCTGCATGATCTCATCGCGTGGATGAATCAACGACCTGTTTAGCATGCGATTCCTTTCACCCTGGTACTGGGTAGCATCGACCTGAGCATCATCAACACGTTGTACTGTCACTGCGGATCCCCCTTTGCTGGGAGTGATTCCTAATTTTCGTGCATTCGGAGGTTATGCGGCGCGTCGATTTTCGCGTCGAACTATTTCACCTTGATCGTTTACTTCTTCAAATTTTACTGCAACCTGTCGCGACACACCACTTTCCTGCATGGTGATTCCGTAAATCATGTTGGCGACGGTCATGGTTTTCTTACTATGGGTGACAACGATAAATTTGGTGGTGTCGAGGAACTCGTTGAGAACCGTCACAAACCGTCCGATGTTGGCTTCGTCGAACGGAGCATCGACTTCGTCGAGGATACAGAAGGGACTGGGCCTGTATTGGAAGAACGCCATGATCAGCGCAACTGCGGTGAGTGCCTTCTCGCCACCGCTGAGCAAGCTGTTGCTGAACGTTGTTTTTCCTGGAGGTGTGGCGATGATTTCGATCCCACTCTCCGGGTCATCGGGATTTTCAAGAACAATGTCGGCCGATCCGCCGCCGAACGATTTTCGGTAGAGCGTTTGAAAGTTGGTTCGGATCGTTTCGAGGGTATTCAAGAACAGGTCTTGCGAATCCTCATCGATTTTTTGCATCGTTTTGATCAAGCTCGATTTGGCGTCGATTAAGTCCCGCTCATGCCCGGCCAATTTGTCATACCGCGACTGGAGTTCATCCAGTTCGTCGAGAGCCTCCATGTTGACGCTCCCCGCGGAGGCAATTTCTTGACGCAGTTGGACGAGTTGGGTTTCGATGTTATTTCGATCCATCTCCTCGATGCGCAATACCACAACCGGTGCATTCGACTCGTCAGAGATTGGTTGATCAGACCCAGGGCTTTGCTGGTCTTCTTCAGACGCGTGAACCGTATGGTCTCCGCGGTCGTTTTCGAGCGAATAGATTTTTTCAGTGGTGGCGACCTTCAAAGCTTCTTCGTGCTCCAAGTCGACCTGGTACTCATCGCGGTACCTCGAAATGAGTTCGCTGCGTTCCCGTTCCAGCCGTTGAAGTTCCTCATCGTGAGCAGCGATGCGATCGAGTAATTTGTCGAGCTGGCGCTGTAGATGATCGCATTCCTTACCTTTATCAGCCACTGAACGTTGCTGAAGCTCAATCGACGCTGCGACATCGGTACGTTCTTGTTGGATGGAAGCTATCTGTAAATCGGTAGCAGCAATCCGTTCTTGAAGCTCCGCAACGGAAGTTTCGGCCGTGCGAATCTTTTCCGCGAGTGTTGCCAATAGCTCTTTGGCTTGCTCCACATGCGTTGTCCGTTCTGTTGCATCGTGAAGCAGTTGGTCCAAGGTAACACGCATGCCGTCGACGCGTTGCTCGAGTCTGGCCAAATCGACTCGCTGGTCGGTGAGCTGATTCTGGCTCTCGCGGATTTCGGCATCCAATTGGCGAACATCGGACTCGAGGGTCAGTATGGATTCCGTATGCTGCGTCTCGGAAGTCTCAAGTTCGAGGATGCGATTGCGGGCAGCTTCGAGAGCTTGTTGGACAACGGCCAGGGTTTCTCGTTTTTCATCTAGGCCCGATTGGATGGTCGCCAATTCTTTTCGGTCGGCAACCATACGATCTCTCAAGGACTGAAGCCGTTGCTCGGCGGCCGCAAGCCGACGACCAGCCTCATAGACTTGCTTCTCGGAGGATTGCACGGCATCCGCCGCTGACACCATTTCTCCCGCGATGGCAGATGCTTGCTGACGTTCGTCTTCGAGTGTTTGCTGCAGATGATCGATCTGTTCGTTCGCAGCTTGCATTTCACTGCGCCGCGAAACCAGCCCTAGCCCCGTTTGTAACGATCCGATCGTGATGCTTCCATCGCTGTCCACCAATTGGCATTCCGCGGTGACGAATCGCAGGCCGGCTCCGCGAAAGTGGCTCAGATCGAGAGCGGTGGAAAGAGTTTCAACAAACCATGTCGTCCCGAGCAACGCGCGGACGAGTGGTTCATGCTCGGAATCGAATCGGACCAAGCGGTCCGCTCGACCCACAACACCGCGCAAACCGTCCAACTGAATTTTTTCACCCGTCCTGCGTGAGGGAAGGCGATCCAAACGGAGTAGCGTCACTCGCCCTTCGGCTTGCAATCGCCCTTCGTTGATCCAGTCGACCAATTGCCCGTCCGAAAGGACGATCGCGTCGGAATGAGTCCCTAGGGCAACGTCGACCAATGGGGCGAGATGCAAATCCGTGGTGATCAAATCCGCGACGAGACCGCGGAGCGACTTGACACCCGATGCCATGCTCGGGTTGGGTTCCGCGAGCGATTGCGCCGATCGCATCAACTGCTGTCCGCCACGACCTGCACTCGCGAACTGTTCTTCGAGTTGGGAAAGGACCAATAGCCGTTCGCGTACACCTTGGATCCTAGCTTGAATCTCCAGGAGTTTCTGTTGGATGCTTCGTTCCCGATCGGTGACCTCGGCGAGTTTTTCCTTCGCTGCGGCTTTACTAGTCTCAGCCACAGACGCTTGCGTTTGTGCTTGTTCTACCTCGGAAACAGCGATGGCTATCTGGGCATCACGAGCTGCGATATCCGCTTCGCGAGCACGGATCCGCTTCTCACCATCGTGCAGCTCTTGAGTGAGTCGATCGTCTTGGGCTTCGTGCGACGCAGCGTCGTATCGCGTCTGCGACAAGGCATGGCGGACACCTGCTGCGAGGTTTTTTTGGATTTCGAGGGACGCTCGCAGGTCGATCAACGCCTTTTCACGCTGTCGAAATTGAGTTTCGAAGAGCAAGATTGCGTCTTCGGTATCTTGACGCTCGCGATCGAGTTGCTGCAGATCGGCTTTTCGCTGTTGGATCTCCTCTTCGCTCATCGAAACGCGGCGTTCGAGTGTTTCGATCCGATCGAGCAACCCCTTCTGTTCCTCGGACCATTCCGAATGCCGTTCGCGGGCTCCCGCCAGTTCGCTGGTCGCTTGGATGTGCTCGCTTTGCAGCCCTACGATCCGGTCTTGGATCGATTGCAATTGTTCCTGGGTCGCCGCGAGCTGTTCGGAAACCTTGCGGTGTTCACCTTCAGAAGTTTCCGATTGCAACTGCAGAGCATCGCGTTGGGTCGCGGCGGTGGCGATTTGCTGACCAATCCCTTCGATCCGCTTTTGGATATCTCGAACGTCTAGCAGTCCGAGTTGGGTCCGTTTGACGATCAGCTGGCTGCTGAGTTCCCGATACCTTTGCGCTTTGGACGCTTGGCTTTTCAACGTCGACAGTCGCTTGCCCACTTCATCGACGATGTCTCGCAATCGGATCATATTCTGATCGACGCGTCCCAATCGCCGTTCCGCCTCGGCCTTCTTCGCCTTGAACCTCGAGATCCCCGCTGCCTCTTCAAAGATCCCCCGTCGATCCTTGGCCGACGACTGCAGCAAGCGATCGACCTTGCCCTGCTCGATCAAGCTATATGCATCGACACCGACTCCGGTCCCTCGGAACAATTCGCGGACATCCTTGAGTCGGCACGGACGCCCATTGATCGCATACTCTCCTTCACCGCTCCGATAGACGCGGCGGCTGACCTGCACTTCGTCTTCATCGTAGGTGAGGATTCGGGTTCGATTGTCGAGTACCAAAATCACTTCAGCGCTGTTGGCAGGCTTGCGGCCACCTTCCGCGGAGCCTTTGAAGATCACGTCGGTCATTTCCGCCCCGCGGAGCGCCTTGGCACTTTGGGCCCCCAACACCCATTTGACCGCATCGACCACGTTGGATTTTCCGGATCCATTGGGGCCGACAACGACCGTGATGCCGTCCGGAAAGTCGAAGCGAGTCCGATCCGCAAAGCTTTTGAAACCAACGAGCTCAAGTGCTTTCAGCATGGCTGGTCCACGGGGTCCGATTCGAGTGAAAACTGAAAGGAGGAAAAAAGGTGTCGATCAAAAAAGGGTTGTGGGGCAAACAAGGGTTGGAAGGGGCGACATTATCGACCGTGATGGAATCTCGCCGGTGTTTGTATGCCGTCGAAAGTGGTTTACAAATCGCTCTCTTACAAATCGCTCTCGTCGTCGTTGGACGACTGTGACGCTTGTTTGGCCTCAGATGGATTCTTTGCCGATTTGTTGGATTTCTTCGCAGTCCAGGATGAAAGGGAGAACCAACTCGAATCGGTTGGTTCCTCCTCCTCGGTTTCGTCGTTCAGCTTAAGCGAATCCAGGGCCTCTTGATCAGTCTCTGTCGCTCGATCGCGATCATAGACTCGCCCTGCCCGCGGCCTCGGATTGATCGCTACAGGTACCGAGATTTGGTCGGTCGCATGCAACTGATCCAACATATGCACAACGTCTGCGTACTTGCCCTCGATGGTCGGGATCCCCTTGAGAATCGATGCCAAATCGCTCGATACGACCGCTTGCAATATCTCCCCGGTCTGCAGTCGTTTTGCCATTCGGACCATCCCATTGGACATCGGGATTAAACGCATGGATGGGGTTGGGGCAAAATCCTTCTTCAAATGGACCACTGGGTTGCTTCCGAACAGCACGATCTCTTTGGTTTGCTCGAGGGAGACGGTTACCAATGGGATTTGGCTGGGAATATGAACGAACGAACAGACTTCTCCGACGCTGGCTCCTGCGATCAAGGGATCGCGTGGATCACGTTGACGCATCGCCCAAAGTGCCCCATACCTGACTTCCGGAACCGCTTCTTGTAGCAGCTCTTCAAGCGCGACTCGGGCTTCAGCACATTCGTTAATTGCTAATCCGATCAAGCATACTGGCCGGAAGGCGGGCTCGAATCGCACCATGTCCTGCAGTACAGGCACGCTCTCTGGGCTGTCCATGTAGGCTAGGCTATATGCGGAGTGAAAGCGTACCTCGACATCGTTGTTTGAAAGCCCTTCGACGAGGACTGCCGTAGCCTCTTTAGATCCGATGGCCTCCAATTCGCAGGCTGCCCGCCTCGCGTACTCACGCTGCTTGAGCAATCCTCGGCAACCCTCCAATCGTTCAGCGACTTGCTCATCATTCTCATAAAACCCCATGGAGAGGATCGTCGACATGTAGTGCAAGGGGTCCAATTTGTATTTGGGAAGCGGTTCGATCATGATCTCACGATCGTTTTTGCCAGCCGCAACAACTTTCTGCTTGCCGGCATTTTGGTAGAAGAAGCGACGGTTGATCGCTTTCTCCATAGCTCGAATCACGAACACATGCTGATACTCATTCGCCAGATAGATCGCCATTTTCGGCGTGTCGAGTAGTTTGGCACCTCCAATGATCACGGCTCGCAGCGGATCGATCTCCGTGCTTCCCTCGATTACCGAAGATGGGATGACGATCAGATCACCAGATGCGAGGGCCTTTTCGTTGGTTGAGCGATTCTTGCCTTCGATGTTTGAATACTCCCGAAGTGACGCGGGCATCAAAACCCCTTCGCGCAAATCGGTCGCATTGCATTCGTCGGAACACTCGATGAGGACGTCTAAACGATCTCCCTTTTGATCGCAGGGATTCGCGAATAACCGAACCTTTACCGTCGCAGTCGATGGCGAATCGAGAACTTCTTGAGGATTCAAAACGTCGTGCCGCCGCAATTCCTCCAGCATGAACTCTCGCTGATTGCTCGGGCGCACAATGCCACCTGTTCCAGGGAGATTGCTGATCAATCCCAAACTGTCGTAGCGGCGCGTGTGCAAACCCGACGCCCTAGCAACCTCGCCGATCAATCGAGGTCGGTCGGGATCCTTCATCTTTTCCTTGATGAGCTCGATATCGATCTCATACTGTTCCTTGCGATTTCGCTGCATCCACGACTGGCAGCCCAGACTGGAAAGTACGAGGAGCGTACCGACCAGGGAGCAGGTGACACGGAGCCTACAGGAACGTGACTGAGCATTTGATTTCATGGGTTATTGCCTGCAGACACAGCTTGGAATTCCCAAACACCACCCTATGGGTGCCTTATTTAGTGCATAGTGAGCGCGATTCTCGGCAGACCGCCCCTTGGGTCTCGGCACACCGCCCCTTGGGGTGGATACCTAGATTGCCTGCGTTGCGTCAATAGTGATCGTTGCGGAGCGATCGTTGCGGAGCGATCGTTGCGGAGCGATCGTTGCGGCTGACCCGGTCTGCGTGGACGATTGCTTCGTTTGCCGCGGGGGACTGGATAGACAGCAATTTAGATCGACAGCAATTCCGTAGGATGAGCTTGTTGGGTATCCTTACCCGCGGTGTATCATTCATCCGTTGGCGATGTATGCTCTGTTCGTTGGATGCTCGGCTCGTTGCATCTCTGGCCAAATTCGATAGGGCTCTAGGACTCATGTCGGAATCCCATAATCAAACCCCTGAAAAACACTTGCTGCTCGGAACGAGCAACCGTAAGAAAATCGTCGAGCTCGAAGCCCATCTCAAACCACGCGGATTCACTCTGCGGACCCCTTCGGATTTTCCTGACACCATCGATGTCGAGGAGACGGGAGTGACGTTTATGGAGAATGCCCGATTGAAGGCCGTTGCACAGGCGACCGGCCGCGGCATGTGGGCGATCGGTGAAGATAGCGGCTTGTGCGTGCCAGCCCTCGGGGGATTACCAGGGGTGATTTCCGCCCGATTCAGTGGCACCGGTCCGTCTCTGCAAGGTGCCACCGACCAAACCAACAACGCGAAGTTGCTCGAGGTAATGCAAGCATTCGGGCCCAACGAACGCGATGCATACTATGTCTCGACCATTGCGCTAGCAAACCCACAAGGTGAAATCTTGATCGAGTCCTCGGGTGAATGTTGGGGGCGGATCCTATTGGCGCCGCGAGGTGAAGGTGGGTTTGGGTACGACCCGCTGTTCAACGTCCGCGAGTATCACCGAACTTTTGCGGAGCTAGGTCTGGAAGTGAAACGAGCGATCAGCCATCGCTCTCGGGCCCTCCGCCAATTCCTTCGACAACTCGACGCCTTGGATGTTTTCCATCGATGAGTAACCATTCATGACACTTGAACCACGATGGCCCAAATACGCCTTGCGATTGGCGGCGATTCATAATTGGTTGTGGGGCGCCTGGGTGATCCTTTGTCCCAACCAGCTTTTTGATTTCATGGGGATGGATCGCCCGAACCACCTGTGGATCTGGCAAGGCGTCGGGATGCTGGTGGCGGTTTTCGGCATCGGATATTGGCTCGCGGCAAACGATTTTCGAAGGCATTGGCCCATCGTCCTGATGGGCTTGGTCGGCAAACTTCTCGGCCCAGTTGGCTTCTTCCAATCCGCGATCACCGGTCAAGTCCCCTGGTCGTTGGGGCCGTTGCTCTTGATCCAAGACATCCCGTGGTGGTTCCCGTTGGCCGCGATGCTGTACCTGACATTCCGCGACCACTCCGATCCGAAAAGTCGATCGGTCGCAGGATCGCTTGCGGATTGGACGCTTGATCAAGCCAACGCGCTGGCGATAGCAACCAACGGCAAATCGATTGCGGCGATGAGCGCCGAGCAAGACGTCTTGCTCGTGTTCTTACGTCACGCTGGTTGCACCTTTTGTCGTGAGACGCTCGACGAGCTAAGAAGTACACGTAGCGCTTGGACCGGTTTGGGGATGTTGCCGGTGGTGGTCCACATGGGGAGCGACGAGGAAGGTCGAGGCATGATGCAGCACTTCGATCTATCGGATCTCCCGACGATCAGCGACCCGGACTGCAGGCTCTTTCGAGCGTATCAATTACCGCGAGGAAACGTATCGCAACTCTTTGGTTGGAATGTTTGGCTTCGCGGTTTTATCGTGGCGATTGTGAAAGGGTATGGCTTCGGCAAAATCCGGGGAGATGGCTTCCAGTTATCGGGAGCCTTTTTGGTTCGCCACGGAAAAATCATCAAGGCGAACCCATCCAAAGACGCCGCGGATAGCTGCCCCTGGAAACCGATCGTGAACGATTCGGTGTCGAGCCGTGCACCAATATCTGTATAAGCATTTCCGTATAAGCAAGCGGACCCGCCGTCCGAGCCACGCGTGTAAGCAAGTGGCGGCTGGACGTTGGAACCTGATATCCCCCGGTGCTAGACATGATCAAGACTAGCCTAGCGATTGTTGGGATCGATTTTTCAACGAACTTTCTAGTATGTTCTAGTACGTCTTGAGCATGATGTTCTTGAACTGCACCTTCATCGGTGGTCCAGCGTGGAGTTGCAACGCGAGGACACCTTCAGCGGCCGATTTACCCGGTTCGCTATCTTGCAATTCGGACATCAGAACATCGTTGATGTAGTGTTGCAGCACATTGCCACGAGCCACGATTTTGTACTTGTTCCAGCCATCGAACTTGATTTGTCCCAACAATGCATCTGCATCGCCGGTGGATCCGACCCGGCTTTTCTTTCCGTCTTTGTCGACGGAGATGATCTCGCCCCGCTCAGCCATAATTCCACGACCGCGTTCTTCGTAGTTGATCCCCATGTAACGCTTGTTCGCGTCGATATCGGCTTGGTAACCACCCACGACAAACTTTTCCTTGTCGAAGACTTTGCTGCGGTACTGGATCCCGGAGTTGCCACCCGCAATCTTAAACTCCAACGTCAATTCGAAATCCTTGACTGGTTTTTCGTAGACGATGAACGTGTTTCCACCGATGGGTGCATCCGCCTTGTTCTCACCCGTGATCGCACCGTCTTCGATGCTCCAATTGGCGGACAAGCCGGACCAACCGTTCAATGTCTTTCCATCAAAAATGGAGATAGCGGCAGGTTCATTCGCCGCGGGCTTTTTGTCTTGGGCGAGGGAAACCGTGGCAGCGATCGAAGCGACTGCGACGATAGAACACAACATGTTGCGCAAACTCATGAATTAATCCTTTGGAGGTGAGAGGGTGAATCGCACTTTGGTCGCGCGATCATCTGATACCGATAATACTTTGGCGGTGACTCCTGGCAACTCGATCACGTCTCCCGCGACCAGAAGTCGTTCAGCTTGATGGACGAGGAGCCCAGCGACCGTGTCGACGTCCGCTTCTTCGAATTGGATCCCGAGGCGATTTTCCAAGGAATCTACGGCGGTGGATCCAAGAACCACCCAGGAATCAGGTCCATCGGGGACAATTTCGGGCTCTTCGACATCGAACTCGTCGGCGACGTCACCGATGATTTCTTCCATGACATTTTCCAGCATCACGATTCCGATGATCATGCCGTACTCGTCCACCACGAACGCCATGTGTTGGTGGGTGCCTTGGAAGTGCCTCAGCAATTTGCTGATCGGCATGTTCTCGGGGACCTTTTTCGGAGGTCGCATCAACGAGGTCCAGTCGAATCCTTTTTGGATATTGGCACCGGTGATGTCTTTAACGTGCAATACACCAAGAACCGTGTCGAGCGAGCCGTCGCAAACCGGATAGCGAGTGTGTTTGGTCCGGCGAATCATCGCCAAAATCGAATCGCTATCTTCGTTCATGTCGATGAAGTCGATATCGTTCCTGGGGACCATGATCCGGCGGCAAACCAGGTCATCGAATTCGAAGACCGCATTGATCAAACTGTGTTCGCTGCGAGTCAGATTGCCATGCACATGGGCTTCGCGTAGGAGTGCTCGTATCTCTTCCTCGGTATAAGGAATCGCGCTCTTCGATTTTTCCGTCGCTCCCAGCAGCTTCAATAGCCAATCGGTCGATGCGCTGAGAACGACCATCAAGGGATAGGAGAGGATGTAAAAAATCTGAAGCGGCAGCGCGCACAGGAGGAGCAGGCCTTCCGGTTTGCGGATCGCGAAAACTTTGGGTGCTTGTTCGCCGATCACCAAGTGCAATGCGGTTACCACCGTGAAGGAGATAGCGAAGGCCACTGCGTGCACCACCGATTCCGATTCCACCCCGATGGCACGAAGGACAGGTTCGACGAAATGGGCGAAGGCGGGTTCTCCGATCGCACCGAGGGCCAAACTAGCCATGGTGATGCCGAGTTGGCAAGCGGATAGGGAACGCTCGAGGCGCTGAGCTAACCAGCGAGCCGTCCTTGCGAAAAGACGACGCTCCGCCACCATGTGCTCAATGCGGCTAAGCCGAATCTTGACCAGAGCAAACTCGGCAGCTACGAAAAATCCATTGACGACGACCAAAACCAGGGCCGTAAGGATCTTTGCCAGATCCGGAAACCATTCAGGCATCGTTAGTAGGACTAATCCTCCGAGGCGGTAACAACAAGAGCAACGAAAAAGCTCGATTTGCCACGGTCAGTGTATCTCAAAGGGAATCTCCCGTGTTGTACTCCAGCCGAAAATCCACCCAACAAGGGCGCTTTTCCGCCAAACGGTAGATTCGACGCAATCCCCCCAGCTTTGCTAACTCATTCCCGGGCGTCACTAAGCCCCTTAATTTCATTGTTTTCCTCAACTTCAAAGCGGGAAAATCCGAAGCAAGCTGCAAACTTGGGTGGCGTCTCCGCACCTCGTGATCGGTTCGGCAATATGTTCTGCGGAAATATATTCTGCGAGTTTCAATGCCTGAATCGCATCCATTTTCGCCTGTGGTTGCTGACTCCCGCTGTTCGCGATTGTCTGTCCCCAAACTTCCTTCCCGGGTAACGCTTCCTATCGTGCAATCCGCTCCCTTGCTCCACCGTCTCGACAACGCCCTTCGCAGCCATCCACACCTCAACCGACAAAACGTATTCCTCGAGAGCGACCCAACGCACGTCGTTCTCCGAGGTACCGTCGATTCGTTCTTTCGAAAACAAATGGTCCAAGAGGCCATTCGCAAGGTGGATGGGATAACCGACGTAAAGATCAAGAACTTGATCGAGGTCAAGTAACCTCGGGCTCTCGTTCTCGAGAAGCGAATCGGGGAACCATCGATATCACTTAGGCATCGCTTGGGTATCACTTGGGCATCGCTTCGGGCTGCGCCTGCTGCGACCTTGCATATTCAACCTCGCGTTTGGCCGCAACCGCTCCTAGCGGCGCTATCGATTTGGCTTCGACACCGAGCAGTTTCTGAATTGTCTCGATCAGCACCGCTTCGCACTCGGGTGAAACGAGCGAGGACCTAGCCTCCGTTTCATAGCCCCCTTGTTCGTAGGCGATCGCTGTTCCGATGTAGCACGGGGCATAATCCCCGTACGCGGCCGTGGCCACAAATTCTCCTGGCAGCATTTCCGCCGCGGCCAATTGGTACTCGATGAACAGTTCGCCCGGGAGATGGAGTACCCGTGCCGGTCCCAGCTTCAGACAACTCGCGACGATCGGGTCTCCTTCGGCACAGCGCGTCAACCAAACCCACTGGGTGGCCGCGTAGATTCGTTCTTTGGCGGTTTTGTTCGGGTCGGAAATGATACTCATAAGCTGCTCTCGATCCATGCGTTGGGTCGGGGGCAATCGCAATTCTTGGGTCTTCCAATGCAACTCGCTGCCACTGACCTTAAACCTTTTCTCCTCCACGATCGAACGCTTCATGGCATCTGCCATCCGCTGGGCGAGGATCGTGCGGTTCTCGGGTGAGCCATCGTTGTATTTGCCGGCACCGATATTGCCAGCGGCCCCGTTGAAGTGAACGTGTAGATTTCCTGTTTCACTCTGGCGCGTGTCGCGAGCGATTCCTGGGAAGTCTGGATTGACTTCACCTTTTCCATAGTAGCTCTGCGGATGCGTTGCATAGTACGTCAACACGGCGATAGGGGTGTCTCCTTCATAGAATCGGATCGATCGTAACCAAGGATCGATAACTCCTTCGGGCGCGGCGCGAACGGCTGGATCTTTGGTTGCTGTCCAGCGCACGGCGGCCACCTTGCCATCGGCTCCCAAGACGCGACGGTTCGAACCGACCTGTTCGACCTTGGCTTGGCCTAACCCAATTTGCGAAATAGCGTAGGGGCGTTTCAAGGCGGCTTCGATCGCATCGGCCGCTCGTGCGATGACTTGGTTGGCGACGCTCGAGTCAAAAATGATACCGGTTGCCCCGTGGGACTTGGCAAGTGTATCCGCTGAGAAATCACACCACGGTGCATCGTGCTGGTGCAGGGTATGGACGGCAACGCGGTCTGGGGTTGTCTTGGCAGCAGCAGCGAGCCGTTCTCGGAAGATGCGGTTACCATCATTCCCAATTCCCAACCAATCGACGGCGCAAAGTACGACAGGCGCTTCGTCTGAAAGCAGCACCAACCCTCGGCACCTCAGAGGCTGCACGATCGCTGTCGTCGAACTATAGGGTAGGGCACTGCCAACGGGAGGTGTTGCGTCCACGTCAAAGGGTGCGACGCGAAGCGACGATGTCTGTGCGTTGGCCACACCCCACAAACACAAGAGAGCTACGAATGGGAATAACAAACTAGTTCGAGGGGATTCCGGGTACATCACGGTTTTCCAGGTGAGAGGTTTCGTTCTTGTAAATATCTAGTACCTAAGCCATCAATACCGTATCCAATCTGCACAATCGTTGGGCCTGAGTATACCATCCTTATGGTAATCATTCCTGTGGAACCTGCATTTGTGATCCCCGGGTGGGTTGGGTACGCTATGGGATAGTGTTCATCAACGAGGCCCTCTCACGCAAACCTATTGCCCTCTCACGCAAACCTATGGATCGATAACCATGATCGAAGTCTTCCACCATGAACTCATCGTCTCCCAGGAGGATATCGATAGCCTCGGCCACGTGAATAATGTGGTGTATATCCAATGGATGCAAGACGCCGCGCTCGCGCATTCGGCGGCGCTCGGGTGGCCTGCACGGCGCTACCATGAAATGCGCGCTGGCTGGGTCGCACGGCTTCATCAAATTGAATATCTCCAGCCCGCACACGCAGGGGATTTGGTGCGAGTGAAAACCTGGGTCGCCGACATGAAAAAGGTTACCTCGCTTCGGAAGTACGAAATCATACGGGTCACGACAACCGGTTCGGAAAACAGTAAGTCGGGTAATAAAGAGGTGGTTCTCGCGGTCGCTCACACCAATTGGGCCTTCATCGATTTTACGACCCGCACTCCCAAACGTATTCCACCGCAAATCGCGTCTGCGTACCAACCGGTGACGAACATGACCGATGAAGCCGCATCGTAGGTGAACACGTCGGTAACGTTGGATCGGCCTTCCGAGGGAAGGCGGTAGCGGTACTCTTACTCGATAGCTGTTGTGGTTTTCTTCGACGCTTCGAGGGATTCACGCGCAACAGCCGATGGTAATCGCGGCACTGACCATCATCGAGGATTTTATGTTGCTCGTACGAACATTGTCCGTAACCGGTATGAGGGCGAGAAATAGCCAGCCATTTCTAAATCAGCCCATCGAGTTCATTAACAAGGGTTCCAAAACGCTTGAGTGCAGTTTGAACTGGCTCCGGTCGGGTCATGTCGACCCCCGCGTCTCGCAACAAATCCAGCGGATCCTTCGAGCAACCACCCTTCAGAAAACTCAGGTACTCCTCCAGCTCCTTCTTTCCGCCATGCATCACGCGCTGCGAGAGCGCGATCGCCGCTGACAAACCGGTCGCGTACTTGTAAACATAAAAAGCCCGATAGAAGTGTGGGATCCGGAAACACTCCAGTTGCAGCTCTGGGTCGATCGCAAAGTTGGGGCCAAAGTAATCCTTGAGCAAGTCGCCATACACCCCTTTGAACGAAGCGACCGTCAACGGTTCGCCCGCTTCGGCCATCGCATGCGTCTTCTTTTCAAACTCAGCAAACATCGTTTGGCGAACGATCGTTGCCCGTATGCTATCGATCTCATGATTGATGATCGCCGCCCGCTCGGACTTGGACGTGGTGTTTCGGATCAAGTATTCCGCGAGCAATTGCTCGTTGAATGTACTCGCTACTTCCGCGACGAAAATCGTGTAATTGTAGTATTGGAACGGTTGGTTCCTCGCAGAGTAGTAACTGTGCATGGAGTGACCCGCTTCATGGGTCAACGTGAAGACATCGTTGAGGACATCCGGTTTGTAGTTCATCAAGATGTACGGTGCGCCATCGAACGTTCCGCAACTGAATGCACCGCTCTGCTTCCCTTGATTGGGATACCGATCGCTCCATCGGCCTCGCAATCCGTTCGCGAGAACGTTTCCATACTCCTCACCCAGCGGTGTCAGTGACTTGAGCACCAACTCGACCGCTTGGTCCCATGTGTGGTGGCTCGGCACATCATTCAAAATTGGGACGTAAGTATCGTAATGGTGGATATCGTCCAACCCCATTTTTCGGCGGCGCATGTCGAAGTAGGCGTGCACCGCGGGCAATTGCTCGCGCACGGCTGCGATCAGATTGTCGTAGACACTCACTGGGACATTGTCTGCGAACAACGACGACTCGAGCGCGCTCGGGTAGTTCCGGGCCTTGGCATAGTAAACATCCGTATGAACGCTTCCAGCCAGTGTTGCGGTCAACGTATTCTCGTGACCTGCAAACTGCGCATAGTACTGGTGGAATGCTTGTCGTCGCACGTCGCGGTTGGGGGAGATGAGCAATCCGCTGAACGTGGCGTTGGTCAATTCGATCTTCTGACCTTCGGCGACTTCGATCTCACCAAATTTCAAATCCGCATCATTGAGTTGTCGAAACGCCTTGCTCGCCGATTGGGCCATTTCCCCTTGCATGGCCAGCAGTCGTTCTTCCTTTTGTGACAACGTATGCGATCGGTAGCGATCGATCCGTTCCAGCACCAATCGATAGGGGTTCAAAACGGGCGATGCCATCAACTCTCGGAGTCGCTCTTCGGGGATCGCCAGAATCTCGGGACGAATGAAGCTGGCCGCTTGAGAAGCTCGCGTCGCTAGGTTCTGGTACTTGGCCGAAAAGGCTTGGTAGTGGCTATTCCCTTGGTCCTCGGTGGTCTTAAGGAACGCATAGGTTCCAATCCGTTCGGCCAATCGGTCGGTCCGAACATCGTGATCCAAACAAGCCACCAGCGTTTCCGCCGAATCGGCCAGCTTGCCTGCAAAGCTCGCAAAGCCTGCGATGCATGACTCCAATTCCGCTAGGGATGCGGTCCACGCTGCATCGTCAGGAAAAAGGGTGGATAGATCCCACGTATCACTGACGGCTACTTCGCTGCGTTTCGGGTTCTTCTGTACTGTCGCCATGATCGTTTTATCCGTTGATCTTAGGGAAATATCCATTGAGCCCGCATGGGAAAAACAAGTTCACATGAGAGACGCTGAACCAGGTCGCACCGACATTCCATCGGCAACACCGGTTATTCGGTAACCGCGAGTCTAATGAACTGCAAGGTTACTCATCGGTAACGCAACCTTCACTGGCACTCTTCACATTCTTGATGTATTTGAACAACGTTCCGCGGGTGGCTTTGAGAGCTGGTGCGACCCATTGGGCTCGGCGTTTTGCCATCACATCATCACCCACGGCGACATCCAATCGATTCTTTTCAGCGTCGATCGTTACCAAGTCACCATCCTGAACCAAAGCGAGCGGCCCACCCACTTGAGCTTCGGGGGTGATGTGACCCACGATGAAGCCGTGCGAGCCGCCAGAGAATCGGCCGTCGGTGAGGAGGGCTACGTCGGAACCAAGTCCGGCACCCATGATGGCGGAGGTCGGGGTCAACATCTCAGGCATCCCCGGTCCACCCTTGGGGCCTTCATAGCGAATGATGATGACATCCCCTTTTTGGATTTTCTTTTGCTCGAGGGCATGCAGCATTTCTTCTTCGCTGTTGTAGCAGCGAGCGGGTCCGGAGAATACCAAGCCTTCTTTGCCAGTGATCTTGGCTACGGATCCTTCCGGGGAAAGATTGCCGAACAAGATTTGAATGTGACCGGTTGGTTTGATCGGATTGGAAACCGGTTGAACGATCTTTTGTCCTTCCTTGAGCCCTGGGAGCTTCTCGACGTTCTCGGCCAATGTCTTGCCAGTGACAGTCATGCACTCGCCATGCAGGAAACCTTCGGCGAGCAAGTACTTCATCACGGCGGGGGTGCCACCGATCGAGTGCAGGTCTTCTTGGACGAATTTGCCGCTCGGTTTCAGGTCGGCAAGGTAAGGGACACGGTTGCTGACCGCTTGGAAGTCACTCAGTTCGAGAGGCACATCGACGGCTCTGGCCATTGCGAGGAGGTGAAGCACCGCATTGGTGCTGCCCCCGAGAGCGATCACGACCGTCATCGCATTTTCGAAGGCTTTGCGGGTCATGATGTCCCGAGGTTTCAAGTCGATCTCGAGAAGGTGGAGCATGGCAGCGGCGGCGCGATCGCATTCCTCTTTCTTTGCAGGATCTTCTGCTGGGATCGAAGCTGAATACGGGAGCGACATCCCCAATGCCTCAATGGCCGACGCCATGGTGTTGGCGGTGTACATGCCACCGCATGCACCTGCCCCTGGGCACGAGTTTCTCACGATGTTCTCACGAGTCTCATCATCGATTTGCCCTGCGATGTATTGGCCATAGCACTGAAACGCAGAAACGATATCGAGCGAGTGTCCGTTCCACTTGCCCGCCCGGATCGTTCCTCCATAGATCATCAACGATGGGCGATTCAATCGACCCATTGCGATCAAACAGCCCGGCATGTTCTTGTCGCATCCAGGGATCGCAATCAATCCGTCGTACCACTGGCCACCCATGATCGTCTCGATCGAATCGGCGATCAAATCGCGCGATTGAAGCGAGTACGACATACCGTCGGTCCCCATGCTGATCCCATCGCTCACCCCGACGGTATTGAATCGCATCCCGACCAACCCTTGTGCGGTCACCGATTTTTTAGCCTCTCCCCCGAGGCTGAGCAAGTGCATGTTGCAGGGGTTGCCTTCGAACCAAACGCTGCAAATGCCGACTTGGGCTTTGTTCATGTCCTCAGGTTTCAAGCCTGTGGCATAGAGCATTGCTTGCGAGGCACCTTGGCTCTTGGGTTGGGTGATACGAGACGAATAACGATTGAGAGATGCCATGATCGTTGGTTGGGTTGCGTGCG
>CAIYZV010000179.1 GCA_903930765.1 uncultured Pirellula sp.
AGACGCGAAGGAGTGTAGTGGATCTTGCGAAAGATCCTGGCTGTGATGGGGCTTGGGGGAAGGGCGTAAGATTGGTGGTGGACGATTGTCTTTGACGTTCTTGGCTCCTGGCGAGAGCAGTTGAGGACAACGGCTCTACGTTGAAGAGCCTGGGGATCGGACTAGCGGGCGAGTCACTCCTGATCGATTTCGCGCGAAGGCGCGAAGATTACGGAGTGGATCTTGCTAAGGATCCTGGCTGCTCACTGATGGTGAGCCAACGGCGTCGAGAAACTGATCGATCAACCCGTCGGGTGCTTTGACGATATGTTCGGGGCCTGGAAACCTACCGCTTTTGACGTCAGCGATGTAGTCCCGAAATCCGCCCACTCGCTCTTCCTGGATGGCTTGTTCCATTTTAAAGAGGTTCCGATATTGTCTGGTATGGCGTGGGTAGGGAGGAGCGTGGTTGCCCAAAATGTCTTCTGCAAACATGAATTGAATGTCACCGCCACTTCCGGCGCCAATGGAAGACGTTACTAGACGCGTGCGACGGGAGATTTGCGCAAGCAACTCCGCCGGGACGACTTCGACTTCAACTGCCCATGCTCCTGCAACTTCAAACGTCTGAATCTGTTTGTATACCCATAGTGCCTCCTCGACGGTTTTTCCGACCGCCTTGAGGCCACCTGTCCACGTGCTCAAGCGGGGCACGAGGCCCGCGTGAGCTTGGACAGGTATTCCTGCATTAGAAACAGCTCGAATAAATTCCGGTCCCCATTGGCACATGATCCCATCGGCGCCAATATCCATGGCATCGTAACCAGCACGGACCGCTTCGGCTGGAGTGGCAATCTTTGTCAGTCCGATACAGAACGTCATGAAGGTATGAGGTGCTGCTTTTCGGATCGCAATTGCACTGGCCGGGTTGGCAGGATCAAACTTGACTTTAAGTGTATCGATTCCAGCTTCTTCGGCTGCCGCCGCCTCACTCATGGTGAATGGCATTGTCTCGGTGAGAACTGTTTTGCCTTTCAAATCTTGTAGGTGTTTGATCGTGTAGTTTCGCGTTGCGTACGTGCCTCCTAAAGTCATCGTCCGATGTAAACCGCGTTTGTGCGCATCTTTTGGTGGCAACGGGTTCGAAGGTGTACCGTCAGGATTCATGATCTCGGTTTTCTGTTGGAGTTGCTTCATCAACGCGGTTGCGTTCGATCTGATTCTGGCATGATTGAGTCGAAGCGAATGGATCACTGATTATGGCATAAGAACCGTTCGCGTGGAGGTCAAGGAGGGCCGTTTCCGAGGCACCGTGAGATATCGTATCACTTGCAATGCAGCGGATCCTTTGACTCGCCGAAAGGGGATTGCGCAGAGACGCCAAGACGCAAAGGGGGGGAAACGTGGGCCTCTACTGCTCGACAGCCAATTCTAGACAACCGCTATTTTTCGAAACATACACGCATGGGTTGAAATGGAGTGCAATTCGAACGAAGTAACCTTTGACAAACCTTTGCTGCTGGCTCGATCTCTTCAACCTGAGGACGCGTTTGCGTTGCAATCAACGTTTGGTGCATTCGAAAAAGGTGATCGGAGGATTTGCCTGGAACTCGTGCCAGTGGGATTCTCCGAATTGCCGAAGCCCCTCCGGCGATACCTGTGGCGTGTGCCAGTGAATGTCCGTCAGTCCCGAGTCACGCATCGCGATTTCCAAAGTCGCAGTGGTTAAATAGTAATTGGTTACTTCGACAGTTCCCTCAGGTAGATGAAAACTCCAATGGATCGGCGCGCCCTCCTCGAGGGCCCCTTGAAGTCGTTTTGAATAACCGTATTTGCGGCCTGTCTCAAAGTTCGAAGGTGGATCGTCGGGATTGTTGTTGACCGTCAGGAAACGTCCCCCTGGTTTAAGATTTCGTGCAATGGCCTCGCACATCGAAAGGAGTTCCTGGTAATTGCTTGCGTAATTCAGCAAGTAAGCCGCGAACACCAAGTCCGACCTCTCGCCGAAGTCGATGGACCTTGCATCGCCAACACGATATCGAATGCCAAGCGGTTCCTTCGTTTCCTGGGAGATGGCCAAGTCGATCATCCCCTTCGAAAGATCGATGCCGCTGATCGGCGCCGCACCCAAGCGGCGGAGTATTCGAGTGTAGTAACCTTCCCCGCAAGCGAGGTCGAGTGTGTTGAGTCCCTGAACGGTACCGAGAAGACTCAGCAGCGTATATCGTTCGATATGGGTTCGCCACGGTTGCAATTTGGACTCTTGATACTCTTTCGCGATTTTATTGTAGTCGGTCGTCATGTTTGATTTTCGCTGATCGTCATGGGTGCGGGTGATGTTTGAGAGTTACTGCAAGCAAATGTTATTGCCAAATAGACCGAAAAAGAAATTCCGAAGCTAATGAACCAGGCGTAGTTATAAATCTCGGTCCAGAACGAGGGTGGGGCTTTGGTGCTGATCGCAGCGATAAAGCCAGGAACACATGGGATAATTCCGGCAATCAACGCCACCAACCCAGCGATGTGGAATCCATGGGTGTACCAATAAGGACCTCCGGGTTCGTAGAGACCACGCAGATCGAGTCGGGTTCGTCGCAGAACATAATAGTCCGCGATCATTACGCCACCGACGGCGCCGAGCAAAGCGGAGTAGGCGACTAGCCACTTAAAGATATAACCCGATGGATCCTCGACGAGTCTCCAAGGTTGAATGAGAATCCCGATAAGGCCCGTAAGGATCGCACCTGTTCGAAACGAGATATGTCGGGGGCTTAAGTTTGCGAAGTCATTGGCGGGCCCAACCACGTTGGCAGCAAGATTGGTCGCAAGGGTAGCGAGGACCAACCCAAACAATCCAAGGGCGTGCCAGAACGGGCTCTCGAACCGAGACAGTAACTCGACGGGGTCCCAAATGGCGCTGCCATAGATCACAACGGTTGCCGAGGTTACGGCGACACCGATGAAAGAATATAGTCCCATAGTTATGGGGAGTCCCAATGCCTGCCCAAGCATCTGGTCGCGTTGCGTTTTGACATACCGGGTAAAATCGGGGATGTTCAGCGCCAGCGTCGCCCAAAACCCGACATTCGCGGTCAACGCCGGAAAGAAGAAAGACCAAAATTCGCCTTGTCGCTTGCCGCCAACCACAAACTGTGACGGTTGCGACAACATGGGCCCCAATCCACCCGCTTCTCGGTAAGCCCAAACCAAAAGGGCCAGTCCGAGGCCGATCAATAATGGTGCTTTGATATTTAGCAGCGCCCTGACCGACTCGATCCCTCGCCAAATGATGTACTGATTGAGGCTCCAGAAAGCCAGAAAACAAATCAGCTGAGGCAAGTTGATGTTCAGTAAAGGGATAATCGCTTGCTCCGACCAGGAGGTGAAGTACAGTTCCAAAACCTTATAGATTGCCCATCCGCCGATCCAGGTCTGGATGCCGAACCAGCCACATGCAACCAACGCCCTCAGCAATGCGGGGACATTCGCACCCCGCAAGCCGAAAGCGGCTCGGCAGAATACGGGAAACGGTATCCCGTATTTTGTCCCTGCGTGGGAGTTCAGAATCATCGGAAGCAGAACCACGAGGTTTCCCAAAAAGATGGTCAATACCGCTTGCCACCAATTCATTCCTTCTTCGATCAACGACGAAGCAAGCATGTAGGTTGGAATGCAGGCGGATAAAGCGACCCACAATGCGATCATGTCCCGCAATGCCCAGCGGCGAGCCGACAATGGGACTGGTGCCAAGTCATCGCTCCAGTAGGTTTTTTCTTTCAGCGATGACTCCATCGCAGCGATATCGAGAGCCGTAGAGATTGGCACACTATTGGCGACGTTTGTCACTTGGGATTGCATGTCGGTACACGTGCCTATAATTCTGCGGGGATGAGTAATCGATTTGGCTCAGTTTACCAGATTAGGTACGGCCAACCATGAGAAAGAGCAAGCGGCAGAGGCACCCGTTACTACAAAACGTTTTTGATCCAAAAGTTTCGAAACTGGACTTGGTTGTGATGACCTTGGAGTTTGATCGGCATCGATTCCGGACCTTCATTCTTGCCTGCACCTGTATGACGCGGCAAAATGAAATCATCGTGAATCAGTTTTTGATTCTGGTAGACGGTGATGCGAGCATTTTCGGTTTTCTTTCCATCCTTAAACCGGGCAGCGCGAAAGGCGACATCGAAGGATTGCCATTGGCCTGCCGGTAAACAAGCCATTTGGTCGGGTTTCTTGATGCCATAGATACAGCCACAATCGGTTTTTGTGTACGTCTCAAATGGGACTTTGCAGGAGTTCAGGATTTGCAATTCGTAGCGCAGTTGCAGATAGAGTCCGGAGTTACCGTTCCGTTCATGCTCGACTTCTCCCGCATCGTTGACGTTGAACTCGATGTGCATGATGAAGTCTTGATAGCTACCGGGAGTCACAACGCTATCCCATTTCGGTGAAGCGGTGAGGATACCGTCCGCAAACTTCCACTGCGATTTGAGTTTGGGGTTTTCCGGGATCAGTTGAGATCCCTCCGGCCCGATCAACTGCTCTGCATCGGCTGGTTTTTGAAAATCGATCCAATGGCGAGTGGAATTGTCGGATGGTTTGGATGGGTCTCGGAGAGACTCCTCCTCCTCGATCCTTATCTCCGCAATCTCGATCGCCGAGGATGAAAAAGTCATGCATCCGAGGGCTAGGACCCAGACGAGGGTAACTGGTGAAAAGAACTGGCAGGGCATGCTTGGTGAAACTCCGATACGCAGGTGGAATCATCGTGCCATTCTAGTCGCGGTATTCTAGTCGTGTTATTTGGCTTCTGCATGTCACCGTACGGATTATGGGTCTTGCTGAGGGCAATTGCACTCGTTTCGAATCGTCGAGAATTCGCTGTGGAAGTTCGTCGGACAGCGGTGAAAAATGTGGCATGACGATCTGCCGCACTGGTCAAGATATTTAAGAATCTGTAAATAATTTTGGCGATCTGGAGCATCATCAAGCAGGTGAAGATCGAGTTTTCGTCTGACGGCGCTAATCGCCCCTTTGGTCACTGTTCGATTCATGGAGTAGTTGCTGCATCGTTGTAAGCAAGGCGTGTCGGGTGCTTCAGAAGTTGTGTTGAGCTATATCGAGGAGATGTCCGTGTTGAGCCATCGAATGATCCGATCCATGTTTTCCTGCGTAGCGGCAAGTTGGATTCTTTTCGCGGTGTTCTTTGGGATTCTCAACGCGGCAACTCAAACATCCACTGAGGATGAGTTTGCCCACGTCGTCGAGGATCCTAAAGCGGGTACTGTTGTCCTGCAAGTCGCCTCGCGGCGATTCGTGCGCCCAGGCCAGGCTGGTCCGGTCGTAACGACCTACAGCATGATGCATATCGCGGACCGATCTTTCTTTGAAAAACGGCAGGAGCAACTGGATACCAATGACGTTGTCCTGTTCGAGAGGGCGAACCCTCCAGGGACCGGCCGACGAGCATACTCCCTTCACAAGGACGATGACGCAATATGGTGTGTTGCCACGACCAAATTACGTCTGCAAACCCTAGGCATGCTCGCTAAAGCGTTCGAAAACCGCGAGAATCGCAATCCACGTAGTATTAAGGACTTGCAGACTATGGAACTGCGATTCGCGGCGCTCGCGGATCTCGCCGTGGACGCTTGGGGAAACGAGTTCCAGTTCGATGTCACCACGGACTCTCTGGAAATCGTGTCGCTCGGGGCAGACAAGGCGCCCGGAGGAGAGGGCGAAAACGCAGACCTCCTGCTCTCCCAACAAGAGGGGACACCCACGGTCGATTTCTACAAACAACTTCAACTTCGATCGGTAATAATTCGACGGACGACGGAGTTGTTGGATCTCACCTTTCAGGGCGATGGTATGGTCCATGAAAAGCCCCATTGGCGCTCTAGTGATCTGTCGATCGACCAAGTCAAGGAACGTTTAGAAGCTCAGGGCGTTTCCGCCGAGATTGCATTCGGGACGGAAACATGGCTACCGATG
>CAIYZV010000180.1 GCA_903930765.1 uncultured Pirellula sp.
ATGTATGACGGCTGTTCAGGTCCATTGGGTGAAGGGAGTGTGCAGCTGCTCAATGGGCGTTTTCCTGCCGAGGAAAAATTGGTCGAAGCGGCAGGGGATGGGTACGATCTTTTCTTGTCGAAGAATACCTTGAAACGCGGCTACATCCATCCGTCGCGAGAGCCTGCGAGTCCTCGGCATATCATCCAACTAGGAGTGACGGACGGAAAGTATCTCGAGCGCGTTGCCAGCATGCTCAAGCCGGGTGGGCTTTTCGTGATCTATAACTTTTGCCCTCCAAAAGCGGCCATGGATAAGCCTTACATTCCGTGGGCGGAGGGTGAGTGTCCGTTCACGCGTGAGGAACTAGTCAATGCGGGTTTTGAGGTTCTCGAATACGATGTGGTGGACGACAAAGAGGCGAGAGACCTGGGGCATCGGCTGGGCTGGGACGCGCCGGGTGGGATGAAGCTCGAAACAGATTTGTTCGCGTGGTACACCGTTGCCAGAAAAAAGTAATCTTCGTTTAGAAAGATTCCCGGATCATGCATTGGGTGTACTTAGTTTTGGCGATCCTATCGGAGGTTGCCGGCACGGTTTGTATGAAGCTGTCGGCAGGTTTTACCAAGACCATACCCTCGGTATTGATGTGGGTTTTTTATGCAGTCTGTTTTGCATTCTTGGCCTTAACGCTTAAGAAGATCGACGTCGGGGTGGCGTATGCGATTTGGAGTGGGGTGGGAACAGCGCTCATCGCTACGGTTGGAATCATTTACTTTCGAGAGCCGCTGACAATGATGCGAGCGATTGGATTGATCACGATCATCGCAGGCGTGGTTATCTTGAATTTAACCGGGGGGAGCCATTAACCAACGGATCGTGTGTGTCGTTGATGGATGCGGTTTGCGCGGCACTACTGTCGGGTGGAGCTGTCAGGGCTAAACTGGCAGGGCTAAATCGTCTCGAGCTTTGACGCGATTTCTGATGGTGAGAGCCAAGCGTTGTTTTCTACATCGTGGATCGAGGGCTGTTCATACCACGCGTCGGAGAGAAGTCGGCCGTTTTGATCCAGGAACAAATTAAGGCAGAGCGAATCCCACATGGAGCGACAAGCGTTCCCTTTGAGTTCTATATATTCGATAGCGCCATCTCGGTCGTAGATCATGCCATCGAGTTGGTAGCGATATTCTGCGGTTGGGATTACCCATACGAACGAACCGTCCGGTTCGGCGAACATACCCGGCCACGGCTGAATCGATTCAGAGAATGCCTCGAAGGTGACCACGGCAGCGGAGTGTTTTCGAGGGTAGATTCGAACAAACATAGATCGTTTCGATTAGCTTTCTGGTGGGATCTGTTTGCCGTGTGGGTCGAGCGAGGGGGAGCCGCTGGTCCGATCGAGTTGGCTGCGCAGTTCGCTCGACGTGTAGTGCTCGAGCGATTCCGCTTGGGTGTGCAGCCGGTGATCACCCAAACCGGTTTCGATGCTGAGGAATTGTTCCCAGAGACGGTGAGATCGAATCAAGTTTTGGGCGTGCCGGTAACCGTTGGGAGTCAATGCCCAACCGTCATTTGTTGAGGTCAAGTAACCGCTGCGTATCATTTCGCCGCCCGCATTCGCCAGTGGAGACAATGAGATCTTGAGGCGATCTGCAATTGCCTGCATGGATACCGTGGCCAATGCGGGTGCAGACTGTTCCGACTCGCGGTAAAGGAAGGCGAGGATGTCTTCTCCGAGGATACGTCGCGAGAGTTTTCGTTGTGCCAACCATCG
>CAIYZV010000181.1 GCA_903930765.1 uncultured Pirellula sp.
CAGCTGTTAATCGCGAATCTCGTTCTCGGTGGAGCGAACTTGATCCCAGCGTTTCCGCTCGACGGGGGCCGATTGCTCCGCAGTATCCTTTGCTATTGGCTCGAACCCAAAGGGGCGACAGTCCTCGCAGCCCGAATTGGCCAATGGACTTCCGGCCTGATGGTGCTGACCGCGATCGCTTGGTGGAATGGTTCGATGATTCTGTTCGGAGTAATCTTGTTTTTGATCAATACGTTCCAAAGAATTCAGTCCCAGGTAATGATCTTTACAACGTCGAGTCGAGGACCTGCTGACGGCAGCGGTTCGCCATGGAACGGCCCCTTGGACCAGGACCCCTATTCCTCGAGTGGCTACGGGCAATATCCGTACGATCGAAGCAACTCGATCGGTCCTAGAGATGCGCCAGGGAAATCTCATGGAAAAACAATCGACGCGATCGAGGTCAAGAAACTGCCATGAAAGAGGTGCGGCGTTGGCTGAGTGAAACAGAATGCAATCAAGAAACCCAGTTGGGTGATCGAACGTGGACACGCCGCGGATTCGTTCAATGGGCCGCATGGATCACTGGTTCAAGCAGTGCGATTTCGTCGATACCCCGATTCGCTATTGGAGCCTCATTTCAGGCCGACGGATTCGAAGCGGAGTTCCCTTCGATGGGTTCTAAGATTCAGCTTCGATGGGTTTCCGACAAGGGCATGGATCCTATGTCGGTTTTGCGGGGCGCTCGGGAGCTTGCCGATCAGTGGGTGGATATCCTGAGCGACTACCAGCAAGACAGCCAATGCAATCAATTATGTCGCCAAGCGGATAGCGGATCCTGGACCACCGTTTCCAGCGGTTTGTGGGAAGTGATCGCCGAGTGCGACCGCTGGCATCGAATCAGCGAAGGGGCCTTTGATGCGTCGCTGGGAGCGCTAACTCGGTTGCGAAGGAGCAATCGGAACGCGACAGGGGAAGAGTGGGATCGCGCCCGTGCGCAGTGCGGTTGGGGCTTGCTAGAACTCAATACCGACGAACATCGAATTCGGTTTCTCAAACCTGGCTTGCGATTGGACTTTGGTGCGATCGGAAAAGGGTTCGTCGTCGATCGTATCGGTGAGTACATGCGCGGGATTGGGATCTCCGCGTTCTCCGTCAATGCCTCAGGGAACATGTGCTTAGGGGATTCCCCCGATCGCAGTGATCGCGAACAAGGTTGGCCTATCGCGATCGGTGCGATCGGCAATGCCGACCGGGAGCTACTCCGACTGCGGCTCGAGGGGTGCGGTATCGCGACGAGTGGGGATTTGTTCCAAAAGTACCGCGATGGGGCGCGCGACGAGGCAGCGGCAAAGACGAGCCACATTGTGGACCCTGCCCTTCGCCGAGGGTTGGTATCCTCGCAAATGGCGACAGTGATCACAGACAGCGCGGCCGATGCGGATGCCATGGCGACCGCATGCTGCGTGCATATGCAAAGGGGCAGCGTCAATGGATGGGTGGAACGCTACCACAGCTCGCTACCAACCCACCGCCTCATCTTGCAGTATCAAGACCCGGCGAGTGGAGGGATTCGATTAACAACGGTCGGAAGCGATGATCCTATCCAGAGCAACTGAGCAGAGCGACTCAGCAGAGATCAGCCGTCGGCTTGCTCGCCTCCACGGCGATTTCGTTCGGCTTCTTCTTCCTCCTCCTCCTCTTCCTCGTCGCTCTCTTCCTCTTCGTCGTTCCCGAGCCATACTTCGTATTCTTCGGTCACGCCTGTGAGTTCGCTCAAGATTGGCAAATTGGGATCGGAGATGACGCGAAGCTCTTGCGAGTACTCTTTGCCATCCACTGTAAGGAGAACTCGGTAGGTTCCCGACGAGGCGGTACGGCCTCGACCGAATCCACCACCACCGCCGCCACCACCAGCACGTCGTTGAGCACGCCCTTCACCCTCGCTTGCAGCGGGACTCGCTTCGCTTCCAGCGGTTCCCTCCCCGGCCGTAGCAGGGCTCGCAGCAGGCGTGGCCGGACTAGCAGCCTGCGTGGCAGGTGCTGCTGCAGGTGGATTGCTTGCAGTTGTTTCGCCGCTACCCGAGCTTGATGCGCCGGCAGCGCTAGCACCACCAGGACCGGCGCCGCGCGGACCTCTGCGTCGTCCACCTTCGGAATCACTTGCTGATCCTGCGGCTGGAGCACCGGCGGCTTGTGCTGCACCAACTGCAGCACCTGCAGCACCTCGACCGCCGCCCTGGCCGCCGCCTGCAGTGCCTCGGCCTCCTTGGCCCCCGGTTGCGATCAAGTCCCACGTCACTCGTTGGAGACCAGCATCATTGGAACCGCGAAGCTCTCGGAGCGTTTGCCCGGACGCATCGATGATCTTGACCGATACTTGTTCTGCCTTTTTGGGGAGCGCGTAGTAAAGAACTGCTCCGGACGGAGGATTCTCACCGGCGTACTTACGGTTTGTGGTTCCACGTGAAGCTTCGCGTTTCCAACGGATGGCCGTGGTAGGCTTGTAGAGGAACGGGGAATCATTGATATGTCCGGCTGCCAATTGATGGAGTGCTGTCACGTCGGCAATCCATAAACTTCGACCGTGTGTGGCCGCGACGACTTCGCCGTTGTTGGGATGGAAGGCGAAATCGAAAATCGCGACGGTTGGCAAGTTCGTATTCAACGAGTTCCATGCGGCCCCGCGGTTGGCTGATGCATAGGCACCGAACTCAGTCCCGACGAGCAGGACATTCTCACTAAAAGGACTTTCTCGCAAGCAACGCGTTGATCCCCATGGCAGATTCCCGCGTAGCGATTTCCACTTCTTGCCATAATCTTCGGAGACGAATACGTATGGTTCGTCATCGTTGGATCGGTGGCCGTCCAAACACACATAGACTCGGCCTTCGGCAAAGCGGGATGCTTCGATGGTGGAGATCCAACGGGGGGCAGGAAGTCCGAGATTCTTGCCAATCTCGGTCCATTCCTTGCCACCATCCTTAGTCACCCACAAAGCGCCGTCGTCGGTGCCCGCATAGAGCACATTCGGATTGCGAGGGGACTCGGAGAGAGCCGTCGCAGAGCCTCGCTTCGTCAATGTGATCTCAGGCGAAATCTTTTCGAGATTGTTCCCTCGGTCCCAAGAACGAAACACGTAGTTTCCGCCAGCGTAGAAGACTCGGGAATTGAAATTGGAAAGGATGAACGGTGTGTTCCAATTGAATCGGTACGATGGTTCTCCTTCTGGGGCCGTGGCTCGGATCGAACCGCGTTCGCCGGTTTTCATATTGCGGCGGCCCATGTTTCCGTCTTGGCTGGTCCAATAGACCAAATCAGGATCATTGGGGTCGACGCGGCACATGAATCCATCTCCACCGCCGACACTGAGCCAATCCTCATTGACCGGGCCGCTGCCGTTGAGCGAAATCGCAGGTCCACCCCACGTTCCGTTGTCTTGAAGTCCGCCGTAAACATAGTACGGATACTTTGGAGAGATCGCGACGTGATAAAACTGCCCGAGGGCCAGGGTGTTCAAGTGATCCCAGCGTGCACCTCGGTCGTACGTGGCGTACACGCCGCCGTCAACACCGATAATCATGTGGCGGCCATCGCGTGGATCGATCCAGAGTGCGTGACCATCTGCGTGAACGCTGCGAGCGAGATTCGCGTCGAACGTAACCCCTCCGTCGAGAGATTTGTGTTGAGATACGCCCAAGAGATAAATCTTGTTATCATCGCTCGGATCGACACGGATCACACTGAAGTACATAGGACGGGAATGAAGGCTGTTGATGCGGGTCCACGATTCGCCACCATCGGTCGACTTGTAGATACCTCCGTACTCAAATCCCTTCGCCCCCTGTTGGTCTTGAATGTTCTGTGCCTGTCCTCCGAGCGATGCCGTGTACGGGCGTACAGGACCGGGTCGGTTCTCGACATTGACTTCGATTTCCTTGACCTCCGTAGCCCTCGCGATTTTTAGCTTGACCTTGTCACCTGCCTTGAAATCGCGAAGGGCGTCGAGAGTGGCTCGGTAGTCTGCGGTTGATTTATCGTTCACCGCTTGAATGATGTCACCCTTGAGGATCCCAGCCTTCTCAGCGGGACTACTTGGGGTGATCTCATTGAGCTTGGCACCACCATTCGGGCCGGTTTCACCCGTGATCCCGATATAGGTGTTGGATTGCTGCGTTGCGTTTCCGCCACCACCGCCGCCGCCACCACCACCACCGCCGCCACCGCCGCCGGCGCCGGCGCGAGCTTCCATGGTGACTTCGATTTCTTTGGTTTCAGAACCGCGAATCAATTTCAACTTGACCTTGTCGCCAGCGGTTTTACCGGAAGCTACTTCCAGAACTTCTTCCCATGTTTCCGCCTTCTTGCCATCGAACTCAATGATCTTGTCGTCTGCTTGGATACCTGCTTTTGCAGCAGAACCATCCGGGATGATCTGGACCACTTTCAGTCCTTCCTCGTCATCCTCACCGAAGGCGCCCAAAGACATTCCTCCACGGAACATTCCACCCCCGCCTCCACCACCGCCGCCACCGCCGCCACCGCCGCCACCGCCGCCACCAGCACGGGATGCGAGGGTGAACTCAAGCGTTCGCTTTTCGGTGCCTCGTAAGATGTTGGTAGAAAACTTATCTCCGGCTTTCTTGGTGCGCAACTCGTCGAGGATCGTATCGAAGTCCGTGATTGGTTTGTCGCCCATCGATTCAATGATGTCGCCGACCGCGAGTCCCGCTTTGGCAGCGGGGCTGCGAGGGTACACTTGGGTGATGATCGCTTTACCATCGCGGTTTTCCCCGACAGCGCCCCAGAGAACGGGCAATGGAGCAGGCCCCTTGCCGATATTTTCACAATCGACCACCGCGAAAATGACATTAGGATCCTTGCGATACCAGTCGATTCCGATACGCCCCATTTGGCTCGTTGGTAAGCCCTTGGTCAGTTTCCGCCACGTCTTTCCTCCATCGGTGGTTTTGTACAATCCGCTCCCAGGCCCCCATTTGCGGATCGGATCGTAGCCACCGTAGCCTTCGGGTAGAGGAATATCGCTACCAGGCCAGCTATCAAATCCATCGCGCAATCGCTCCCACGCGGTTGCGATCAGCGTGTTGGGGTCGGTCGGGTGCATCTGCATTTCGATAATGCCAGTCCGGTCATCGACATAGAAGCACTTTTCCCAAGTCTTCCCACCATCTGTGGTTTTAAAAACACCTCGCTCTTCGTTGTTTCCATAAAGTCTTCCCAGGGCCCCGACATAAACTGTTTCCGGATCGGTGGGATGGATGACGATCTCGCCGATTTGGAATGTTTTCTTAAGACCCATGTTGGTCCACGTCTTGCCGCCATCCGTCGATTTGTAGACACCATCGCCATAGCTGACAGAGTTTCGAGGATTGTTTTCGCCTGTCCCCACCCAAACGATATCTGGGTTGCTCTTTGCCACCGCCACCGCCCCTATCGACACCGTCGATTCACGATCGAATTGGTGCGAGAATGAGTTGCCATTGTTCGTTGTTTTGATCAATCCACCTGAAGCGGTCGCGGCCCACCATGTGTTCGGGTCCGATTCATTGACGGCGAGATCGACGATGCGTCCACCCATGTTGGCAGGACCAATGCCTCGCCAACGAATCCCCTTGAGCCAATCCTTGGGGATCGTTCCATCCCATTCCGCTGGCTTTCGGTTTTCCGTTTTGTCTTCGGAAGGTTTGCTCTCAGGATTGGTCGTCGCACGGGTCGATGACTCCTTGGTTGAGGCTCCTCCAGCCGCAGGCTTCATCCCTTGAAGCAGCTTGGCGATATCTCCTAATTGCTTCTCGATGGTATCAAGACGTTCATCGACACCTTTTTCTGGCTTTGTAGTCTCAGGCTTTGTAGTCGCTAACTTGGTTTCGTCTGTTTTCTTTTCCTCTGATTTGTTTTCGTCTGTTTTCGTCTCAGCTGTTTTCTTGTCAGCGGGCTTCCCATCGCTGCTGGATGCATCGGCAGGTTTGGCATCGCTCTTTGGTTCCGCTGCGGGGGGATCACTCGGTTTGGCATCAGAGTTGGGTGCTGGCTCTGTTGGCTTAGG
>CAIYZV010000182.1 GCA_903930765.1 uncultured Pirellula sp.
CCTTCTTGCAGGCCTACTTCACGGCCTTCTTGCAGGCCTTCCTCGCGTGCTTCTCGCCGCGCGGCGTTCATGATCCATTGCTGGTCGCGGATGGCTTTTTCACGTGTATCGTACATGGCTTTGTCCTCGGTCTTCTTGGCTATCCGGTCTATCGAGTCGGTGGCCTTCTGGAACGCTGGCTGGGGGAATAAACTCACAAGCGTCTGTGCATCGTACTGGTGGGCGTGCAGCAACCTATACAGCCAGCGGTCCAGCAGGCTAGCGGTCCCAAGCTCGCTCTCCTGAAGATTATACCACCCAAGTTCGAGCGTGTGAATTTCCAAAGTTTCCGCCAGCAATCGCCCCGAATCCCGATCCACCAGCCCAAACGCATGATGCACCTTGGGAGAATCGTCCCAAAGCTGGCCCTGCAGCAGGCAGATCGAATACACGGGCTTAAGTTCGGAGTAATCATCCCCGGCCTTGAGTTGACCTGCGTAGACTTCACACCCATAGAAAACAATCCGCTTGACCAGTCCGGAACTAGCCGACAACTGCATCTCGACGTCGTAGATCGCACCCCGCTGGTCGACTGCGCGAATGTCGAGGATCGACAGCTTGTCGTCGTGGAAATCCTTCAAGTTGTACGGGTTCTCGATCGTCACATCGACGATCGGAACCGGGAGGGTCAGGATCGCGTTGAGGAGGCTGATCAAAGCTACCTTGTTCTCGGGGGAGCCAAAGGTTTTCTTGAATGCGAAATCGTTGGTAGGACGGATACCAATCGGCTGCATCTGGCAATCTCCCTTCTAAGCCAAGAAATGTCTTCCGCGAATACGTATTCCGCGAATACATCGCGTTAATAATCGAAGAGAAATAAAATAATGGTACCACAACCCATTCCTCGTTTGGGACGATCCGTGTCGGGTGGGCTGGCAGCGATTTGCTATCACTGCGAAAACTGCGGGCGCGTCCGGTTTTTTGAACCACGAATAAACGCTAATCTTCGCTGATAAAGAACCCTAGTACGGTAGGGACTGTCCCAGGATTTTTCTGAGTTTTGTTCGTCCCTTCTCTCCGCGCCCCCGCGTCTCCGCGTGAGCCTTGGCTGTTTAGTTTGGATGGGCGCATCGACATGTTCAACGCGATCTTTAGTGTCGTGCAACGAGCAAAATCAGCTAACCGCACGTTGAAAAATGATCGAAATTGTAGCGGTGCAGCGCAAGCTGCCCAGTTTCTCCTTATACAAGGAGACTCACTGGACAGCTCGGGCCGTTCCGCTTCTATTGACCCGCGTGCATGATGTTCGGCAGTAGCACCTGTGGATGTCGGACACGGAGGTTGTTTCGGTCCGTTTTCAGCGGTCCCCTCGGCCCCTATTTCTGCTGTTCGTACTTGGTTTTGTACTTCTCATAAAGTTGTGTATGCTTGCTCGAGAGATCCACCTTGCGACCTTGAATCCAAGCCTTGGTGACTTGGGTTGGTGTCTCCAGGATATCTCCATTGCATAGAAATAGCGTTGCGTCTTTTCCCGCATCGATCGAGCCAACCCGATCTGCAACACCGAAGATTTCCGCTGGCGATAGGGTGATCGATCGGATCGCATCTTCGGGGCTCAATCCGAATCCAGCGGCCGTGGATGCATGGTATGGGAGGTTTCGGACTCCCGATGCACCGAATCGTCCATCGCTCGCGATGCTGAACTGGATTCCCGCTGCACGCAATTGCGATGGAAACGTGTAAGCCGAATCGTAGGGGGCATCGCGTCGGGATGGTAACCGGTAAACACCGGAAACGATGACTGGTACGTTTGCCTCGCGAATCAACGTCGCGCAGTGCAATGCATCATTCGCACCCATGAGGATCAGTTTCAGAGAATGCTGTTTGGAGAAAGCAATCGCGGTTTGGATTTGTTTGACGGTGTTTGCATTTACGATCATCGGAAGGCGTCCTTCGGCAACCGGAATCATGGCTTCGAGGCGCAGATCGGTTGGCAGGTTTGGGTTGGCTGCTTTTGCTGTCGCATAGGCCCGGGTCTCGCGAAAGAGAGTATGGAGTGGAGCGAGGCGATCGGCGCTATCCGCGTCCCCTTCGGTGGCTTCGGCTGCTTGCCGTCGTCCACCGCGTCCACCGCCACCACCACCGCCAAAGCGAGGCCAGTTGACCATCATCCCTACGTCCGCTCGGAGCGTCATGTCTTCCCACGTCCATCCGTCCATTTGCAACAATGCAGCTCGACCGGAGACAAGTCCTCCGGTTGGTCCGACCATCGAGAACAGGACTCCATTGGCCCGTGCCACAGGGATCGCTTCGCTGTCAGGGTTGACGGCAACAGCGGCTCGTACGTTGGAGTTGACGTTTCCCATTTCCGTATTGTCGATCGATGCGCGGATCGAATCGATTTCGACCAGCCCAATGGCAGAGAAGGAATCGATCAAGCCCGGGTAGACGTGTTGGCCGGTGGCATCGATCACTTCCGTGTTTTCCGGTGACTGAATGTTCGCGCCGATCTCAGCGATCTTGCCATCTTTGACCAAGATGCTCGTGTTGGGCAATGTACCTTGAGTGACCGTGTGCACGGTGGCGTTTTTGATCAAGACCGGATTTTTTTGCTTTGCACCGGGTACTTGGTCCGATGCTATAGCAAATGAAATCGAGAGGATCCACGCAAAGCCGAACGTTCCTAGGAGGAATGCTGGTAAAGCGATAGCGCGTTGGAGCGAGGCTGGTTGGTTCATGAGATGTGTTGGCTGTTCAGGTTGATAATGAATGGATTGGCTTGAGTTTGTTCGTCGATGGAATGGGCTACTCATGATCATGGGCCTCCTCCGTCGTTACCTCGAACCATTCATTGTCGTGTTGATGGCTTTCATCATCGTGATGATGGTGGCAGTATTCATCGTGGTTGGGCCACAGTCGCGAAGGATCATCCGCGAGCGAGCTTCGATCTCCTGCGGATTCGCCGCTATCGAGAATCTTCTGAACGAGTTCGCGATGGAGTTGGTCGTCCCGCAACCGAACTTCGGCGTCTTCGTCACGGTCGAAGTACTTACGACCGTCGATCCAGGTCTGTTCGCATCGGGAGCGTGGGGAAAGGGGGGAGCCGTTCCACATCGCAAAGTCCGCGTGCTTGCCGACCTCGAGCGACCCTACATACTTGTCGATGCGCAGTTGGATGGCAGGGTTCAGTGTCACGAACTTGAGGGCTTCAACAGGATCCACGCCCCCGTACTTGATCGCTTTGGCGGCTTCGTGGTTCATGTGGCGTCCCAATTCCGCGTCATCCGAATTGAAGGAAACAACAATACCTTGGTTGTGCATGATGGCCCCGTTGTGCGGGATGGAATCGACAACTTCGAGTTTGTAAGCCCACCAATCGGAGAATGACGAAGCGGTGCCGCCGTGCTTTGCGATCGCGTCTGCGACCTTGTACCCTTCGAGGATGTGCTGCAAGGAACCGATCTTGATTTTGTACTCTTCGAGCACTCTCAGGAGGCCGAGGATTTCGTCTTGGCGATAGCTGTGGCAGTGGATCCATCGTTCGCCGCGTAGGATCTCGCCGATCGCCTCCAATTCCAGGTCTCTGCGAGGAGGAAGTCCATTGGGTGCTGCGTTCCATGCGTCCCAATTCTTCTGGTATTCCCTTGCTGCATTGAAACGGTCCCGGAAAATTTGCTCGACGCCCATTCGACTTTGAGGGTATCGAGGGTTCGTAACTTCTTGCCAGTTGCTCTGCTTCACATTTTCACCCAGAGCGAACTTGATCCCTGCGGGGGCTTCTTTGAATTTCAAGTCGTTGTAGTTGCCGCCCCAGCGGAGTTTGATGACTTGGTTTTGGCCACCGATGGGGTTAGCGGATCCGTGAAGGATATTGGCGGCGGTCAATCCGCCTGCCAGCTGTCGGTACATGGTGACGTCTTCTGCATTGATAAAGTCACCGATTCGAACTTCGGCGGTGACCGCTTGAGTTCCCTCGTTGACCCCGCTGTCGGTCGCCATGTGCGAATGGCAGTCGATCAAGCCAGGGCTGACCTCGAACTTGGAACCGTCGATGATTTTTGCACCTTCTGGTACTGGCAGATCCACACCGATAGCATCGATGATCCCGTTTCGGAGGATCATGTCCGCATCGCGAAGAACGCCATTGGGCCCGCAGGTCCAAAGCGTCGTATTCTGAATGACGACCAGTGGATATCGTTCCGGCAAGGAGGTGCGTCCGAAAGAAGCGAATGGGTATCTCAAGCTCGAAACGACTTTGGAGTCCCCCTTGGACTTCTTGTCCTCTTTGGGTGCATCTTTTCCTGCATCCGATTTGGTGGATTCGGTTTTGTCTTTGCCGTTCGCGGCGGGGTCGTCCTTTTTGGGTTCGTCTTTTTTGACTTCGTCCGCTTTGCGGGTGGCGCGAACGATTTGTTCGGTCCCGTCAGGCCAAACGATGGAGCCTACGAGATAGGATTGCGACGAACCGGATTGTGGCAACCACGCGAGCGAGAGTTGAGCTACTCCCGTTTTCTCTTTGCTGAAAGTCTTGCCGGCTAGGCTTGCGTTGAGCGTGTTATCCGACCAACGAAGTCCGTTGAGTTTGGCCTTATTCTTTTCTTTGTCTTTATCTTTTTCTTTATCGCCATCTCGCTTATCTGGGCCTTCGGGTTTGGCATCCTCCTTTTTCTCGGCTGGTTTTTCTTGTTGGGCTGGTTTTTCTAGTTCTTGGGGTGTCGCAGCGACATCACCTTCTTTAGGAGAATCCGGTTTCGGGTCTGGGGTTCCTTCCGTTGGCTTGGCGTTCTCTGCCTTTGCTTCGGGCACTGCAGGTGGGGGTGCAGGTGCAGCCGGTGCAGCAGGCTCGGCGGGTGGGGCTGGCAATTCCAGGGTTCCCGAGATCTTCTTTTCGGAGTCCTTGAGAACGAGCAATGTTTGGGCTGGCCAAACGGAGGGTTGGTTATTGATGAGTTTGTTTTCGAGGACTTGGACTTCCCATGTTCCGTCGATGTTGGTGGTGCTCTTGTAGGCGGCGGCTGGGCGCGAGCCACGGACCCAGACTTCTTCGATTTTGGTCTTTTCATCCCAGAGATCGCCGGAGGTGATTACCAAGTTCGCCCAGTTGCCGATCGCAATTTTTCCGACCTGGTTGTCCACCTCGAGCAGCGATGCTGGGGTGGTGGTGATGGCTGCGAGGGCTACGTTTGGATCCAATCCTCGCTGGATCGCTTTGCGGATTTGCGGGATCCATTCCGAGCTATCGGAAAGGCCTTGGCTGGTAAGTACGAACTTGACCCCTGCTTTAGCGAGTCGTGCGGGATTCTCGGGCGCCAGCTCCCAATGCATCAGTTCTTCGAGTTCTGCATCGACCGCGGCTTCGAGGGTTGCGACATTGGGGGGCTTTGGAAAATTGACAGGGAGGATGATGGTTCGGCCGGTACGGGCAATCGGATCGAGCAGTTGGTATTCTTGACCGGACCCACGCAGGACGGCTTTGAGCCCAAACTCTTTGGCGAAGGCATCTGCGCGGAGTGAGTATTGCTCATTCAGTGCGTCGAAGATGACGAGCTTGCCAGCAGCCGTATGTTGCAGAATCGCATCGAGGGCTACGTTCCACTCGGGCTTGGGCAATGTCGTCGTCGCACGATGGGCGCGCCATGCATTCTCGTACCAAGTGGCGTCAAGAAATGTTTGTCGCGCGAGCGCGACGGCGCCCATGGGGCTGGAGGGGTAACTATCACGGCCTCGGCCGCGGGAAACGGTAAGGCGAACGTGGAGTGCGGCATTTGGACGGATGAGTGTCGAGGCCAAGTCACCATCGCTGGTGAGGACGACTGCACTGGTACCCTTGATGATTCCATCGCGTGGAGCCAGTAGGGCTGACGTGATCCCCGATTTTCGGAGTTTGCTGACGATGGCCGTGGGGGCCGTCGAGATCTCGGCAACAGATCGGTTTGGCGTGATCTCAGGACTCCAGTGAGGGGCACCACGAGTGGCATCGATTTCGGGGAGTTCCATTTCGATGCCGGCGTCGATGAAGCCTGGGTAAATGGTTTTTCCCTTCAACTCGATCCTTCGAGCACCGGCTGGAACATCGACTTTTTCCCCGACAGCGACAATCTTTCCGTCGGAAATGAGAAGCTCACCGGATTCGATGATCCGGCCTGGTTCGAGGACGATCCGAGCGCCAGAGAGGATGAACTCATCGATCGGGTGTTCTTGGATTCCGATTTCTGGCTTGACGTCGGTTTTCTGACCAAACGCCACCATTTCGGAAAAAGCGAAGAGCGCTAGTAAAGCCAAAGGCCAAGAAGCAAGTGTCTTGATCATCACCATCATCATTCGTAGAGAACCGCAGAAGTGTGTCACAGAGGATGTGGATCCGATTGTAAATAGAGGAATCCACGATTGGGCTTGGGGAGCCAGAAAAGTTGGCCAACAAAAATGACTTTCTTGCCGGATTTAGGGAATGTGACGGCTTGGAATTACTGCTGCATCGAACGGACGAGCAGGTATTTTTGTTCCTGGAGAGGTGGTCGTCTGACACGGATGGATGGCTGTCGCGGACTAGCGGATCAGGAGTTGCGTCGGAAAATATCGCAAGTTCTCCTTTCGTAACCGAAGGATCCGAATGGGCGAAAGATTGGTCGAGTTCGTGTTGCGTGGTATGATAATGTGCTGGTTGTACTTTCAGCCTTCCATCGCTCAGTACATCCGGTTTGCGGTGGATACTTTTTCTCCATGAGCAGGATTGAGATGAGCAGGATTGAGATGAGCAGGATTGAGCCTGATCATTAAGCCGATCCGTTTCCTAGCAACTTAAGGGGTTTGAGGCATGCCAATTTATGTTTACGAACTCCTTCGTGACGATGGTGCGGAGGGGGAAGAGTTCGAAGTGTTTCAGAAGATGTCGGACGAACCATTGACCCATCATCCTGTGACAGGGCAGAGGGTTCGACGGATACCAGCCCGTACGGCCATCGGCGGGATGTGGTCGGAGGGAGCCATGTCCAACTCGGTTTCGGACGACAAGCTGAAGAAGCATGGTTTCACCAAGTATGTCAAAACCGGGGATGGAACGTACGAAAAAACGGTCGGTTCGGGGCCTTCGATGATTTCGGGAAACGATCTTCCGGGTTCATGAGCCGAGACTTCTAGTGGACAATTTGAGGTTCTGATACCAAGACATTTCGAGCAGCGGTGTGGGGTTCGGACGAGATGGGCCGCTTTTGCAGGGATCCAAAACTTGGATTTGTGCGGAAATCATCGTCAAGCGGCTTGAAGGTATTCCGGTGGCTTGGGATCATCATCGAACAATCTGCGGTCGTCAAAACCTCGGTGGCTCGACGACCCGCCCGTTGCGTTTCCCACGATGGTTTTGCACGTGATTGAACGCGGGCGATGGATTGCGGGGCGATTGAAGCATGCGATTGGCATGGTGCGTTGGGTACGATCCTGCGGTGTGAGGGTGCTCGGATGGGGCAAGACGATTTGTTGAGGCCGACACAGGCCAAGGTCGGTGTGATTATGGGTTCCCAGTCGGATTGGGAAACGATGCGAGACGCTTGCCGTGTGCTCGAAGAGTTTGGCGTGGTGTATGAAGCCCGCGTCGTGTCGGCCCATCGAACTCCAAAGTGGATGGTGGAATATGCCGAGAGAGCTTCGGGACGGGGGATTCAGATCCTTATCGCAGGCGCCGGCGGTGCTGCGCACTTGCCGGGCATGGTCGCTTCATGCACCATGCTGCCCGTTTTTGGTGTGCCGGTCCAAAGCAAATCCTTGCAGGGGCTCGATTCCCTTTTGAGTATCGTTCAGATGCCGGGTGGAATACCGGTTGGAACCATGGCGATCGGAACCGCGGGTGCCAAGAATGCTGGCCTGTTGGCGATCCGTGTTCTGGCGTTGCACGATGATGGACTTCGCACCCGACTATCGCAGTACATGGAATTGCAAACTCAGAAAGTGCTCGATGGGGCAGTTCTCGAAGAGAGGGACTTCCGTTAATGGCAATCCATCGCAACAAGATGATCCTTCCCGGAGCGACGTTGGGCGTTTTCGGTGGTGGGCAGTTAGGTCGGATGTTCACCCATGCCGCGCAGCGATTGGGGTACTCTGTGGTGGTATTTACCGATGAACTCGATAGCCCAGCCGGTCAAGTCGCCAACGAAACTGTGCAAGGTGACTATCAAGACCCCGCATCCGTCCGCACCTTTGCCGAGAAAGTGGATGTGATCACCTTAGAATTTGAAAACATTCACCTTGAGGCCGTGCAAAGGGCCGCCGAGGTAACCTTGGTTCGGCCAGGTGTCGAGGTGTTGGCAATCGCCCAGCATCGATTGAAGGAGAAAAGTACGTTGAGGGATTGGGGTGTGCCGGTGACACCATTCCATGAGTTGAGGTCGTATCAAGAATTGCCGGCAGTCATCGAACAACTCGGTTGGCCGTTGGTGATCAAGACCACCAACTGGGGGTATGACGGCAAGGGGCAGCGTAAAGTGCAATCGATGGTCGAGGCGAACGATGCCATCGAACTCTTGGGCCCGGAACCATTGATCGCTGAAAAATGGATACCGTTCCAAGCGGAGGTTTCGGTGCTGGTGGCTAGGAATCCGAGCGGACAAATCGCGACTTATCCGATGTTCACCAATGTTCACTCCAACCACATTCTCGACATCACGACGTGTCCGGCGTTTGGAGAAATGGAACCGATCGCGATCGAGGCGCAGGAGATTGCACGCGGGATCGCAGAGTCGTTTCGGTTGGAAGGTTTGCTTTGCGTCGAGTTCTTTGTGGGTAAGGACGGAGAATTGATGGTGAATGAGTTGGCCCCGCGTCCGCACAACTCAGGTCACTTGACCATGGAAGCCTGCCGCACCAGCCAGTTCGAGCAACAAGTGCGAGCCGTATGCAATCTACCACTGGGCGACACATCGATGATTCAACCGGCGGCGATGGTCAACTTATTGGGTGATGTGTGGGGAGGGCATTTTCCGAAGTTTGAGAATGTCCTCAGCGAGAGTCGATCGTACCTGCATCTCTATGGCAAGAAAGACGCCAGGGCTGGGCGTAAAATGGGCCACATCACTGTCCTCGACGATTCTGTCGAGCAGGCCTCGGAGCGTGCGAAGTCCATCCGTGAGCGAGTCCACTGGGCGGAGAAAGGGCTATTCTGAAGATCGCCCTATCGCGAATAGCCAGCCCAAGGATTCCGTTGTTGGGCTTGGAGTTCGTTCCGCTTGGGTTCAGGAAGTGGATTGAAGAATCCGGGCGGACGGCCCCCGACCACTGCTGGCCCGATGTCGTTCAGCGGATACGGATCGAAATCGGCGGCTCGGGCCTTCTGGCTGTCGATCGTGCCGAATCCATAAGGCTTGCTGTATTTCGAACTTTGGCAGCCGATGCTGAACAAGGCCGTTGCAAGGCAGATCGACGCAAGCATTCGGAGCGATTTCAAGGGACACCTGCAAAATGGAAGGCGATTGAATGTCTGGACACCACTGTATCGATTTGCCGTTGTTGCTTGCTAGACAGATTTAGCAGACCAGTCCTCGAGCTGGGCCAATTTGACGGGCGAACGCATGCCCTATAGGGCCAATGCTACCATTTCTCTCTTTGTGGATTATGCAAGGAAATCGGTACTTCGAGATCGGATTAGGCCTGATGGGTAGGTTGGAGCGGTTGGCGATCTTGATAACCGGCAAATCGGCGTGGGTTCGGCAATTTTTGACTGTTGCGGCGACCTGTAGGAATACGATCACTCCCAGCGACCAGCCCATGGAGAGCGACCGGACGCTCCTGCATCAGCAAGTGCTTCATCAAGATTCGTCGACTCTAAGGTTGACGGCAACGGGTATGGCGAAGGGAACCGTTTTCGAAACAGCGGGACTTCTCTCGAGAAGTTTGCTGCGTACCATGAAATTGGTAATGCCTGTATTGGTGAAGACACAATGCCGATCCTGAAACACGAACAAGACATTTGGCCTGATAATCTTTTAATCGAAGGTGGCGAGGGGATCGTCGCGCAACCTTGGTGGGCGATGTACACCCTCCCGCGTTTCGAAAAGAAACTGATGCGGCAGTTGGTGGAGCAAAAGATCCCTTTTTATGGGCCGACGATCGGTCGGCGGTACCGATCCGCCCAAGGCCGAATACGCAAGAGTTTCGAGCCATTGTTTCCCAATTATGTTTTCGTGTGCGGCGATGAGATGGCTCGGTACAATGCCGTCTCGACGGGGAGCATTAGCCGTTGGTTGCCTGTACCTCGCCCCGAAGAACTGGTTACGGATCTCAGGCAGATTTTCGAATTGATCCAGACCGAAATGCCTCTCGCGCCTGAGTTGAAGCTGCAGCCGGGGCAAAAGGTTCGGGTGAAAACAGGAGTTTTTAAAGGATTCGAAGGAGTGGTCCTCCGTCGCGAGAACGAAATCAGATTGCTCATTTTCGTGCGTTACATGGGACGTGGGGCCAGCGTGGCATTGGATGACTGCCAACTGGAGGCGATCTAGATTGTCTGTGAACTAGATTGTCTGTGAAGCTGCCTTCTTTACCGGCGACGCGTTGTAGCGTTCTCGCAGACCGTGGGTGGCTCGATTCCAAAAACAATTTTGAAGAACTTCTACATTGTTGAGTTAGGTCGCGCGTCATGATGAAGGTAGGAGTGATCGGGCTGGGATATGTCGGACTCCCTTTGGTTCGAAGCTTTTGCAAATCGGGATCGCATGTTTGGGGGTTCGATGTCGATACGAAAAAAGTGTCTAGCTTGCTCTCTGGCAAGTCCTACATCAAGCATCTTGATGCGTCTTGGCTGCCGAACGCTTTGGCAACGAAGTCATTTCAACCCACTGCGGATTTGAGGCGTCTAAGTGAACCGGACAATATACTTATCTGCGTTCCGACCCCTCTGAACCGAAGTCGCGACCCCGATTTGACGTACATTGAACGCACCAGCGAATCGATTGCGGAAGTGTTGCGTCCAGGGCAATTGATCGTTCTGGAGAGTACGACCTACCCAGGTACGACACGGGATGTGGTCAAGCCGATTCTGGACCGGAGCGGTCTGGAGTGTGGTAAGGATTACTTCCTGGCGTATAGTCCTGAACGCGAGGATC
>CAIYZV010000183.1 GCA_903930765.1 uncultured Pirellula sp.
GCTTCCATGCGAGGGAACGAAGTCGGATCGAGCGATTGCCTTGGATCGAGGAACTCATTATTCGTCTCCGGTCGAAGTTTGCGATTTTGTTGCGACCGCTTCGCCGATCGACTCACCCATTCGGATCCAATGAGGATCCTCATTCACATTGACCAGCACCCTGTCGCTCAAGATCTCAACGACTGCGATGTCGTGCAACGCGAGGGGCAGGTTGCTCCCCGCTGGTACTTTCGATATCGTACCACGTGCATCGGCGGCGAACCAAGCCTCCGTGATCCCGTCCCGGTTGGTCGTAATGGCTCTAAGCTCCACGTCGTTAAGGGCCTTGGCAAACCCTCGAGCGAATGGGTTTCTTCGGACGAGTGGCACAGGTGGCTTGAGAGCTAATTGTGCGTCCGGCAACATGCTCCAATCCCCTAAATTCGATTCGTTCGTCGAAGATTCCATGCTGAGGACTTGGATCGAAAGGTTGATGTCCAGTCGCCCTTCGTTTCCGATCGGATTCAGCGTCATCGAACGAATCTTGTGCAAGTGCCCGGCTTTTCGGAATTGATCCATGAAATCAGTAAACTTTGCCAAGGATGCTTGTCCTCGCAACGAGTAGTCGATCCGATGGCCAACACGAACTCGCTTTCCCTTTTTCGTTCGGGAACGGATTTCTAACGGGACGGGCTGGGATGCATCGACCGATGTCGCGAGGAATTTATTCCGATCCACCAGATCCAGCAGCCATTCTTGGTAAGAGGATCGCGCCAGCATTGGATCGCTGGGCAACGCTCTCGCGGAATATTCGGCCAGGCGGCGACCGATCTTTTGCGACTGCATTTGCTGCTGTTTGGCTTCGTTGATGTCCTCGGTCAACATGTCGATTTTTTGCGTCAACGCAGTCCGCGGCTCCTCGATAGAGCTTCGATAGAGTGCATCGATTCCGTAGAGGCCGAACACTGCGGAGCATGCCAGTAACAACCACTTCATTCGAGGTGTCATCGGTCCACCTTCTTTGTTGTGGTATCGGTTGTTGCGGTGTCGGTTGTTGCGGTGTCGGTTGTTGCGGTGTCGGTTGTTGCGGTATCGGTCGACGCAGGTTCTCCCGCGGAAGGGGCAGGTTGCGGGTCTTCAGCAGGTGGCGGGACTTCGATAGAACGCGCTGCGGTTGGATCTAAAACTTCGGGCGAGTCCGGTTTACGTTCACTGTCTTTTGCTGTCGCGTCTTTTGCTGTCGCGTCTTTTGCTGTCGCGTCTTTTGCTGTCGCGTCTTTTGCTGTCGCGTCCGGTTCCTTGGTGCCATTAGGTTTGGCGGATTTGCGATCGCTGGGCGATGACGTCGAGGGACCGAACAACTTCGGGCGAGGAGGATCGAGGTCGAAGGTGATGTGGGTATCGAATTGCCACGGGTATTCCGCCGAGTTGGCATTCTGGCTGATCTGTTTGCTGACCGCGGAATATTTGGCTCCTCGGATTCGATTCTCAAGTTCCGAGATCGTCTCCTGTGTGTTCGCTTGGACGGAGATATCGATCGACGCACCGTTGCTGCTGGAACTGGCGGTCAACCGTCGAACGGACGCATTCGAGCCCTCCGGCAATCGCGTTGAAAGTTCGGTGAGTTCCGTGAGCCAGTCGACTTGATCGGACAACCATCCTTCGACCGCTTGGACCTGGTCCGATTTCTCAAGGTACTTCGACGTCAATTTGGTCGCGTCGCGCAGTTCGCTTTCAAGTCCATCTGCTTCGGATTGAAGTTGCCAAATGTCGCTGAGGAGCAAGTAACCTCCGATCGCAGCTGCGGATGCGGCGAGCACACCCCAGCCGCCCCAACGCCGAAGCAGGCTCTGGGGAGTTGGAGGTCGTTTTGGATCGAGCAAATTCACCGGGAGACATTGTCTGACGAAATCGATCGCTGCGCCCGAGTTGGCCGCAGACGTGATGCGGGTGCTCGCGGCGATATCGCTTTCATCGCGCTGCACATCCCATGCTGCGAAAGGATCGAGCGGCGTTACGTTGATCTCTTCATGCGCTTTGAGCGCCACCGTCACTGCCGTTGCAAACTCTCCGGTCGCGAAGAGGAACCAACTCTTGGGAAGCTCCGCGATCGGTTGCGGCAACAGGGTCAAGCAACGCTGGGTCTCCAAC
>CAIYZV010000184.1 GCA_903930765.1 uncultured Pirellula sp.
TCCTCGCCAAACTCTTGGCCGTGCAGAATACTTACTTGAGTGCATTCCAAGTCCTCGGTGCCCTCGGATTGCTGTTAGGAACATTAGGCTTAGGGGTGACGCAATTGCGAAGCGCCCTGGAAAGGCAGTCCGAATTGGCAGCCATGCGGGCCATGGGATTTCCCAAGAATCGTTTGGTGTGGGCGCTATCGCTCGAAAACGGTTGGCAATTGATGCGAGGAATTGGAATTGGGGCAGGTGCCGCGATCTTGGCATCGGCACCGGTGTTGCTGCGTGGTCAATCGATGTCCGCTATCGGCTCGCCCCTCGCAATGCTGTTCTGGGTTGTCGTGCTCGGGTTGCTCTTTTGCGTGGGTGCTGCGTTGCTCGCAATGCGTCAGCCATTGTTGGCCTCGCTCCGCGCCGATAGGTAGACGTTTTGCCCTAGGCTGATCGATAACGCCGAGTGCGAGATTAAAATCAATATGTCGTTAGGGATGGACCATGATGCACTTCAGAGGTGAGCTATGATCGGTTGGGGAATCATCGGATGCGGAATGATAGCCAAGTTCCATGCGCGTGCGATCGCTGAGATGCGAGGATCGAAATTGGTTGCATGCTACGGGCGGGATATGGAGAAAGCGTCTGCGTTTGCAGATGAGTTCGGAGGTCTGCCTTACGATGACCTCAAGGCCATGTTGCAGGATCCGTATGTCGATGTGGTTACGATTTGCACCCCCAGCGGTGCTCATTTGGAGCCAGGGTTGATGGCTGCAAAGGCCGGCAAACATATTTTGATTGAGAAACCGCTAGAGGTGACCACGAAGCGATGCGATCAATTGATCGCTGAATGCGAAAAACAAGGCGTTTACCTTGGTACTATTTTCCCATCGCGATTTCATCGTTCCGCGATGTTGATGAAAGCAGCCATCGAACAAAATCGCTTTGGATCGATCTCCGTTGCCGACGCCATCGTAAAGTGGTTCCGGACTCAACAGTACTACGATAGCGGCAAGTGGCGAGGAACATGGCAGCTCGATGGTGGCGGGGCATTGATGAATCAAGCGATCCACAGCGTGGATTTGTTGTTGTGGTTGATGGGGCCAGTCCGCGCCGTCAGCGCGATGACCGCTTTGCGCGCTCATGAGAGGATCGAGGTCGAAGACACAGCGGTGGCGACCTTGGAGTTCGAATCAGGTGCTTTGGGTACCATTGTTGCTACCACGGCGGCTTATCCGGGGTCGCTCAAGCGGATCGAAATCGCCGGTTCGCACGGAATGGCGGTCCTCGAAGAGGAAGCCATCGTCAAATGGAGTTTCGCTCAGCCCAAGAAGCAGGATGAAAAGGTGCTTGCCGAGATGAAGTCCAACACGACCGGGGGCGGTGCCTCCGACCCGGCTGCCATCGGCCACGTCGCTCACCGCGAACTTTTCAAGGACTTTGTCAAATCGATCCAAGGGGGACTCCCGTCGCGGATCGATGGAACCGAAGGGCGCAGGAGCGTCGAACTGATCAATGCTATCTATAAATCGGCAAAGACCGGCAAGCAGGTTTCATTGCGGCATTGATCTGCATGAATCCTAACCTCGCAATCTCTGGCCCCGCGGGAAATTACGGCGAGCAAGACATAGGCTCGGGCAGGATCGACGGTCTAGATGGGTATTGCTAGCGATACCTTTGGATGCTGGTGATGCCCTCAATCGTCCCGTTCTTTTTGGATTCGAATTGATTCCCTGGTCGATAATCCATCTTGTGATCGGGGGATGGATTGTGAAGAATCCCAAGCGGTGGATCGATTGTTTTTTGGGGTAAGGGAATCACCCATGCGTCGACGTGAATGGCTCACAGGATTTTCAGTGGTATCGCTGGCCTCGCTGTTAGGTTGCCGCGGGTATCAGTACGGTCACATCGTCAAACCGCAATCGGAAAACCTCGTCGGCAGCCATAAAGGTGGAGCCGAAGTTTTTGATCCGTTGGTGGACGAAGCTGTCGCCAAGCTATTGGCTCGTCAGCATCAAGGGGATTGCCCGGTGGGGCCTGATGGTCAGCCGATCAAAAAATCGATCTGCTTTGTCGGGATCGAAAACAAAATGGTTGAAGACATCGGTGACTTCAAGGACCAACTCTACGAACAGATCGACAGCAAGATCCTGGAGTCTGATGCGTTTCAGTCGATTAGTCGGAGGATGGTGGACGCGGCACTCTTCGAAACGCGATTGCGTCCTGATTCATTGTTTATCCCGGACAATCAAGCCCTTTTCGCATCGGTGCTTCAGCGACAAGGTATACCGATCGATTACCTTTTGTACGCTCGTCTAACCAGCGGCACGACGACGCGGAACTCCTCGTCCCAGCGGGACTACTTGCTCACCTTGGAGTTGACCAACATCCACACCGGATTTGCGGACAAGCAGTCCTCGGAGATTCGCAAGGGGTACCACAAGACAGCCATGGGCAAGGTTTGGAATTACAACCCGTTCACGCGATGAAAAACGGGGTCGAAGCCTTTTTTGTTCGCCTTCTTCGCGTCGCCGTCGTAGTGATCGGCATCGCTGGAACATTGTCTGGATGTTCGACCCATGCCAAGCGGTTGGCGTTGCCACGTACGCTTTTCTATGAAGGTCAGCTTCAAAGTTGCCGCGAGCATTTAGATAAATTGCAAAGAGGGAACCGTCACGATCGGGATGTAGCGAATCTCGATTTGGCCGTCGTGGATTTGCTCGAGGGACAAACGCAGCGGGCGGAGACGCGTCTCAAGGAAGTCCGGGATCGTTTCGACTATCTCGAGCAAGAGTCGATGACCGAAAAGACCGTCTCGATGTGGACCGACGATTCGGTCCGTTCGTATGCGGGTGAGGACTATGAAAAGATACTGATTCGCGTCTATCTCGCCCTCGCGAACTTGATGGGTGGAGGGGGTGATGCAGAAAGCTACACGCTTCAAATTCAGGAGAAGCATGAGGCGATCATGCAACGACTGTGGGGTGACGCAGAAAACGCA
>CAIYZV010000185.1 GCA_903930765.1 uncultured Pirellula sp.
CCGGACGTTCGTTTGGCCTGCGCAGCATCGCATTCATCACCGACTGTACGACATCGAGATTGGCGATCGAATCCCCGAACTCGTAAGCCTTGGTCGTCGGCAATTCGACACTGCCATCCCCAACGATGCGTCCGGTATGACGACCGCTTCGCGATGCTTGCAGATTGGAAAAAATCTTGTCGAGCAGTTTCGCTTGGAATGTCTTGTAGGCTTTGGGGGTCAAACGAAAAGCACCCGATTCGCTTCGATCGAGCCCTTGTCGCTCCGCCATCTCTCGTACGACATTCTTGATCTGTTCACGGATTTCTTCCAGGGCGTTCAAGTCGTTGGGTTGTGCGTACTGACCAAGAGCCTCCATGTCGATCAGCCCGATCTGCGCTGTTTTGGCCGCTTCTTCCAACTGCTTGAGTAGCTCGTCGATTTGCTCCAACTCTTTTTTGATCTCAATCGCCTCTGGGATATCCATCTTCTGGCGACCGGTGAAGGTGTATTTGGAGATCAGTTCATCGATTTGATACTTGTCCCCCAACGCCTCCATGGTGACCAGGACATCGCGCGCGAAATCAGGATCGCTTCGATCGGCTTGGTACCAGAGTTGCTCGAGCAAGTAAATCTGCGACAATCGTATCGCGCGGTCGAAGAGCCCTTTTAGCTTGGCCGGGGGCCGGACGCGTCGTGAAAGTTTTTCGAACCTTGAATTGGCCTTTTTATCGAGCCCATCGCTTTGGTAGGTTTCGAGGATTTTTCGTTTTCGTTCCTCGAGCATCGCTTTCAACGCGTCGATGCTCGGCCCCAACCCAGCAATCTGGCTAGGGTCCAGCTCGATCGCTCGAGCTAGTTCTTCTTCCGTCAACTCGCGATAACTTCCATACGCCAGCGCATGTTCGAACGCCCCGGAGACCAAATCGGGCGATTCACTACTGGGGCTGGGGAACTCGATCGGATTGTACTTTTGGTACACATGGACAACTCCACCGATATCGTTGCGAGGTTTCATGGCGTTCTCGGATGGTCTTTCGTGATCGTCGACAGAATTGGTCAATGCAGAAAAATTGGTCAATGCGGTTGGTCGTCCGCAACGCCAGCAAAACGGCCGCTTAGCTTAGCGGTGTTGCTTCATAGTGTACGGAGCATGTCCAGAGCTGCAGCCATTGCTTTTCACCGGATTCTGTTCTGGAAGTGCCTGTATACGCATGCATTATCAGCCCCGAACCATCGGGCAGAAAATGGATAGCACCGGTGATTTTTGTGATTTCGGTCGGCAAATTCGTAACGATCTGCGTTTCGCCGGTCACTGTGTGGACCAGCGTTGGAAGGGAGTTAGAAAGTCCCGATATCCATTGTCCGTCGCCCCGAATCGCCAGTTGGTTTTCGAGGGAATGTTCCAAATGGCTCAACTGCAACACCTTGCCCGAATCGATCTCGACGTAGTGGATTTGGACGATGCCTTCGCGGTCGGGCATCGGAAAGTAAATCCGTGCGCCGTCGGGCGAGCCGAGGAGCCAATTCCGTGGGCCGGAGATTCCCCGCTCGGTATGGGTTAACCGACGCACGCGAACACCAGGCCCGGCCTCCAGTCGCCCTTCACTGTCGATGGGTGCAAGACGCGAACAGGATGCGGCTACAGCAACAGTATCTTCAGAATCACCGTTTTCACTAATGCATTTTTCGATAACGCTGTGTTCACTGTCGAGGTTGGGGTCGGTCCATTCCGCCAGAAAAACCTCCTGAATGGATTCCCCTTCGGACGTGCGTACGCGCCCCAAAAATGCCATGGTCCGTTGGGGGCGATTCTCGACCCAGCATTCCTCGCACGCCATATCGATTTCATCGCTTCCTGGACGCGGATGTTGAACGACAGGGGCGATGATCCACGATTGGAACTCTCCGGAATAGTTTTCATCGTCTTCGATGGGGCTGAATCCAGGCCGATCGACGATCATGACTCCGACGGTGCGCAGATCGGTCAACGTCGATCGATCTGAGCCAGCAGACTCTTTTTCAGTATTCGCACCCATGCTGGCACGACGTTCGA
>CAIYZV010000186.1 GCA_903930765.1 uncultured Pirellula sp.
AATGCGAGGCTCACCGGTTGTGTCCTCGACGTTTGCAACACTGTCCTTGTCGAACTCGAGAACAATCTCAAGCGGGACCAACATCCCCAGGTTCTTTTCCAGCCAACGGTAATCCTTGAGGATGCGAGCGCTTGAGTCAAAAAGTTCAAGCAAATCGATGCTGGTACGTGTCTTGGTCAGCCCGAATCCGATGAATCCGCAGAGGAGAATGCTTCCAATCGAAACGCCGACGTGATTGCGAACGATGAATCCGGAAAACGTCGCCCAAAACCGCTCGCTGAAGGTCTGCTTTGCTGCTCCGCCCAAAGCCGCGTTCGCCTTGGCCCTCGCAATTTCTGCGGGATCCTTCACCCATCGCTTCGCATACCCCAGTATGTGGAGCGCCGATGGCAGCAACAGGAACAACACCAAATTCAAAATCATTACGCCGGACGCGGAGTACATCCCGAACTTGCGAATAGGAACCAATTCGCTCGCGCACAGCGACAACAAACCGAACGCCGTCGTCACCGAACAAAGGATCGCTGGCTTGAGCGCATGAATCACCGCTCGCTCCGTGGAGCCCTTCAGCCCTCCTTCGTGAACCGCATCCTTATAGTAGTTGATGAAGTGGACGGCACCAGAGATCGCTAGCACATAAACCAGAGATGGCATCGACAAGACTATCGCGTCGACGGTCTCGCCGGTCGCCCAAATGATCGCCAACGACGCAGCAGCGCTGGTGACTGAGCACATGAAGACGATCCACGTCAACAATGCGCTTCTCAAGGACCACCAGGCGAGGAACAGGCCGAGAAGCCCCGAAAGGCCGGCTAGCCGAACGAGCGTCCGCTCTCCCTCTTCGTCGATCGCGATATTATCGACAGGAGGACCTCCCAAATGCATGTCGGCATCCGAAATGCCAACATCGGCAACAATTCGACGCAATACCCCCGGAGGAATGCTGGGGCGGAAAACACGGTACTGCCCCCGACCCAAAATCGGTTTGAGTTTTGCAGAAGTCGCTGGGTCCAAAGAAACCATCACGCATGTCTGACGGCCATCCGGACCGAGCAATGCTCCCTTGAGCCGCTCAACCGCCTCGGCATGGGTCAACGGATGCTGGCCAGTCGTCAATTGCTCAAGCAACGTTCGGCCCGACTGGGCACTCTTAAAATACTTCTTTGCCTCGACGTCATTGATATCATTCGGATCGACGTTCTCCGGAACGAGCTTCGAGATCAGCTGCGCGATCCGTGGATCGTCCTGGTCTGGCTGCGATGGATCCTCACCGAGTTGGCATCCCTCCCAGCTGATCAAGATAAACTGATCCGACGGGAAATTTTTGCGGAATCGCGAGAGCTCACCCGTTTCCGAGAAGGACTTCGGAAGCCAATCCTCAACTTTGTTGACGTTGCTTTGAACGGCTAGGCCCGCGCCGTAGAACGCAAAGGGTACGCACGCCAAGCTCAAGATGAGGACCAGCCACCCCCATCGGTCGTAAAATGTTTTCTGGCTCGATAAGTCTTTTTGCACTTCGATGCCTTCGCTGGGCCCAAGGAGTCGGGCTTGTGTTGGAGTGCTGCTGGAGCCTATCCGGCGTCGGAAAAACGCCCGATGACCGCCCAGTTCCCACGGACAAGGAGACCGAGTTTACAAAACCTAGTCTGATTTCAACAGTTTGAAAATCGAGTTCCTGGCAGAAAATCCGCTGAAGGCGTCGCATCAGGAAAAAGGGGTAAAGAGTACCGCCTCGGACCTCCTTGCCCATCTCCTGAAACCATTCCCTGGTTTCTCCGGCCACTTGTAGACCTCCCCATCTCCATCGACACCCCACCCCCAGCAGTTTCACAAATTCCATGTATTCTTGAGGCCCAACACCGATTTACCCCTCCCCTAATCCGAATCCAAAACTTTTTTTCGCACCAAAAATTGCGAAAATCATCGGGGAAAAAATGGTTCCTTGGGTGTCCCGAAACGAACGACTCGAACTCCCTTATTGAAATTCAGTCTCAATTAAAGTACGATTACGGACGATCAGTGATGAAGAGACGTTCTTCGGAGTTCTGTTGATGATCAGTCCAATCGCCGACGTACCAGTTCCTGTCGAGTACCTCTCTCCGGAGTGCGAGGGGATCGTCGTGGAGTTGGCAGGCGAAGAACCCAACATCCATCGGCTCGAAGAGATGGGGATTCGACGCGGATGTCGCATCCGAATGCTCTGCCCAGGTGAAACGTGCTTATTGGCCATCGAAGGCAAGAAGATGTGCCTGAGACTTGGCGGTTCAGCCGAGATCTTTGTCTGCCCAGTCTCCGATGCTGGTCCGGAAGCAACAGGCAACCCATCGGCGGCCCGCGATTCCCATGCTCGCATCCCCAGGTAAGCGTTCGGCGTAACCGGCTCGGTTCCTCGCGGTCCTCAACTCGAACTTCACTGCTCGCTGCATCCATCCCCCTCAAAATCCTGTCGTTATCGGAGGGCACTCTGGCTGTTCCAGAGCACTCTGGCTGTTCCAGAGCGCGGTGGCTGTTCCAGAGCGTGGTCCTTGAGCGGATCGATTGCACCCCGAGTAAGTCTCACTCCTATCAACGGGAATAGCTTCTTCTTATGCCGCCCTCTCGGATGACTTTGAGCGAACTTCAAATAGGCGAGAAAGGTGTCATTGTCGACGTCGCTGGCTCCGACAATGTCGCAGCGAGACTGCTCGAAATGGGACTTCTTCCGGGAGAAACGATCGAAGTGATCGGTCGTGCACCTATGGGCGACCCGACTGA
>CAIYZV010000187.1 GCA_903930765.1 uncultured Pirellula sp.
CCTCGGAGCGATATGGTCGTGGTTTCGCCGTTTTTCATCGTGCTCGCATCTACCAACCCCGCCCCTCCCACCACTCGGCCACGTTCCGACCCACGGATTCTCTTAGGCATTTCCCAAACCCAAAGTTTCTAGCGCACTGGGCACCAGCAGCAGCGATCCTCTCGCTAAACTACCTCCGAGAGGTGCATTTTTTACGCCGATGGGAACGACCATGCTTGCCGATGGGAAACCCTCTCTTAGGCAAAAATCCGTCGAGCTACCCCGTTCTCCCAACACGCAAACCAGCACCTAATTGGATTCCTACGAATGGCTTCCTCAAGCATCGTATTCCCTTCGCTGGTCTACTCCTACTAACGACTCCCGCATGCACTCATGAGCTATCCACTATTTGTCCGGCGAGACCTTGATGGATTCTTCGGACTGTTCATCGACAACCTCGTCCAGTTGCTACTGATTGTGGCCCTCTGCTCAACGCAATGCGGTATGGCTGGGGAGGCGAATCAGTTGCTTTACCAACGCATACTCCCAGGGGCCGCCATCAGCATCGTGCTGGGAAATCTTTTTTACGCTTGGCAAGCGCACCAGTTGGCGAAAAAAACCAACCGTAGCGATGTTACTGCGTTGCCTTACGGCATCAACACGCCCTCATTGTTGGTCTATGTGTTCTTCGTCATGGGACCGGTATACCGCCAAGCCGTCGAGCGAGGTGCGAGTTCCACAGAGGCGGCGAATTTAGCGTGGCAGATGGGACTGGTCGCATGTATCGGATCGGGTGTGATCGAATTCCTCGGGGCGTTTATCGCGGAACCGATTCGGCGTTGCACGCCGCGCGCAGCCTTGCTTTCTACGTTAGCGGGGATCGCGATCGGATTTATCTCGATGACCTTCGCGTTGCAGATCTTCCAAAAACCGCTCCTAGCAATGCTTCCTCTCGGAATAGTGCTAATCGTCTACTTCAGCCATTCCAAATTCCCGTGGCACTTGCCAGGCGGATTGATCGCGGTGATCTCGGGAACCGTCGTCGCTTGGCTCCTTACCGGTGTCCAAGGGTTATGGCCCAGCGCTCCATCGTGGATCATGAACTCCACGATGAGCATTGCCAATGTGAAAAACGCGATCGCAACGACGCAATGGTCCCTGCCACACTTTTACGGGAGTGAGCTATGGCAGACCCTTCAACAGCCCGGGACCTGGCTAGTCCATCTTTCGGTAATCATTCCGATGGGACTGTTTAATCTGATCGGAAGCCTTCAAAACATCGAATCCGCCGAAGCTGCAGGAGATCGCTTTCCGACAGCCCCAAGCCTCGCTGCGAATGGGATTGGGACGATGAGCGCTGCTCTCTTCGGGAGTTGCTTTCCGACAACCATCTACATCGGCCACCCCGGCTGGAAAGCGCTCGGCGCTCGGGCGGGTTATTCAACCCTCAACGGATTGGTGATCACGTTGATCTGCTGCACGGGGACGGTAGCGGTGATCCAAAGCCTGATTCCAATCGAATCGGGTGTGGCAATCGTTCTTTGGATCGGTATCGTGATCACCGCACAAGCGTTCACAGCGACGCCGGCCGAGCATGCTCCGGCCGTGGCGATTGGGCTTTTTCCTGCGATTGCTGCATGGGGCCAAACCGTCGTCCAAGGAGCCTTTATGAGCGCTTTTGATTTCACCAAGACGTCCGAAAGCGATTTCCTCGCCCACGGAGGAAACACCATGCAGACGATTCTAACCGCCAATCCGCAAGCGGAAGTGAATGGATTTTTGCTGCATGGCCTTTTGTCGCTGGAACGAGGCTATATCTTCACCTGCATGTTCCTCGCCTCGATCGCAGCTTCGCTGATCGATCGCAAGTTTTACGCAGCATCCGGTTGGTCTCTGCTGGCCGCGATCTTTGCCGCAGTAGGCTTGACGCATGCGTTCCAATTGCAAGGAAACATCGTCGACTTTCTCTTTCCAACGTCGACTCCCCCAGCTGGCTCGTATCTCTTCCAAGCAACTCCGATCGCGATCGGCTACCTCTTGATGAGCGCATTATTCCTGTGGTTTGGACGATACCGATCCGATGCGAATAGCTCAGAGCAATCAACTGATTGACAACAGTAGCGTCGCAATACAACAGATGCATAACAACAGATGCATAACAACGGGCGCATAAGAACAGGCGCATCCGTACGATTCGACCGCAATCACAGTTCGTGTTGATGGAACGTGGAAGAGTTAAACGAACGACAGACTAAATCAGGCAGCCTAACGCGGTGTGCCCGAGGTGCGAATCGTTTTTAAGAGTGTCGATAGTTCTTGCACGCGCTCTGGGAACTCACCGTAAAGATTAATCTTTTGGGCGAGATCCTGCTTCAGGTTGTACAGCTCCCCGTCGTAGGCATTGGGCGAATATCCGAACTTCGATTCAAACCACTCTGGCACCTTGGTGACGGCTCCCGACTTGGCTTCGATGAGCACCCAGTCTCCATGCCGAATCGCGTAGCCATTGGCGTTCGTATTATGAACCACCGATGTTCGCGCACCAGGGCCAGTCCCGGTGAGCAAAGGCCATTGGTTGAAGCTGTCCTCCGCATTGCCATCGGGTATTTCCACTTGCAACAACGCTGCAATCGTAGCGTACCAATCGATCTGACTTATCAGATCATCGCACACCCGTTCCTTAGGGATCATGCCGGGCCAACGGACGATGCATGGCACTCGATGACCACCTTCGTAGAGATCCCTTTTGAGTCCACGCAGAGGCCCCATGCTCCGATGATCAAATTTATTGAGACGAGCATACGCATACTGCTCGGGACCATTGTCGGAGGAGAAAATGACCAGTGTATTGTCCGTGAATCCCTTTTCATCGAGAGCTCGAAGAACTCGGCCGACAGCGTCATCGGTTTGGACCATGAAATCGCCGTACCCGTTGGCCTTGGAGCGACCAACAAACTCTTCGGTAGGGATGATCGGTGCATGGGGTGACGTGAAGGGGAAGTAAAGAAAAAAAGGTTTCTCTGCGTTCTGATGCTCGATCCATTCAACTGCACGATCGGTTAGCTTGGGCATCACGGCCCAGAAATCCCAATCCTTCACGGCTGGCCCCGGTCGTGTTTCCCAGCCGCCTTCTGCGGTGGGGGTACCGTTGACCAGCGGTACTGTCGGCTCGGTAATCACGCGATCGTTTTCAAACCACGCGTACGGAGGGAAGTTCGGGACATCGTCTCCGAAGTAATCATCAAAACCGTGGGCCAGCGGCCCACCTGGAATCGGCTTGCTCCAATCAAAGGCGTCAGGGGGATACCCTTCCTTCGCATTGGCCGGCTTGCCCGGAACACGTTGGATAGCAGACCAATCCCATCCCAAATGCCACTTCCCGATGCATGCAGTGTTGTAACCTTGTGCTCCGACCAATTCCGCCAACGTGGTCCGTTCGTGATCGAGGACTGACGGATCGAATGAGTTTACGATCCCATGGAATTTGCGCCAGTGGTATCGCCCGGTAAGCATGGCGTAGCGACTGGGCGTGCATACTCCGGACGAGCTATGCGCATCGGTGAAACGGGTCCCTTCTCTGGCCAATCGATCCAAATTGGGTGTTGGAATTTTCGAATCCGGATTCTGAACACCGAGATCTCCATACCCCATATCATCCGCATACAGAATAACTATGTTTGGTCGCGGTGCTGGGATTGACTTTCGTGCGGCGATTGGCTGTGCATCCACTGCCGGGGGTGTGTCCAGTGAATACCCCGGGCTCGCCAAGCTGCTCACAAGAAACACGCAGGCCATCAGCAGCGACATGGATCGCGAACGGCATGCAACCTTGAGGCTGGTGATTTGGAGGAAACGAGTCGAGGCCACGAGACTCTTGCCCACGGTAAAGCTACACCGACGCCCAGCGTTCACAAGCTTCTCTGGGTTTGAGCTCTTCTTCAGGTTCAAATCCATCATGTTCCCGCACGCTCCTTGGTTTGTGCTTTGCCGTTTCCACCCCAGAGCGGCTCGACGTTGGACTGATTCCATCGATCCCATTTGGTTTTCAATTCCTCGACTTTCGCCGGCATTTCCTCAGACAAATCATGATCCTCATGAATGTCCTTCGCAAGGTTGTATAGCTTCAGCGAACTGATCTCGGGTTGATCGTTGCCATCGGCGGTCGTATCGTAGCGAACGAGTTTCCAGTCACCGCTTCGGATAGCCATTTGCTTGCCAAAGCGCCAGTACAGCGCATCGTGAGGCTCTCCCGGATCGTCGCCGGTAAAGTAAGGGAGCAAATTGACGCCGTCGAAGTTCGAAGACTTGGAGACCGGAGCTTGAGTGACCTGAAGCGCCGTGGCATGCAAATCGATCTGAATTACTGGCTTGTCGAAAACCCCTGACGCAATTTTGCCGGGCCATGATACTAAGAATGGTACGCGAATACCTCCTTCGAGCGTGGTTCGTTTGCTACCGCGTAGTGGCGCGTTGTTGGATCCGTTAACCGTAACCCCTTTCATCATCGGACCACCATTGTCGCTAATGAATGCGACAAATGTTTTCTCCCATTGCTGGGTCTTCTTCAACTCCTCGAGCACCTTGCCAATCGCTTCATCCATCGCAACCATCATCGCCGCATACTTTCGGCGTTGCGGGTCTGCGATATGAGCAAAGCGTTTCAAGCGATCCTCGGTAGCATGCATTGGGGTATGTACCGCGTTGAAGGCGAGGTACAGAAACCAAGGCCTATTCTGATTCCGATCGATGAATGAGACAGCTTCGTTGGCAAATGCATCGGTCGTATACTCCATTTCCGAGACGGGAGTTTTGCCTCGAAGCATCCCATTGGTTTCAAAATAGCTATGAGAACCACCCAGGAATCCGAAGAATTCATCAAAGCCACGAGCTTGAGGATGTTTTCGAGGCTGATTACCGAGATGCCATTTACCGACCAATGCGGTCGTGTACCCGGCTTGTTTCAATCCGTCGGCGAGGGTGGTTTCTGAGACAGGCAATCCATGGGGATCCGCGCTCGGATTGAACTCGTGCCCAAACCGCGTTTGGTACCTTCCTGTGAGCAAGGCGGCTCGGGTCGGTGAGCAGTATGGCCCGGACACATAGCCGTTGGTGCAGCGCACACCACATGCTGCGAGCGCGTCGAGATTGGGTGTCGGGATCTCGTCGCATCCATGAAACCCGACGTCGGCATACCCCATATCATCGCCGACAATGAACAGCACATTCGGTTTCGGATCATCCCCAATCGAAACGAGGGAACTCGCCATCATCAGGATGAAACACCCCCAGGCGTAAGACCAGGATTTGCTAATACGATACTCAATGACCATGGAATCCCCCTTGTAGATCAATCGCCTCGTTCGGCTCAACTACCCATTCGCTCAGCTAAACATTCGCTCAAATGCCCGCTTGTTAATCGCACCCATGGAGACACTACGCGTGGATGATGCAGCCATTTGAACCATTTTCATTGTCTAATCAATTCGACAGCACGAATCTCTAACCCGTTCGAAGCCCCGTCGATTGCAGTTTTCAAGGCGTCCACCAATCGCAATCGAACGTTCATCGTTTCTGCCCCGAGCGAGATTTGCCCCAGGCTCATCGTCTTGAACTCTTTCATCAATGACTCAGTCTGACGAGGCACTCGATCGTGCTCGTCACCGAAATTGAGCGACGTGAATGCACTCCGTATGGGTCGTTTGGTTTTGGTTCCCCCAGCATCGCATTCCATCTCAATCCCAATCGCATTTTCAGGTGCCGAGTACTGAATCACCACGTCGTACAGCCCTTCCTGAAGCGTTTGAATCTTCCAAAAGACTTCGTCGTTTTCGGACGTAATGCGAGTGAAGTACGAGCAATTCGGAGCGGTGTTGCTGCGACGGACTGAGGGTCCGGAGCACTTACCGTCCTGGGCGGGTAGTTCGGTCCGGGGACGCTTAGGATGCCCCACCAAAAATGGCCGATCGGAGGGTCCTTGATCGAGGACATCGCGTTTCCATGCCGAAATTGACTGCCGCATGAAATCGGCTTGTTCGGGATACTGTTCTCGAATGTCCGTACTTTGGATTGGATCCTTCTGTAGATCGAACAAGCCTCCGTTGGCGTCGCAGAGAAAATTTTTGTGGCGCATCGCGACTTTACCACCCCACTGGGTAAACAGCGTTCGCTCAATAACCGGTTGTGTCGGATCGGTCAACTGACTGGCTAAACTGATTCCATCCAATGGATTCCCCGAAGTGGAATGGTTCGCGAGCGGCTCGCCGATCAATTGGCAAATCGTAGGAACCAAATCGATGGCTCCCGAGAGTTGTTCCAGAGTTCGCTCTGAAGAAATCGTGCCGGGCCATCGAGCCAGCAGCGGGGAACGAACGCCCCCTTCATCCGTGCTACCTTTTCGTCCCTTCATCCCTCCGTTCCAACGATAACTGTTGGGCCCATTATCATTGAAATAGAACACCATGGTCCTTTGGGTTAAATCCAATTGATCCAGTTGGTTCAAGACGCGTCCTACGTTGGTATCGATGTTCTCGACCATGGCGATCGCAGCCCGTGTCATTGCGTCGTCTTCTTTTTCACCTTGACGCCCCACATGTCGAAATCGAAGTTCTCGTGTCTTCACACGATCGAAATACTCCGCAGGTACCTGCATGGGTGTATGAGGTGTATTGAACGCGACGTAGCAAAAGAACGGTCGATCGCGATGCTCTTTGATGAAGGAGAGAGCATGATCGGTGAAGTCGTCCGCGACAAATCCATTCCCACGAACGGGATTACCGTTCTGTTCCAAGGGCGGTGAAAAATAGTCTCCCCAGTGCCCGGAGCAGAAGCCATAGAATTCGTCGAATCCTCGTCCATTGGGATGGTAGGGATATTGGGATCCGTTGTGCCACTTGCCAAAGGCACCTGTCGCGTACCCGCGCCGAGAAAGACGATCGCCGAGAGTTATTTCATCCAGGTCGAGTCGCTCCTCCCCTTGGGTAACACCGAGGGCACCACCCCTGGGATGATAACGCCCTGTCAGGAACTCCGCCCGTGTCGGAGCACAAACGGGGCATACGTAAAACCGCGTGCAAACAGTTCCTTCTTTGGCCAATCGATCCATGTTTGGTGTTACAAAATTCGAATTACCTTGAAAGCCAAAATCCCCCCAACCTTGATCGTCGGAGATGAAAACGATGACGTTGGGAGGATTGCTATCCCGAGTTTCGGCCTCGGCATCGAAATTGCGGGCATCAAAATTGCGATTGATCTCCTCGCATCTCGCGTTCGTTCCGTGAATGCACATCCCGTGAATGCACATCACAGACGCGAGGAGAACGTGGAGGAGGTAGGCCTTCATGGGATTGCCGATGGGATTGCCGATGGTTTTTGTGTAAACTTTGGAGGACACTTTGGAGAATACAACGGATTGGTCCCCCAGTATTTTGTAGCTTAACACGATCCCTCCTCCGTTTGTGCCCTCGAGGGATGTCGTCCAAATTCCTTTTTCAAAGAACTTGCTGTAGGTTTTACCGATGTCACATCGAATTCCACTCAGTCGGCGCCATTTCCTTCAACGGTCCGCAGCAGGTGCCGTGGTCAGTGCCACCGCAGGATCCGTTTTGGCTCGCAGCGTTTCCGCCAACGATGAAATCCGATTGGCCTTCCTCAGCTGTGGAGGTCGAGCGAATGAGTTGATGGGTTCGTTTGAAAAGATTTCGTCGGTGAAGGTAGTCGGTGTCTGTGATCCCGATCCAAAACGCGTAGACAAAGCGAAAAAACGCTTTCCAGAGGCAAAATCGGCTGTCGATCTACGCACGTTCATCGATGATCCTGACGTCGATGCCGTGGTGGTCGCAACTTGCAATCACTGGCATTGCTTAGCCGCGATTTGGGCGATGCAAGCGGGGAAGGACGTCTA